>NZ_JAINFC010000605.1 GCF_020740835.1 Streptomyces sp. UNOC14_S4
GTGCCGAGGAGTCGGAGTGGGGGTGTGGGTGGGCCCCGGCGGACGGCGATGCGGCCTGGTACACCGACGGCGAACGCGGCGGCCCGATGTCCGTTTCCGGACACGAAGGACTCTATCTCCCCCCGAATGCCGGTGCGTTCGCGATCCGGCACTTCTCGTACGACAGTTCACTCAATCAGGTATAAAACAGTGCCTGTTCCTGGAATTTGACGGCGGCTCACCATAAAGAAGCCCGGACCCCCGTCGGGGTCCGGGCTCGCGGGAGGCAGCAGACCTCAGTCCTCGTGGGCCGCCGGGGGCAGCTCCCTCAGGTGCAGCGGAGTGTGCTTGCCGTAGGCATAGTCGAGCATCTTGGCCGCGTCCGGGTAGCGGCTGGCGGCATCGTTGAGGAGGACGCCGATCACGGTACGGCCGTCCCGCTGCGCGGCGAAGACGAGGCAGGGGCCGGCGACGGAGGTGGTGCCGGTCTTGACACCGATGACGCCGCCGTAGGAGCCGAGCAGCTTGTTGGTGTTGTACCAGGTGTAGAGGCGGTTGACGTTGGCCGCCTTCTGCTGGGTGTTCAGGGTGCTCATGACCTCGCGGAAGGTGCGGTTGCCCAGCGCGTGGCGGGAGAGCTTCGCGAGGTCGCGCGGGGTGGTGAGGTTGCCGCCCCGGGAGGAGATCCCGTCGAAGGAGTCGTAGGTGGTACGGCCCAGCCCGAGCTCCGCCGCCTTCTTGTTCATCTTCGAGACGAAGGAACGGGTGCGCACCTCCTCAGTGTTCCCGCTGCCGTAGGCGTCGGCGAGCGCGTAGGCGGCGTCACAGCCGGACGGGAGCATCAGCGCGTACAGCAGCTGTCGGGCCGTCAGCTTGTCGCCGGTGCGGAGGTCGGCGGTGCTGGCCCCGGTACGCGCGACGTAGTCGCGGTAGGACTGCTTGATCTCGATCTGCCGGTCGAGGCTCATGCCGTGGCTGTCGAGCACCACGACCGCGGTCATGATCTTCGTGGTGCTGGCCATCTGCCGTCGGGTGTCCGCGTCCTTCCCCCACAGCTGCCGGTCGGCGCCGCTGTCGAGCAGATACGCGCCCTTCGCGGCGATCCCGGACGGGCCGCTCGCGGCCCCGGCCGCACCCGCCGGGACCGCGAGCGCGGCGGCCAGGGCCGAGGCGACCGCCGCCGCACCCCAGCGGCGGTCCATCACTCCCCCACTTCGCTGCATACAGGCTCCCATTCCTCTGATAGTCGGTTCAGGGAGTGCGCATCGTCGCACCAGGCGCGGCGTGGGGCGAAATCCCGGACACTATCGGGGCATTGAGGCCTGGGAGGCTGACGGCGAGGGGGCACGCGGCGGCGCCTCGCGGCACCCGGCACCCTCTTCTGTACCTATGAGTATGTACAGTGTGACCTCGCAACGCATTCCGCATGAATCCGTATGAGTCCGTATGAGGGAGTTCCCTGCCGTGTACGCCATGCAGTACGAGATCACCCTGCCCGCCGACTACGACATGGAGGTCATCCGCAAGCGCGTCCGCGACTTCGGCCATACGCTCGACGACCGCCAGGGGCTCCGCCTCAAGGCGTACGTCATCCGCGAACGGGGCGTCGACAGCTCGCCCGTGAACCAGTACGCGCCGTTCTACCTGTGGGACGACACCGCCGCGATGAGCCACTTCCTGGTGGGCGGCGGGGGCTTCCGGAACATCGTCCGCGACTTCGGCCGCACCCCCGTGCGGCACTGGACGGTCGCCGCCCGCGAGACGGGCCCCTCCTGGGACACCACACCCCGTGCCGCGTCACGGCACGTCACTTCCCTGCCCGCCGACGAGGACCCGGAGACGGCGGTACGCTCCGCGCTCGACGACCTGCGGCGTACCGCCCGCCGCGCGGACGTCCACACGACGGCCCTGGCCGTCGACCCCCTGCGCTGGCAACTGCTCCGCTTCACCCTCTGGCGGGACGCGGTCCCGCACGACGAGCCCGCCACGGAACGCTACGAGCTCCTCCACCTCTCGGAACCGGCCAAGCGGTAGCCCCCGTAGGCGCGCCCAAAACCAAACAGGCGGCGCACCGCCAGTCACAGAAGACTGGAAATCCACCACGGGAGCTCGCGCCGCGAGCACCCCGCGTGGGACCGTACCGCCGCCTCGTCCACCCCCAGCAGATCCGCCACCTGCCCCGACTTGTAGCCGATCACATAGGTGAGGACCAGCGCGTCGCACTGCCGCTCCGGCAGCCGGGTGATGGCCGCGTAGAGGGCCATCCGGTTCTCCAGCAGTTCGAACCGCTGTCGGCAGGCCCGCGGCAGGGGCCGGGTGACGCACCCGAAGGCCGCGGCGGCGAGCGCGGAGTCGCGGCCGCGGGCCGCGAGCCAGTCCGCCACGTGCTGCTTGAAGAGGGACCAGGCACAGGATTCGGCGGACGGCTGCCGCAGCACGTACGCCCACCGCAGCCGCAACTGCTCGAAGACCGCCTCGGTGATCTCCTCGGCGGCCTTCCGGTCGCCGGTGTGCACATGGGCGTACAGACGCCACCGCCGCGCGTGCAGTTCGCGGAAGGCCGCGTACGCGACGACGGTGACCGCCGCGCGACGGCGGCGCGTACGGACCAGCAGGAGCCGCTCCCGTTCTCCAGTCACAGACTCCCCGATCCGTCGTACCGTCGCGCGGTGTGGCTGTGCGTCGCCGCGATGCGCTCGGCATCCAATGAACCGGAAAACCGAGCCGCTTGTGCGGCTACCCGCCAAAAATTTTAACTCTCCGCATCGATGCGGTTACTCATGAGCAGCCCTGGAACCGGGACATATGACGGCCCGCCGGGACGTATGACCTCCTGATCGTCAGATCGCGTAGTGCCACACCGTGAGCATGTGCGCCCCGTACCAGCAGCCGAACGCCGTCGCGGCGGCGAGGGCGACGACCGCCGTGCGGGTGCGGGCGCGGGCCAGCGCGCGGGCGGCGGGGACGAGGAAGAGCAGCGCGGGCACCAGCAGCCGCAGCTTCGAGTGGGAGTAGTTGCTCTGGCAGAGCGTGAGGACCACGATGCCGGTGCCGTGGACGAGCAACGGCGGCCAGGCGCCGCGCTCCCAGGCGAGCACCGTGGCGCAGACCAGCGCGAGCAGCAGCACGGCCGTGCTCACCGGCACCCAGCCGTCCCCGTGGGCGAAGGTATCGGCGAGGAAGTCCCAGAACGCCTTGCCGTTGTCCCAGTGGGTGCCCCAGCCCGCCTCCTGGATGGTGAACCAGGCGTCGAGGTCGCCGACGCGCCGCCCCACCCACCACAGGTACAGCGGGGTACCCGCGCAGGCCAGGGCGACGGCCGCCACAGGGCGGGCGGACCACCGGCGCTGCCGCAGCAGTTCGAGGCCCGCGGCCACGGCCAGGGCGGCGACGGCGGCCGCGGCGGCGGGCCGGGTGAGGCCGGTCAGCAGGGCGAGGGTGCCCGCGGTGAGCCAGGCGCGGCGGTGCGCGGCGAGGAGGGTACCGGCGGCCAGGGCCAGGAACAGCGACTCGCTGTAGGACATGAAGAAGGCCATGGCCATCGGCTGTGCCCCGGCCAGCAGGACGGTCGCGACGGTCGCGGTGCGCCGCCCGTACAGCCGGGTGAACAGGCACTGGACGACGACGAGCGCGGCGATCAGCGCCAGATGGGCGACGACGACGCCCGCGATGTCGTGGTCGAGGCCGGTGAGCGCGTGGACGGTCCGGATCAGCAGCGGGTACAGCGGGAAGAAGGCCAGGTTGTTCCCCGTCAACTGGCCTTCCGGCGTGTACGTGTAGCTATCCGGGTAGCCGTTGGCGGCTATGTCGGCGTACAGCAGGCCGTCCCAGGAGAGCAGGCGCGCGCGGAGTCCGGGGCCGTCGGGACCGTCCATCGCGGCCAGCAGCACGAGGTGCAGCGCGGCGGTGGCGGCGTAGACGGCGAGGGGCGGCCAGAGCAGCGGAAGGATCCGTTCCGTCAGCCACCGGCTCAGGTGCTTCCGCGGGTCTTTCCACGAGTCCTTCTGCGGGTCCTTCTGCGGGTCCTCCTTCAGGTGCTCCGGGTGCGCGGGCGGTGGTTCGGGCAGGCCGGTCCCGGCGACGGTGCCCGTCGCACAGGAGCCGGGTATGCCGGGGGGCGGGGCCGGATTCATGG
>NZ_JAINFC010000606.1 GCF_020740835.1 Streptomyces sp. UNOC14_S4
CTTGCGGATGGCTCGGCCCATCGGGGGGCCCAGGGGGCGGAGCCCCCGGACCTCGTTGAGCGAGCCGCGACGGGCGCGCCCCTTTAGGGGCGCGGGGAACTGCGCGACCAGCCACGCACAGCCTGCGGACGCGAGCCGAGCTCAGGACGCACCCCGGTAGGCGCGGGGGTCCGGGGCACGGCCCCGGTCACAGAGTCACGGCTCCGGCTTCTCCGGCGATCCCTCCTCGTGGGGGACCGACCTCTCCAAGAACCTCAGCAGCTCCACAGGGAACGGCAGCACCAGCGTCGAGTTCTTCTCCGCCGCCACCGCCACAATCGTCTGCAGCAACCGCAGCTGCAACGCCGCCGGCTGCTCCGACATCGTCGCCGCCGCCTCCGCCAGCTTCTTCGACGCCAGCAGCTCCGCGTCCGCGTTGATCACCCGGGCCCGGCGCTCGCGCTCCGCCTCCGCCTGGCGGGACATCGACCGCTTCATCGTCTCCGGCAGCGACACGTCCTTGATCTCGACGCGGTCGATCTGCACGCCCCAGCCGATCGCCGGGCTGTCGAGCATCAGCTCCAGGCCCTGGTTGAGCTTCTCCCGGTTGGAGAGGAGGTCGTCCAGGTCGCTCTTGCCGATGATCGAGCGCAGGGAGGTCTGGGCCATCTGCGAGACGGCGAAGCGGTAGTCCTCGACCGCGATCACGGCCTCGGCGGGGTTGACGACCTTGAAATAGACGACCGCGTCGACACGCACGGTGACGTTGTCCCGGGTGATGCCCTCCTGGGCGGGCACCGGCATCGTCACGATCTGCATGTTGACCCTGCGGAGCCGGTCGACGCCCGGAATGATCATGGTGAACCCCGGCGGCCTGATCTCCGGGAGCAGCCTGCCGAGCCGCAGCACCACGCCGCGCTCGTACTGCTTGACCACGCGTGCCGCCGCCATGGCGTACAGGGCGCATGCGGATCCTGCGCCCGCGGCCGCCGCTACCAGTTCCTGGACCATGGCACGACCCCCTGCCCTGCATGTCAGGTGTCACATCCCACGGTAGGCCCGACCGGGACCAAGGTCGAGCCCCCGGCACGGCCCGGGGAACCGGGCCGGTCCGGGGGCTCCTGTGCTGCTGGCCGCAAGGCTGGGGAAGGAGATCCGTGCTCGCTCGCGGTCAGGGTCCACAGGGGCGGGCGGTTTTAGAAGATGCTCACCCCGTACGCCTTCAGCGCCGCCGGGACCGGCTGGAAGAAGGTCGTGCCGCCGGTGGTGCAGTTGCCGCTGCCGCCGGAGGTGAGCCCCAGCGCCGTGGAGCCGGCGAAGAGGGCGCCGCCGCTGTCGCCGGGCTCGGCGCACACGTTCGTCTGGATCAGGCCGCGGACGATCTGGCCGTTGCCGTAGTTGACCGTCGCGTTCAGGCCGGTGACCTTGCCGCCGTGCACATGGGTCGTGGAGCCGCTGCGCTGCACGGACTGGCCGACGGTGGCGTTGCCCGCGGCGGTGATGCGCTGGGTGCCGCCGTTGTAGAGGTCGACGGCGCTGGGGTGGGGGACGGAGCCGTTGGTGTACTGCACGATGCCGTAGTCGTTGCCCGGGAAGCTGGTGCCGGTGGTCGGCCCGATGCTCGTGCCGTGGCCCGCGTCGGCGTAGTAGGGGGGCTTGCCCTGGGTGCAGTGACCCGCGGTCAGGAAGTAGTAGGTGTTGCCCTTGCGGACGTTGAAGCCCACCGAGCAGCGCCAGGTGGGCGCGTAGATCGCGTCGCCTCCCGCGAGGAACGGCCGGAAGGTCCCGGGCGTGCGCTCGACGCGTATCGCGTCGGCGTCCGGTCCGGCCTGGGCTCTGATACGGGCTATCGCCGCGTCGGGGACGGTCGCGTCGGCCGTGACGACGACGGTGCCGCTGTGCTCGTCGGTGACCCAGGCGGTGCCGGGGACGTCGGCCGTCTGCACGGCCGCGCTCGCGGCGGCCAGCGCGGCGGCGGAGTGCGGGGCCGCGGCGGCGCCGCCCTGGGCGTGGGCGCTGGTGGCCACGAGCGCGGAGGCCGCGAGGAGGCCGGAGGCGACGGCGACGCGGCGGACGGTACGGCGGGGGGTGGTGCGCTTGATCCTCACGTTGTCTTCCTCCCGTGGGGGGTGGTCTGGTGAGGCGCGAAGCCAACCGGGCACGGCGGTTCCGTTTTCGCCGTGCCCCTGACAAGCGCTGCGGCGAGTATTCGGGCCTTGTGCGTGTGGCGCAAGAGTGCCTTTCAGACGGCCCCTTGCCGGGGCCGCCCTTGGTTTTCCGGCTGCGCCGGTGCCTTCCCGCGCCCTTTGCGCCTATGAGCTCGGGCCGCTCCGTCGTATTGCGGCTGCAGGTCGCGGGTGGTTGCTCGCGCAGTTCCCCGCGCCCCTTACCGGGCGCCTCCACCCGGCAGCGGGAGCCCCAGGTGGTCCCGGAGCGTCCGGCCCGTGTACTCCGTGCGGAAGGCGCCGCGCTCCTGGAGCAGCGGGACGACGCTGTCGACGAAGTCGTCGAGCCCGCCGGGGGTGAGGTGGGGGACGAGGATGAAGCCGTCGGCGGCCTCCGTCGTGACGAACTCGTCCAGCTCGGCGGCGACGGCCCGCGGGGTGCCGACGAAGGACGGGCGGCCGTACGTCTCGATGACGGTCTGCCGGATGGAGAGCCCCTTCGCCTCGGCGACGGCGCGCCAGCGGGCGGCGACGGCGAAGGGGTCGCCCATCTTCACCCGGCCCTGGGCGACCACGCCGTCGGGGTCGGGGTCGATGTCGGGCAGCGGCCCGTCGGGGTCGTAGGCCGAGAGGTCGCGGCCCCACACCTGCTCCAGGGTGAGCAGCGCGGTCTGCGGCGAGACCTGCTGCCTGCGGATCTCGGCGGCCTTCTCCTGAGCCTCGGCAGCGGTGTCGCCGAGGACGACCGTCACCCCGGGCATGATCTTGAGGTCGTCGCGGGCCCGGCCGTGCGCGGCGAGCCTGCCCTTGACGTCGGCGTAGAAGGCGCGGCCCGCCTCCAGGCTGCCGTGCCGGGTGAAGATCACATCGGCGGTGGCGGCCGCGAACTCCCGTCCCTCGTCGGAGTCGCCCGCCTGGATGACGACCGGGTGCCCCTGCGGGCCGGGGGCGACGTCGAACTCCCCCTCGATGCGGAAGTGCCGTCCCTCGTGGGCGAAGGGCCGCGGGGTGCCGTCCGGGGCCCAGGAGTCCCAGAGTTCGCGGGCGGTGGCGACGAACTCGGCGGCGCGGGTGTAGCGGTCGGCGTGGTCCAGGTAGCCGCCGCGCCGGAAGTTCTCGCCGGTGAAGGCGTCGGAGGAGGTGACGACGTTCCAGGCCGCGCGGCCGCCGCTGAGGTGGTCGAGGGAGGCGAGGCGGCGGGCCAGTTCGTAGGGCTCGTTGAAGGTGGCGTTGACGGTGGCGGCGAGACCGAGCCGGTCGGTGACGGCGGCCAGGGCGGCGAGCACGGTGAGGGACTCGGGGCGGCCGACGACGTCGAGGTCGTGGATGCGGCCCTTGTGCTCGCGCAGCCGCAGCCCCTCGGCGAGGAAGAAGAAGTCGAACAGGCCGCGTTCGGCGGTGCGGGCGAGGTGCTCGAAGGAGGAGAAGTCGATCTGGCTGCCCGAGCGCGGGTCGGTCCAGACGGTGGTGTTGTTGACGCCGGGGAAGTGGGCGGCGAGGTGCATCTGCCTGCGCCCCGTACGGCTGGTCATGCGGTCTCCCTCGCGGTGGCGTAGCGGTTGGCCGGGCGCGGCAGGCACAGGTGCTCGCGGAGCGTGCCGCCGGGGTAGAACGAGCGCAGCAGCCCGCGGTGCTGGAGTACGGGCACGGTCCCGTCGACGAGCAGCGGGAGGTCCCGGTCGGGGTCGCCGGGCCGGAAGTGGAAGCCGTCGACGACCCCGTCCCCGTACCAGGCGCCCACCAGGTCGGCGAGGGCCACCGCGTCGGCGGCGGCGTGCAGCGCCACCGGGACGGAGGCGAGGACGACGAGCCGGCCGGGGTCGCGGCCGGACTCCCGGGCGCGGCGCCGCAGTTCGTCGCGTACGGCCCGTACGGCCGCGGGCGGCGCGTCGGCCCCGGTGCGTACGTAGGCGACGTCCGCGTGGCGGGCGGCGGCCGCCCGCCACGCGGACGTC
>NZ_JAINFC010000607.1 GCF_020740835.1 Streptomyces sp. UNOC14_S4
CCGGGACACCGTCCGGCACGGCCCCGGGGACGCCCTGCGCGTACGGGCCGGGGATGTCGTCCAGGACGCGGTGCAGACGGGCCGCCTCCAGCCGCCACTTGCGGTCGACGACCTCCTCCGGGTACTGGCTCCAGGCGACCGGGGACCACTCGGGCCCGGACACGGTGGGGCCGCCGTGGAAGAGCCGGGCGGCCAGCAGGGAGGCGGCCTCGTCCATGGCGCCGGGCTCCTCCAGCAGGTCGCACGCGGGGCGCTCGCCCAGCCGGGAGGTGAAGCCCTCGGCGAGGCGGTCGCGGCGGGAGAGCTCGGTGAGCGCGGAGACGACGCCCGCGTCGAGCCGGGAGGGCCAGCGGCCCATGCGCCAGGCGGGCAGGGCGACACGGTTCAGCAGGCGGTCCCAGCCCGCGTAGGCGAGCCCCACCTGCTCCTGGGCGACGATCCGCAGGCCGTAGTCGACGGCCTGGGCGCGCTCGGAGGCGGCGGCCGCGACCCCGCGCTCCATCTCGGCGGCGTGCTCGCGGCAGGAGTGCAGCAGCAGCCGGGCGACGGCCCCGACGAACGCGAGGGCCGGGCGCCCCGCGGCGACGGCCACGGCGGCGTCCAGGCCCCGGACGAAACGGCGGGCGGCGGCTATGTCGGGGTGCGCCGAAGGGCCCGTGCCCGCGACGACCGGGGCCAGCAGGGCGCGCAGCTCGGGGACGCGCATCCACCACAGGAACGGCGAGCCGATCACCAGCACCGGTGCGGCCCCCGTACGCCGCAGGGGGCGCGCGAGAAGCTGCCGGGCGCCCCTTGAAGCGCAGCCCTGTGGGCCGCCGAGCGCCGGGTGGGTGCGGTCCTCCAGCCAGCTGTCGCAGTCCGGCGTCAGGGCCATGGCCGAGGGCGCGGGGACGTCCAGCCGCTCGGCGAGCTCGCGCACCAGCCGGTAGAGATCGGGAGCCGTCTCCTCCGGGATCGGGACGGTGGGGCTCAGCGCGGGCCTGGCCCGGACGACCACGGCGGCGACGGCCGCCGCCAGCAGCAGGGCCAGGACGGCCACGCCGACGAGCGCCCAGCGGGCCGTGGACCAGCCGCCGCCGTCCGGGAGACGGCCCATGGCGACACCCGCCAGCAGCACGACGGCGACCGCCGCGGGCAGCAGGGCGACGGCCACGGCGGCACTACGGATGCGCAGCACCGCGAGGGCTTTGGCGCGTGCCACCAGCACGCCTGCTTCCGGAACTGCCACGAGACCGATCACCCCCTGTTGCCAGTTTGGGCTCTGCCGAGGAGTGCGACAGCGGTGCGGTGCGGAGTGCGCCGCCTCCCCCCACTGTGGCACCGGGCTCTGACATCGCAATGCCGGTGGGCCAGTTGCCGGATGCACTTGGCTTGCGCCGCACCCTAGTTGGGGGTGCGGCGTGCGTCAGCCCATTGGGCAATCGGTCACCCGATGGAATGGCTTTGGGGAAGGGCGCTGCGCTTGCCGTGCGGCTTGTGCCATCTGGGCCACCCGGAAGCGGGGGCCCCTGCCCCAGGGGCTGCGCCCCCGGACCCCCGCTTCGCCTAGTGGGGTGCCTCTTGCGCTTGGCGTGCGGCTGCGGGTTGCGTCGTGGCTGGTCGCGCAGTTCCCCGCGCCCCTGACGGGGCGCCCCCTGCAAGGCGCTGCGGGCCGAGCTCGTGGGCGCCCCTTGCGGTCAGAGCGTGGCGGCCTTCGCCGCGATGTCCGTGCGGTGGTGGGAGCCCGCCAGGCGGACGCGGCTCACGCCCTCGTAGGCGCGTTCGCGCGCCTCGGACAGGGAGGAGCCCGTCGCCGTCACCGACAGGACGCGGCCGCCCGCGCTCACGACCTCGCCCGCCTCGTTGAAGGCCGTGCCCGCGTGGAGGACGTAGGCGGGGCCGGCGGCGGCCACGTCGGCCAGGCCGTCGATGACGTCGCCCGTCCGCGGCGTTCCGGGGTAGTTGTGCGAAGCCACAACCACCGTCACCGCCGCCTCGTCGCTCCAGCGCAGCGGCGGGAGCTCCGCCAGCCGCCCCGTCGCGGCGGCGAGCAGCAGCCCCGCCAGCGGCGTCTTGAGGCGGGCTAGGACGACCTGCGTCTCGGGGTCGCCGAAGCGCGCGTTGAACTCGATCACGCGCACGCCGCGCGAGGTGATCGCGAGCCCCGCGTAGAGCAGGCCGGAGAAGGGCGTGCCGCGGCGGCGGAGCTCGTCCACCGTCGGCTGGAGGACGGTCCGGAGGACCTCGTCCACCAGGGAGGGCTCGGCCCAGGGGAGCGGGGAGTAGGCGCCCATGCCGCCCGTGTTCGGGCCCTCGTCGCCGTCGAGGGCGCGCTTGAAGTCCTGGGCGGGCTGGAGCGGGACGACGGTCTCGCCGTCGGTGACGGCGAAGAGGGAGACCTCGGGACCGTCGAGGAACTCCTCGATCACCACGCGGCCGCAGGCGAGCGCGTGCTCGCGGGCGGTGGCGAGGTCGGCGGTGACGACGACGCCCTTGCCCGCCGCGAGCCCGTCGTCCTTGACGACGTACGGCGCGCCGAAGGAGTCGAGGGCCGCGTCGATCTCGGCCGGGGTGGTGCAGACGTAGGCACGGGCGGTGGGCACGTTGGCGCAGGCCATGACGTCCTTCGCGAACGCCTTGGAGCCCTCCAGCCGCGCCGCCTCCGCCGAGGGGCCGAAGACGGGGATGCCGCGCTCGCGGACGGCGTCGGAGACGCCCGCGACCAGCGGGGCCTCGGGGCCGACGACCACGAGGTCCGCGCCCAGGGACACGGCGAGGCCGGCGACGGCCCCGCCGTCGAGGGCGTCCACCTGGTGCAGCTCCGCCACCTCGGCGATGCCTGCGTTGCCGGGGGCGCAGTGCAGCGCGGTGACGTCGGGGTCGAGGGACAGAGAGCGGCACAGGGCATGTTCGCGGGCGCCGCCGCCGATGACGAGGACCTTCACACCGGTCACCCTATTGCCTCGTCGACTGATCGATTTCCAGGGACCGTCCGACGGGTACGGAAACGTCACTGCACCGGCCCCGCACGGGTGGGGGACGGCGCCACCGTTCCGTACACCCACTCTTTCGGGTGAGTGAGGCATGGTCCTATACCGGATTCCGCAGCGCTTACGGACGGAAAACCAAGGATCTTGTGTCCAAGACCGACCGTTCGGCGGTAGGAAGGACGCTCGCGATCCGTAGCGGCAGAGGGAGTGCACGGGTGAGCCAGCCGGAGATGCAGCCCGAAGGGCTCCCCCGCGAGCAGAGTGGGAGGCAGCGCGGCGACTTGCGTGGCCGTGCCTTCCCACTCGGTGACTGGGGGGAGCCCGCGGAGCGTCTCGATGAGCTGTACCGATGGGTGGAGAACGGCGCGCTGTACCTCGTCGACTGGTATCTCGCCGACCGCGCCTGGAAACGTCGCTGGGCGCGGTCGCTGCGTATCAGCAGCGCGGTCTGCGCCACGGGGGGCGCGGCCCTGCCGCTGCTCCAGCTGACGAACGTGCTCCACTCCGGCGCCACATGGGGCTTCCTGGGCCTGCTCGGAGCTGTCGCCTGCGTGGCCTGCGACCGCTACTTCGGGCTGACGTCGGGCTGGATGCGGGCGGTGGCCACGGCGCAGGCGGTGCAGCGGCGCCTGGAGGCGCTCCAGTTCGACTGGGCGTCGGAGTGCGTGCGCGAGGTGCTCGGGCCGACGGAGGGCACGGCGAGCGAGGCGGCCGAGCGCTGCCTGACCGTCCTGCGGCGCTTCTCGGAGGACGTGTCGGAGCTCGTACGGGCGGAAACGGCCGACTGGATGGTGGAGTTCAGGGCGGGCCCGACGCCGCTGATGACGCAGTCGCTGGTGTCGTGGGGGCCGCGCGGCGAGGGCAACGGCCCGCTGCCGCGCTTCCCGCTGCCGCCGGGGACGCGGCCCAACATGCCGCGGCAGCGGCCGCCCGAGTCCCCGCGCTGACCGTTGCGGCGCTGACTGTTGTGGGGGTACATCTCAACTGAAGACGATCATCGAGCCCTGGTCCACGCTCCGGGTCGCCGCCGCGTGCAGCCCCAGCCAGACGTGGCGCTCCCGGGCGAACGGGCTGGCGTCGTACGGGCCGGGCGCCGCGCGCGCCTCCAGGCCGGTGGGTCGCTCCGG
>NZ_JAINFC010000608.1 GCF_020740835.1 Streptomyces sp. UNOC14_S4
GAGCTGACCCTGCACACTCCGCTCGTCCTTCCGGAGACGGACGGGGTCCGCCTCCAGGTCGTCGTGGGCGCGCCCGACGTGGCCGGGGCCCGGACGATCGCCGTGCATTCGCGGCCCGAGGACGCCCCGGCCGACGAACCGTGGACCCAGCACGCCGCCGGTACGCTCACCGAGGCCACGGCGGACGCCGGCGCGACCGTCCCCCCGGACTGGACGACGACCTGGCCTCCGGCCGGAGCCGTGCCCCTGGACGTGGACGGCTTCTACGAGCGGCTGGCGGCGTCCGGCGTCGACTACGGTCCGGCCTTCCGGGGCATGCGCGCGGCGTGGCGAAGCGGCGACGGGCTGTTCGCCGAGATCGCCCTCGGCACCGACCACGAGCGTGACACGGCCGGCTTCGCCGTCCACCCGGCCCTGCTCGACGCCGGAGTCCAGACCCTGAGGGCGGACGTGGACGCGGACGCCACCGACTCCGAGGACGTCCGGGTGGCCTTCTCCTGGCACGGTGTCCGGTTCTTCCACGCCGCCGGTACGGTCGCCCTCCGGGCGCGGCTGGCCCCGACCGGTGACGGCGCGGTGTCGATGAGCGTCGCGGACGAGGAGGGCCGTACGGTCGCGGTCGTCGAGTCGCTGACCGTGCGTCCGATCTCGGCGGAGCAGTTGCGGGCGGCCGGTGGGGTGCGCCGCGACTCGCTCTTCCGGATGTGCTGGAACCCCGTACCGGTCCCGGGCACGGGGAGCGGACGTCTCGTCCTGCTGGGCGAGAACGTCCCCGCTGCCTTGGACCCGGCGGGCCGGTGGCCGAGCGTGGAGGAACTCGGCGCCGCAGTCGCGGCGGGCGAGCCGGTTCCCGACGTCGCCGTGCTCCGCGCGCCCGACACCGCCCAGGTCGCCCCGGGTCCGCGGGCCGATGTACTGGCACAGGCTGCGGCATGGGCCGCCGACCCCGGGTTCGGGTCGGCCCGGCTCGTCGTGGTGACCCGGCGGGCGGTCTCCACCGACGGCGACGACCAGGCGCCCGATCCGGCCCAGGCCGCCCTGTGGGCCGCGCTGCGCGCGCTCCAGGCCGGGCACCCGGACCGGATCGTGCTGGCCGACATCGACAGTGACCCGGCCTGGGACGTCCTTCCCACGCTGCCGTTCGCCGAGGAGCCGCGGCTGGCCGTGCGTGGCGGACGGGTCCTCGCCCCGAGGCTGCGCAGGGTCGGGCCCGCTGACCGGCAATCCGCGGGCGTGCCGGACCTCCGGTCCGTGGCCGACGGCACGGTGCTGGTCACCGGCGCCGACGGTCCGCTCGCCGCCGCACTGGCCGGGCACCTCATCGCCGCCCACGGCGTCCGGCGATTGACACTGGTGCCGAGCGGGGGACGGGACACCGACGCCGTACGACAGCTGGCGCACCGCCTGACCGAAGCGGGAACCGACGTCGAGGTCCTCACCCGGACACCGGAGCTGCGCGCCGGGTCGGCCGCCGGGCACGCGCTGACCGGTGTGCTGCACGCGGCGGAGGTGAACCACGGCGACCGCGCGCCGTCCTCCGGACCGGAACTCCTGGAATACGAAGAAGCCGCGCAGGCGCTGCACGAGCTCATCGCCGAGCACGACCCGGCGTTCTTCGTCACCCTCTCCTCGGCGGACGACCTGCCGGGCGCGGCCGGACGGACCGGTGTCGGTGCGGCCGACGCGCTCACCGAAGCGCTGACCGCGCACCGGCGCGCACGCGGGCTGCCGGTCCTGTCGCTCGCCTGGGGGCCCAACGCCTTCGGCGGCTCCCACGGCGAAGGCGAGCTCCCGGCCGGTCTCGTGGAGCTGCCGGAAACCGAGACGCTCGCACTGTTCGACGCGGCCCTGGGCCTCGCCGGGGGACCGGAGCTTGTTCTCGCCCGGCTCGACCGTGCGGCGCTGCTCGCGCATCCGGAAGCGGTGCGCGGCCCGCTCCGGGACCTGGCCGGTGGAGCGGACGCCCGCAGGTCCGGGCGCGGCGCCGACACGCAGGACGCCCTGGGCGCCGACGCGCTGGCGCGCCGTCTGGCCACGCTCTCCGAGGACGAACGCGAACGCGAACTGGTCACGCTCGTACGGACCCAGGCGGCGGCGGTCCTCGGACTCCCGGGAACCGAGGAGGTCGGACCCGAACGGGCCTTCAAGGAGGTCGGCTTCGACTCGCTGATGGCGGTGGAGCTGCGCAACCGCCTCATGCGCGGCACGGGTGTGCACCTGCGCTCGACCCTCGTGTTCGACTATCCGAACCCGGTGAGCCTGGCCCGCCATGTGCTGGAGCGCCTCGCCGAGGCGGCGTCCGCGGCGACCCCGATGCTGGCCGACCTCGACCGGCTGCACGAGGCACTGCCCACGGCCCTGTCCGAGGACGGTGCCCGCGACCGGATCGCGGAACGCCTCCGCGAACTCCTGGCGCTGTGCGAGGCGCCGGACGACACGCTCGAAGCGGACGACCTGGAGTCCGCCACCGACGACGAGCTGTTCTCGCTCGTCGACCAGGGCTTCGAATGATGCGGCAGAACCGCCGGCCCAGCGACAACGACCGTTCGATCAAGGAGCCGAAGTAGAGTGGCCGAATCGGAAGAGAAGCTCCGGGCGTATCTCAAGCGGGCCGTCGCCGACGCGCGTGACGCGCACCGACGCGTACGGGAGCTGGAGGAACAAGGCCGCGAGCCCATCGCGATCGTGGGCATGGCCTGTCGCTTCCCGGGCGGGCTGTCGACGCCGGAACGGCTGTGGGACTTCGTGGCGAGCGGTGGCGACGCGATCGGCGGCTTCCCGGCCGACCGCGGCTGGGACCTCGACGCCCTCTACCACCCCGACCCCGACAACCCCGGCACGTCGTACGTCCGCGAAGGCGGGTTCCTGCACGACGTGGCCGACTTCGACGCCGGGTTCTTCGGGATCTCGCCGCGCGAGGCGCTGGCCATGGACCCGCAGCAACGGCTGCTGCTGGAGACGTCCTGGGAGACGTTCGAGCGCGCGGGCATCGACCCGACGTCGCTCCGCGGCAGCCGCACCGGTGTGTACGCCGGGATCAACTGGCTCGACTACACCACTCTCCTCGCCAGGACCGCCAAGGGGCGTGACGGCACCCTCGGCATGGCCAACGCCGCGAGCCTGCTCGCGGGCCGCGTCGCGTACGTCCTCGGTCTGGAGGGCCCGGCCGTGTCGGTGGACACGGCGTGTTCGTCGGCCCTGGTCGCGCTGCACCTGGCGGTCGGCGCGCTGCGGACGGGGGAGTGCGACCTCGCGCTCGCCGGCGGCGCGACGGTGATGTGCACGCCGGAGACGTTCGTCAACTTCAGCCGCCAGCGCGGACTCGCCCGCGACGGCCGCAGCAAGGCGTTCTCGGCGGCGGCCGACGGCATGGGCACGGCGGAGGGCGCGGGCCTGCTGCTGGTCGAGCGGCTGTCCGACGCCCGCCGCAACGGACACCCCGTGCTCGCCGTGATCCGCGGCTCGGCGGTCAACCAGGACGGCGCGTCGAACGGCCTCACCGCGCCCAACGGCCCCTCCCAGGAACGGGTGATCCGCCAGGCGCTGGAGGGCGCGGGCCTGTCGGTGCGCGACGTGGACGCCGTCGAGGCACACGGCACCGGAACCGCGCTGGGCGACCCGATCGAGGCACACGCGCTGCTGGCGACGTACGGGCAGGGGCGGGCGGAAGGCCGTCCGCTCTGGCTCGGGTCGGTGAAGTCGAACATCGGGCATACGCAGGCGGCTGCGGGTGTGGCCGGTGTGATCAAGATGGTGATGGCGATGCGGCATGGTGTGCTGCCGCGGACGCTGCACGTGGACGAGCCGTCACCGCAGATCGACTGGGCGTCCGGCGACATCCGGCTGCTGACCGAGGCGGTCGAGTGGCCGCGTTCGGAACGCCCGCGCCGGGCGGCCGTGTCCTCGTTCGGCGCCAGCGGCACCAACGCGCATGTCGTGCTGGAAGAGGCGCCCGAGCTTGAGCCTGCCGCCGTCGCCGAACCCGACGGTGATGTCGGTGATGTCGGTGGTGTGGTGCCGTGGGTGTTGTCGGCGCGTTCGGGTGTGGCGTTGCGGGAGCAGGCGGTGCGTCTGCGGGAGTGGGTGTCCTGTC
>NZ_JAINFC010000609.1 GCF_020740835.1 Streptomyces sp. UNOC14_S4
GCCGAGGACGAGCCCACTCCCCCGGCCTCCCGCTGGCTGGTCGCCCCCGAGGTCCGTCACCCCTGGCTGCCGGACGCCGAGGTGCTGCTGTGGGCGTGTGTACGGGTCGCCCGGGAGTCCACCGCGGCCGGTCCTTCCACGGTTTCCGCCCGCTGAAACATATGGATTTTTGTTCCACCGGATCCGGATGCTAGAGTCTTCCACGTCAGCAGGCGCCGCTAGCTCAGTTGGTTAGAGCAGCTGACTCTTAATCAGCGGGTCCGGGGTTCGAGTCCCTGGCGGCGCACAGACAGAAAAAGGCCTCCATCTTCGGATGGGGGTCTTTTTCGTGTTCCGGGTCACCCTGGACTACTCCCGGATCACTCCCGGGTCACGCCGATCGTCCAGGAGCCGGCCGCCGTCCGGCCGCGTACCGTCACCCGTACACCGTCCACCTCCGAGCGGAGGGACTCCCCCACGCCGAGCGGGGCGTCCGCGAGCGCCGGGTAGACGGACTCACCCCAGCAGCCCTGGCGGCCCGGATGGCCGTCCAGCACCTGGATGGGGCCGTTGCCGGACGCCAGATCGCTGCGCACCCGGTAGACCAGTACGCCCTCCGCGCAGGTCGCGGCGTCGTTCCCGGCGGCGGAGCGGGCCTCGACGGCGATGGCGCTCGTGGGGCCCGTACGGACGACGACCATCCGGGTACGGCTGTCGCCGCCCGGCAGCATCGGGGCCTCCAGCGGCTGGAGGGTGTGCAGGCTGCTGCCGCGGCCGCGGACGCAGGCGACCTGCCGCGAGGTGAGCCAGCCCAGCTTCCACTTGTGCCAGCCGAAGGGGTCCGAGGCCAGCCCGAACTGGCTGCCCATGAGGTCCCAGTCGCCGACGTGGGTGTCCCAGTCGCCCTTGCCCTCGGTGGGCCGGTGGTAGAGGTCGGGCAGGTCCAGGACGTGCCCGGTCTCGTGGGCGAGGACATTGCGGTCCGGCGGATGATGTTCGAAGACGGTGACGACGCGGCGCAGCGTGGCGCCGTCGATCTGCACCGGACGGTCGAGGTTGACGACCTTGGTGGCGTCCGAGTCGACGCCGGGGGCGTCGGGGTCGGCGACGAAGTAGACGAGGTCGTAGCGGCTGAAGTCGACGTTCCCCTCGGCGGCGGCGATGGCGTCGCGCAGGTATTCGGAGCGCCTGTCGCCGTCCCAGTCGCGCTGTATGCGGTAGGCGGTGGCGGAGCGGGGCATGCGCAGCCAGCGGTTCATCGGGTGGGCGCGGAGCTCGAACCGGCCGTAGGAGGCGCGTTCGAAGAAGCGGCTGGTGGCGGGGAAGTGGTCCGCGGCGAGCCGTTCGGGGGTGACCTCGGGGCGGGAGTCCGGGAAGGACAGGAAGATCATCACGGCGTCGAGGCGGCCGACCGGCCGGGGGTAGGCCGGGTTCCAGGTGTCGAGCCCTTCCGAGTGGTGCGCCTGGCTGCGCGGGAGCGCGCACGGGCCGCCGGGCCCCACCGCGTGCGCCGGTCCCGCCACCACGGTGGTCGCGATCGCGCAGAGGGAGGTGAGGACCGCCCCGACGCGCCGCGGCCGCCGCGGGCGGGCCACCCCCATGGGTGTCTGCGGACGCACCACGTCGACCTCCCGGGACGGATTCGGGACACCACATCCACCCTCATGGGGTTTGTGGTGATATGCCCGTTTTCCTTACCCCAGTCGAGTGACTTGGCCGACTTCTGGGTACATCACACTCAGTCACTGACGGTCAATCGAGACGGTGCAGCACAATCAGCTCAGCCAGGAGCGCGCACGGTCGTGCAGAAATAGACAAACCGGAGAAGGCGTCTCGGGCAGCGGGGGCCGGGCCGCTGGAACGGTCCTCGTGTGAGCTCTATGATCGCCACATTTCCAGCACGGATTCCCCCGGACAGACGGCCTCCCACCCTCTGCTCGGACACACGTACGAGATCCAAGAGACCCATACGAAGCCAGTGCGGAACGAATGCCATGCGGGAGCGAGCGGTGAGCGGAACCCTCGACGGCCAGGGCGGCGCGCCCGGTTCAACCCCTACAGCCGTCACGCAACGTAACGAATCCAGCGATTTTCGTGCCGCCTTCCATGCCGCGCAGCTCGCCATGGCCGTGGTGGGCCGCGACGGCCTGGTCCGTACCGCCAACCACGCCCTGGGCAAGCTGCTGGGCATCGATCCGGCCCGGCTCACCGACGCCCCGGCCGCCGACTTCACCGGCCTGCGGGAGGATCCGCGCGTCTGGAGCGCCTATCGCGAGGTGCTGCTGGGGCACCGGGAGCGGCTGCACTGCACCCGCAGACTGGCGCGGCGCGGCGGACAGGACGTGTGGGCCGAGGTCGTCGTCACCCTGCTGCCGGACAGCTGCGACGCCCTGCTGTCGGTGGCGGACATCAGCGACCGGCGCGATCTGCGGGCCCGGCTGCGCCATTTGAGAATGCACGACCCTGTCACCCATCTGCCCAACCGGAGTCTGTTCTTCGAGCGACTGACCGCGGCGCTCGCGGCCGCGGCGGGCGCGAGCGGCGGGCGCGGCCGGATCGGGCTGTGCTACCTCGACCTCGACGGCTTCAAGGCCATCAACGACACCCTCGGGCACCGCGCGGGCGACCGGCTGCTGGGCGCGGTGGCCAAGCGGCTGTCGGAGTGCGCGGCGCCCGGCGGCCACCTGGTGGCCCGGCTCGGCGGCGACGAGTTCGCGCTGCTGGTGGAGGAGTCCGCGGGCACCGAGCAGCTCGTCGCGCTCGCCGCGGCCGTACAGGCGGAGCTCCAGCGGCCGTTCGAGGTGGCCGGGCAGCGGCTCGCGGTGTCGGCGAGCATCGGCGTCGTCGAGCGCCTCGCCGCCGGGACGCACGCGACCGAGCTGATGCAGGCCGCGGACACCACGCTCTACTGGGCGAAGGCGGACGGCAAGGCCCGCTGGACCCTCTTCGACCCCGAGCGAAACGCCCACCGCATGACCCGCCAGGCCCTCTCCAGCACCCTGCGCCCCGCGGTCGAGCGGGACGAGTTCGTGCTCCAGTACCAGCCGTTGGTGGGCCTGGGCGACGGCGTCGTACGGGGCGTGGAGGCCCTGGTGCGCTGGCGGCACCCGCAGTTCGGCATGCTGGCGCCGAATCGGTTCATCGGCCTCGCGGAGGAGACGGGGGCCATCGTGCCGCTCGGACGCTGGGTGCTGGCCACGGCCTGCCGCCAGGCGCGGCGGTGGCAGCTCGACCACCCGCGCGAACCGCTCGTCGTCAGCGTCAATGTGGCGGTGCGTCAGGTATGGGACTCCGACCTGGTGGCGGACGTCGCGGCCATCCTCACCGAGACGGGGCTGCCGCCGCAGCTGCTCCAGCTCGAACTCACGGAGTCCGCGGTGATGGGCTCGGCGGGCCGGCCCCTGCAGCAGCTGCGGCAGCTCAGCGACATGGGCGTGGCCATCGCCATCGACGACTTCGGCACCGGCTACTCCAACCTCGCCTACCTCAGCAGACTCCCGGTCTCCACGCTCAAGCTCGACGGCTCCTTCGTGCACGGCTTCCGCGCGGAGGAGCCGCCCAACCCGGCGGACGAGACGATCGTGGAGGCACTGGTCCAGCTCGCCCACCGGCTGGGGATCAAGGTGACGGCGGAGTGCGTGGAGAGCGCGGAGCAGGCGGAACGCCTGGGAAGAATCGGCTGCGACACGGGCCAGGGCTGGTTCTACTCCCGCCCGGTCGCGCCGGATTCCATCTCGGCGCTCCTGAAGACCCCGATGGGCCACCCGGCGTAGGGGCTCCGCCCCGGGGCGACCCGTCAGGGGCGCGGGGAACTGCGCGACCAGCCGAACACGACCGGCGACCGCGCGCCGAGCGCAAGAGGCACCCCGGTGGGCGCACCGGCCCACCGGACCGCAGCCGCACTCGCAGCGCAAGAGGCACCCCGATAGGCGCCGCGCAGCGACCCGCAGCCGCACACCGGGCTCAAGAGGCACCCCCAATAGGCGCCCCCCGGAAAACTACCCCCGCGGCAAGCCGAACGCGTCAGCGATCAAGCCATAACTCCGCAACCGCGCCTCCGCCCCATGCGCATTGCTCGTGATCATCAG
>NZ_JAINFC010000061.1 GCF_020740835.1 Streptomyces sp. UNOC14_S4
GTTCCCGTCACCCCCCTCCCCCTCCCGCAGGGCCCGGACGATCCTGGCCTTGTGCTCGGGCGCGCACCGCGCGAAGACGGTGGTGCGCTCGGCGAGCCGGGCGAGCCCGGGCCCGTCGAGCCCGTCGAGCCGGTCCGCGGTGACGACCTCGCCGGGGTCCAGGCCCAGCTCGCGGCAGGCGCGGGCGGCGGTCCCCGGGTGGTCGCCGGTGAGCACCTTCACGGTGACGCCCCGGTGCGCGAGCACGGCGAGGGCCTCCGCGGCGGAGTCCGTGAGGGCGTCGCGCAGCCCGACGAAGCCGAGGAAGGTGAGGCCGTGCTCGTCGTCCGGGGTGTACGGGGTGTGTGTGCCGCCGCGCGCGGGCCGTTCCGCGACGGCGACCGCGAGCACCCGCAGCCCGTCGGCGGCGAGCGCGTCGGCGCGCCGCAGCAGCCGTTCGCGCCCGTCCTGCCCGTCCTGCCCGTCCTTGTCGAGGGGCACCGCGCCGTCCAGCGGAACGGCGCCCTGCCCCTCGTACGCGCAGCGCTGCAGGACGTCCTCGGGGGCGCCCTTGACCACCAGGGTGTGCACCGCCGAGGGGGCGGGGCCCGCGGTGAGCGTACGGACGTTGCCGGGCGTGCCGAGCCGTCCGGGCTCGTAGCGGGCGGGACCGCGGACGACGGCGGTGGCGATGCGGCGGCCGGGGCCGCAGGGCAGGGCGGCCACGCCCTCGACGCTGTCGGCGCCGAGGACCCCGCCGCCGCGCGCCTCGTCCGCGTCGAGGACCGCCTCGTCCAGCGCGTCGGGCGCGGGCAGTTCCGCGAGTTCGAGCGTCCACAGGGCGTTGACGGCCGCCCAGTACAGGACCTCGGGCGCGTCGCGTCCGGCGCCGTCGACGGCGAGGTCGACGACCGGCGCGTCCTGGGTGAGCGTGCCGGTCTTGTCCACGCACAGCACGTCGGCCGCGCCGAGGTCGTGCAGCGCGGGCAGCCGCCGGACGATCACCTCGCCGCCGCGGGCGAGGAGGGCCGCGCCGCGCGCGAGCGCGGTCGTGACGACGACCGGCAGCATCTCGGGCGTCAGCCCGACCGCCACCGCGACGGCGAACGGCAGGGTCTCCATCCCGCGCCCGCGCAGCAGCGCGCTCGCGAACAGCACGAGCGGCGCGGTCAGCAGCATGAAGCGGACGAGCGTCCAGGCGATCCCGTTCACCGACCGGTGGAACGGGCTGGCCTTGGTGCGCCGCCGGCCGAACGGGGCGTACTCGCGCCCCGGCAGGGCGCCCGCCAGCAGGGTGTCCGCGCCGGTCGCGGTGATCACGCCCAGGGCCGTGCCGGAGACGACGCTGCTGCCCTGGTAGCAGAAGCAGGCGTGGACGGCGGCGGGCCCGGCGTCGGGGCCGACCTGGGTGCACTTGGTCACCGGCGTGGACTCGCCCGTCAGGGCGGCCTCGTGGACGGTCAGGCCCGTGGCGCGCAGCAGGCGCAGGTCGGCGGGGACGAGATCGCCGGGGGCGAGCAGGACGAGGTCGCCCGGCACGAGCTGGTCGACCGGCAGTTCACGGGTGACCGGCTCCGCGTCGGGCGCGGGCCGCCGCCGGACGGTGGCCGTGGTGGCCACCAGGTCGCGCAGGGCGGCGGCGGAGCGGTCGGCGCGGTGCTCGCCCGTGGCCCGCAGCACACAGCTGACCGTGACCAGGACCGCGATCACGCAGGCCGTGCCCCAGGAAGACATCACCGCCGAGACCAGTCCGAGGCCGAACAGCACGGCGGTGAAGGGGTCGCGCAGGCTGCGCGCGAACCGGCGCGGCCAGGAGGCGGGGCGGCGGCGGGGCAGGGTGTTGTCCCCGCGCAGGGCGAGCCGCTCGTCGGCGTCCGCCTCCACGAGGCCGCGCGGGCCGCTGTCGAGGCTGCGCAGCAGTTCGAGGGTGGTGGTGCCGCCGGTCGCCGTGCCGCCGGTTGCCATGCCGTCGCGCACGTCGCCCTCGCGCACGTCCCGTCCCGTCGCCGTGCCCTCGCGCAGGCCCTGCCCCGTCACCACGCCCTCGCGCGGTACGCCCTTCCCGGCCGCGGTGCCCGCGTACGCGCCGTTCCCGGCCGCACCGCGCGCGGCTGAGTTCTCAGGCGCCCAGACCACGGAGGCGTCCGGAGCCGACGCGCGACGCGGACGCCACGCCGGGCAGCCCTTCCGCGCCGGTCCTGCGGTCGACGAGCTGGCCGACCATCAGCCGGACGATCGTGACGACGTGGGGGTCGTCGACCAGATACACCACGCGGCGCCCCTCGCGCCGCGACCGGACCAGGCCGGCGAGCTTGAGCTTCGCCAGGTGCTGGCTGATCGCGGGCAGCGCGCCGCCGACCCGCTCGGCGAGCCCGCTGACGTCGCTCTCGCCCTGCGACAGGGCCCACACCAGGTGCAGGCGCGCCGACGAGGCGAGCAGCCCGAACGCGGCCGCGGCCTCCGTCAGCACCTCGGGCGAGGGGTCGTCGAAGTCGAAGCCCTCGCCGAAGCTCCCTTCGAGGCCTTCGGCGCTTCCGACTCCTGCGGCCACTGTCGCTCTCCCGTCCCTGTCGGGCTTTCCGGCGCCCGGCAGGACCAGTTTAGGCGGGGCCGCACCGGCGAACGGGAGCGCGTGCGCCGCGGAGCGCCCACGCCTCGGCCGCCGGGGCTCCGCGCCCCTGGTCATACACCCTTGCGATTCCGCTTTCTTCGCCCTGCGCGAAAAGGACAGGCATGCCTTGCGAGTCCCGGGGTAGGCGGGCCGTCACCGGCAAGGGCCTGTCGGCATGGGCTCGGGGGACTCAAGGGGAGGAGACGACGTGACGCAGACGGCAACCACGGATACGGCGGAGCGTTCGACGGCCGCGCTCGTGCAGCGGTCCGAGACACGGTCCGAGACATCGGTCGGGGGGCTGCCGTTCATCGAGGACGCCACGTCGGTGGCCCCGCGGGACGCGCGGGAGCTGTCCCGCCTCTTCTTCGACCGGCTCGCGGAACTGGAGGAGGGCACCCGTGCCTACCAGTACGCGCGGAACACGCTGATCGAGATGAACCTCTCGCTGGTGCGCTTCGCGGCCGGCCGCTTCCGCAGCCGCGGCGACCAGATGGACGACATCGTCCAGGTGGGCACGATCGGCCTGATCAAGGCCATCGACCGCTTCGACCTCTCCCGCGAGGTGGAGTTCACGACCTTCGCCATCCCCTACATCGTCGGCGAGATCAAGCGGCACTTCCGCGACACGAGCTGGGCCGTGCACGTGCCGCGGCGCCTCCAGGAGCTGCGCGTCGAGATCGCCAAGGCCACCGGCGAGCTCGCCCAGGAGCTCGACCACACCCCGACCGCCGCCGAGCTGGCCGAGCACCTCGGCATCAGCCGCGAGGAGGTCGTCGAGGGCATCGTCGCGAGCAACGGCTACACGGCCGGTTCCCTCGACCTCCCCACGGAGGACGGCGACGAGTCCTCGGGCACGACGTACGCCGACCGGCTGGGCGGGGTCGACCCCGCGCTGGAGGGCGTCGAGAACCTGCACGCCCTCAAACCGCTGGTAGCGGAGCTCGACATCCGCGAACGGCAGATCCTGCGGATGCGGTTCGGGGGCGAGATGACCCAGTCGGAGATCGGGGCGGAGCTGGGCATCTCGCAGATGCACGTGTCGCGGCTGCTGTCCCGCATCCTGGCGCGCCTGCGGGCGGGCCTGCTGACGACGCGCTGACGACGCCGACGGCGCTGACGGTCAGCGCGTGGCAAGGGGCTGCCCGACGCGCAGATTCCACCGCCCGGACCGTCCGGTGAGGGTGGTCAGCGTCAGCGGGAGCACGTCGAGCCGCCAGAACACCGCCGTCGGCAGGCCGAGCGCGTGCACGGCGGCGGCCCGGACCACGGCGGGTTCGACGACGGCGAGAACTCGTCCGGCGGCCTGTTTGTCGAGCCATGCGCCGACCCGTTCGACGAGCGCCGCCACCGACTCGCCCCCGTGCGGCGCGGCGGCGGGGTCCGACAGCCAGGCGGCCACGGCGCCGGGGTCCGCCGCGGTCACGTCGTCCAGCGTCCGGCCCGTCCACCGCCCGACGTCGAGGTCGGCCAGGTCCGTCGTCGGGGACGCTTCCAGGCCGAGGGCGTCGGCCGTCTCGCGGCAGCGCGCGGCGGGGGCGCACAGATACCGGTCGGCGCCGGGCAGGGCGCCTGCCGCGGCGCGGGCCTGCCGCAGCCCGGCGGCGTCCAAGGAGGAGGCGCCGTCGTCGAAGCGGGGGTTCCGCAGGGCGGGGTTCGTCGCCGGGGACACGAGCATCACGCGTACGGTCATACGGTCCTGGTCCTCTCCCGGGCCGGTGGTCGGTGGTCGGTGGATCGGGTACAGCAGACCACGACGCCCACGAGCCAGGGGCGCGCGGGGGTATGACGTACGCCGTAGGCAAACCGGCCAGGCCGCGGTACGGTCGCGTGGACATGACGACGGGGGACGGAAGCCGGTGGAATTCCGGCACGGTCGCGCCACTGTGTAACCGGCCCTCATCCGCGAACGCGCGGTGAGCGCAGGGGAGTCAGACCCGCACCTCGTCGTCGAGAACCCGAGGACCGGGACGCGTTTTTCCCCAGGAGGTTTCGCCATGGCGCAGTCCGCTGCCCCCGCATCCGTCTCTTCGGCCGCCGCACCCGCGGTCGCCCCCATATCGCTGAAGGCCATCGCCCCATGGGCGGTCTTCTTCGGCGTCCTCATGCTGGTCCTGCTGTACTTCGTCGGCGCGGAGCAGGGCGCCACCTCGCTGCTGTCGGGCGAGGACGTGCACGAGTGGGTGCACGACGGGCGTCACCTGCTCGGTTTCCCCTGCCACTGACACCGGCGGGGGAACATCTCGTGAATCCCGTCTCCGTGCGGGCGTTGCTCGCGCGCGGCATGCTCGCCGGGCTGGCCGCCGGGATCCTCGCGCTGGTGGTGGCGTATCTCGTGGGCGAACCCCACGTGGACGCGGCCATCGCCTTCGAGGAGTCCCACAGCCACGACCACGGCGAAGAACTCGTCAGCCGGAGCCTCCAGTCCACCGCGGGGCTCGCCACCGGCGTCCTCGTCTACGGCCTCGCGCTCGGCGGCATCGCCGCCCTGGCGTTCTGCGTGGCGCTGGGCCGCGTCGGCCGCTTCGGCCCGCGGGCCACGGCGGCCCTGGTGTCCGTAGGCGCCTTGGTCTCGGTCTACGTGGTGCCGTTCCTGAAGTACCCGGCCAACCCGCCGTCCGTCGGCGATCCCGACACCATCGGCAAACGGACCACGCTCTACTTCCTGATGATCGCGCTCAGCGTGCTGCTGAGCGTCGCCGCGGTCATCCTGGGCAGGAAGCTGGCCCCCCGGCTGGGCAACTGGTACGCGGCGGTGGCGGCTTCGGCGGCCCTCGTCGTCGCCGTCGCCCTGGCGTACGTCTTCCTGCCCGCGGTCAACGAGGTCCCGGCGGACTTCCCCGCCACCGTCCTGTGGCGCTTCCGCCTCGCGGCCCTCGCCATCCAGTGCACCCTCTGGACCGGCTTCGGCCTCGTCTTCGGCCACCTGGCCGAACGGCTCCTCGTGCCGGGGGCGGCACGGCGGGCGGTGGCGGCAGGCTGATCCGGCAACCGACCCCACGGGCCCGTCGGCCGCTGTGCCGACGGGCCCGTGGCATGTCCGAGGGGTGGTGTGCACGGGGCGCGCACGGGGCGCGTCGCGCCCCGAAAGCACGGCTTCCGTTGGCCCGCCCTCTGTCACCACGGTTACGTTGACTGCGACTGCACGCGCGAGCGTCCGCCTCTCTTGCAGGACTTATAGGAGGAGTGCCTCCATGCCCGTCCGCACCCGGCTCGTTCTGACCGCCCTCGCCGCTGCGTCCGGCCTCGTCCTGGCCGGATGCGGCACCCAGGACGAAGACAAGGGGACGGGGGCGGCCACCGGGCACATATCGCAGGGCGACGACCAACGGCCGGAGCGCAACGGGAACGGCAGCGCCCCGGTGCCCACGACGGAGAAGGACTGGAAGCCGGTCGCCGACGGCCTGGGCCGCTCGGGGACGCTGATGGACAAGACGGTCTACCGGGTACCGCTGGCCCGCAAGGACCTGAAGGTCACCAGCCATGACGTGGAGATCAAGCCGGGCCTGGCGCTGAGCGGTTACGCGGCGTTCGCCAAGTACGGCGACGGCACGCTGCTGATGGGCGACCTGGTGGTCACCGAGGACGAGCTGCCGAAGGTCACCGACGCGCTGCAGAAGGCGGGCATCGAACAGACGGCGGTGCACAAACACCTGCTGGAGCAGTCCCCGGCCGTCTGGTGGACCCACATCCACGGCATGGGCGACCCGGCCACCCTCGCCAAGGGCGTCAAGACCGCACTCGACGTCACCGGCATCCCGGCCCCCTCCCCCGCACCGTCCAGCCAACCGCCCGTAGACCTGGACACGGCCGCCATCGACGCGGCGCTGGGCCGCAAGGGCACGGAAGACGGCGGGATCTACAAGTTCACGGCGGGACGCAAGGACACCGTCACCGACGGTCGCCACATCCTGCCCACCGGACTGGGCGTCTCCACCGGCATCAACTTCCAGCCCCTGGGTGACAAGAAGGCCGCGATCAACGGCGACTTCGTGATGACTGCCGACGAGATCCAGAACGTCATCCGCGCCCTGCGCAAGGGCGACATCGACATCGTCGAACTCCACCACCACACCCTGAAGGAGCAACCGCGCCTGTTCTACATGCACTTCTGGTCCACCGGCGACGGAGCCACCCTGGCCAAGTCCCTGCGGCCGGCACTCGAAGCCGCCCACCCGGCGGCGCCGACGCCCTGACGCCGGGCGGCCACGTGGGTCATGGGAAGCGGCTCGGGTGGGCCTGCTCGTCGTGGGCGAACCACCGGAGGCGGGCGGTGATCTCCCGGAGATAGTCGCGCGCCGCCCAGGCCGCGTGCCGCTCGGCGCGCAGCCGTACGCATTCCCGGCACTGGTCGGTGACCCGCCGGGCCCGGAGGACAGAGGCAGCGAGATCACCTCACCGCCGCCCGTCACCCGACGTTCCCCGACAGGGACCTACGGCGGTTGACCTCGGCCAGCTTGGCGCGCAACTCTTCACGGAGCTCGGCGGGACGGTAATCACTGGTCCAGCCAGGACTTACCACCGCCGAGGGGGCGCAGGGTCACCCCGGTGCCGTCAACTGCCGTGGCTTGGGCGTCGGGTTCGCCCCCTCGGGCATAGGACGGCCTCGATGCCCACCATCACGTTCCGGATCTGATCGATAAGCTGACAACAGCAGGACGGCCGAGCCGGCTTCGCATCGGTAGGTGGCCGAGGAAGAAGAACCACCAAGGGGGTGAACAACTCGTGCTCTCATCCGCCGCTTTGCCCGAATCTCAAGAAGTAAGTAAAAATCGAGCTCAGCTCCAATGAATATCCTGGTCAGAGCCTGCGGTCCCCGCGCACGCGGGGGTGGTCCCGCGTCCCGTTTCACGGGGTGACGAGTACCAGCGCGGTCCCCGCGCACGCGGGAGTGGTCCTTACGTGGACACCAGCACCCGTCCACGCGACACGTGGTCCCCGCACGCGGGGGTGGTCCCGTTGCATGGACGCTCGATCCGGCCCCTGTCCCATGATCCCCACGGACTGCGGGCCCGTCGGCACACCAGCCGACGGGCCCGCGGCGCGACTTCCGTCACGTCAGTCGCTCAGTGGCTGATGTCGGTGCCTCCAGCGGAGTGCGGACTCGTCCCCGATCCAGCGGGAGCGCGTCGGTGTCGTGATCTGCTGACCGCCGATCCAGTAAGCGTGTCCTTCCCGGGTGACCTGCATCCGCACCGAGGTGATGTCAGGCTCACCCATCTCCTGCCAGGCCCCCAGAGACCTCTCGATGATGTCCCAGAGGGCGACCGGCCCCCCTTGCCGGACGGTCCATTCCCCCTCGTCGAAGGTGAGCGCGGCGAATGCTTCCCGGCTGGTGTCGAAGAGGTACACCGTCTCCCGGCCGTCACCGACAGCGCGGACGAGCTGGGCGCCCGGAGCGGCGAGTTGGGTCAGAAAAGCGGGCATCCAGTCGTCGAGCAGGTCAGGAGAGATGCTGGTCTTGCGCTCGGTGTCCGCGTAGGCCGCGCGTGCGGACAGGTCTCCGGAGAAGGGAACGGCCACCTCCGCTCGGGCGGGCATGAACGAGGTCCGGCCGATGATCCGGCCCTCGGCGGTGCCGTCTTCCTGGACGGTGAGTTTCGCCAGGCCGGTGCCGTAGGACCAGGAGCTGGGGCCCACGGTGGCGAGGATGATCCCGCCGGGCCTGGTCTGACGGACCCACGTGTACGGGATGCGGCGTACGGCGCACGTGGCGACGGTCCGGTCGTACGGGGCGTTGCGGGGGTGCCCCAGGAGTCCGTCCCCGGTCACGGTCCAGGTGGAGTATCCGGCGGCCTCCAAGGCCGCGTCCGCCCGCTCGGACACAGCCGGGTCCACTTCCACACTGGTGACGTTGTCCTCTCCCAGCCGGTGGCACATCAGGCCGGTGGAGTAGCCCGTTCCGGTGCCGATCTCCAGGACGTTCATGCCGTCGTCCACGTCCAGGGATTCGAGCATCCCCACGACGGTGGAGGGCATGGTGGAGGACGAGGTGGGGAAGCCGGTGACCGGCCCGTCGGCGGTGTCCGGGGTCACGTGGCCGTCGAGCTGGGTCACCCAGGTCTCATTACGGTGGACGAGGGTCAGCCACTCACTCTCCCCGGTGTTCCGGCTGACGGGCGTGTAGTACGTGAGGCCGTCCGGGCCCGTCCCGTGCGTGAAGAACGTCGGAAGGAACAGTTCCCTGGGGACGGCTTCGACGGCCTTCCGCCATGCGGGGTCCTTCAGAACGCCGCCCTCCTCCAGGCGCTCGGCCAGAGCGTGGCGGAGGCGTACGGGATCGAGAGATGTCATGGCGTGGCTCCCAACTCCAGGAGATCGGCGAAAGCGGCGGCGATCGGCAATCCGGTCGCGTCTTCGAGCCAACCCCACTGGGCCACACAGGCGACGGACCTCGCGGACGCTGGGAAGCGGACCTCGACACTCAGTCCTGGGCGGTCACGGCTGCCGGCGTGTACAGCTCCGCCGGCCCGATCGACTCCCAGTACCTCTGACCCTGCCGGTGCGGGGCAACGTCGCCCCGCACCCTTTCGCTCAGCGCCATCGCACTGCAACACTTCGGCCCATGCGGCACGCTGGCGGCCCATACCCCGACCCCGACTCCGCGTTACGAGCCTTGGTCGCACACCCGCCGTTCCCTGTCTACGGTCTGCTTGCGCCCGTCATAGTTCCCTCGGTTCTCGCCGAAGCCCACCAGGTCGGCGGACGCTGGACGTCGACAACCCTGGCGTACGGCCCATGGGACAGTGCTGCAGGCTCGTTCATGGCTGTCACCACGTTCGCGCCGGAGAGCCGTTCGGCCCGGGCCGAGCCCCCTGCGGCTTTGATTGCGGCCGTCGAGCTGGAGGAGGAACGGCGCGCCGCTGTCGAAGATGTACAGCATCCGGTGACTTCCGGCCCCTTTCGTTTTTCAGAGATACGCGTCTGTTGCGACTCCACGTTGGCAACCGCAGTCCTGGGACGACGCGGTGTGCTGTGGGGGCTCGTGCTCGACCTCGACGACCAACGTCTCGTCGCGGTCGGAAGCGGAATCGAGCCCGAATCCGTGGGGATGGGACAGGTCAAAGATCTTCGTGTGTTCCTGCAGGGCCGTAGAGCGTTGCAGGAACACACGACGGAAAGGGTGAGGCAGGCTACTGCCTTACATCCGAGACCCGTTGCCCACGGCGACGCGCTCCGGGCACTGGCCATGAGGTACGGCACCGGCGGGCTCGACTCGGAGCCGCGCAGCGACCTCTGGGCGGCCGCCGTCGACGAGCTCGGGGCCCGAGGTACATCTGCCGAAGAGGCACGTCAGCTGGCGACATCGGTGGTGAACCATGTCGCCCACCTCCTCCACCACGTGCCGTGGTTCTCGGCGGACGCCGCCCCGCGCGAAGCAGCGATCGATGAAACCGTGCACTTCGCCACCCGCCATGTGGACGTGCCGAGTCAGGCGGCCCAACGGGCCTGGGACCAGTACTGGCACGCCCACCAGAACCGGTCCGGCACCTCCCCTCAGGCTCGACGAGCGGAGCTGGACCATCTCGTGGATGTCTTGCTGCCGCGCTGGATCAGGGCCTGGAACACCTGGTACGAGCGGCGCTGATCGCCCCCCTGGGCGGGCTGCCCGACTTTCCGCTGTTACGGAAAGCGTCTCGGGTGGGCCTGCTCATCGTGGGCGAACCACCGGAGGCGGGCGGCGATCTCCCGGAGATAGTCGCGCGCCGCCCAGGCCGCATGCCGCTCGGCACGCAACCGTACGCATTCCCGGCACCGATCAGCGACGCCACCGACGACGACACCACCGGGCCCAGAGGACAGAGGCAATGAGATCACCTCACCACCGCCCGTCACCCGGCACTCCCCGACAGGAACCTACGGCGATTGACCTCCGCCAGCTTGGCCCGCAACTCGTCGCGCAGATCGGCGGGACGGTAAGTGCTAGTGCGCCAGTGCTTCCCGCCGCCGAGCGGCCGCAGGGCCACCTCGGTGCCGTCGATTGCCATGACCTGGCCGACCGGTTCACCCTTCGATGCCGTGTCGACGACCAGATCGCCCGTCGAGGGCACCCACTTGACGGTGTCAGTTGTTCTCGGTGTCGCGTTCATGGTCAAGACGCTATGGTCGCGGACCACGACAGCCCACCTGCGGAGCGCAGTAGTTGGTGACGATCACCGCCGAAACTGCTACGCCTCGTAGTAGCTAGCCGACGATGCTCAGGTGTGCCGCCAGGTCGCGCATGTCCTGGGTGAGGGTGCGCTTGCGGGTCTTCAGCAGGTCCTGCATGACGTAGCGGGCCATGGGCTGATGCTTGATCCACTCGCCGGAAGTGCGGCGCACGGACATGAGGACGTCCATGGCGTCCTGGTGCTGCTTGAGCGTCACGTGTGCCTTGGCCACGTCCAACCGGTGGCGGTCCCAGTTCACCGCGGTGGGCTTGCCGAGGTTACGAAGCGCTTTGCTTTCCAGCAGGCCGTCGTCGGCCCGGCGCAGGACGGCCCACGCGTCGCCCATCAGCGACAGGTCCTCAATGGCCTTCAGCTCGGCCGTGACCGGTCCGAAACCGCCCCAGTGCGCCGGGAAGTCCGCGTCCTCCCGGTCCATCGCGGAGGCGGCCACTCCGGCCAGCCTGCGAGCCTCGCGGGCCACGTCGGGCCGGTTGTTCCGGATCGTCGCGGACGCGACCTTGAGCCACAGTTCGCCCCACACCGCGAGATGCGCCGTACTGGCATCGGACATACGCGGTTCGACCTCGGCGGCCGTGCGTGCCGCCAGCTGCTCGCTCTCGTCGAAGCGGTCCTGCCGCAGCAGCAGCCAGCACATGCCCAGTACGCCCGTCGCGGCCGTCAAGGTCTGCCCGGTCTCACGGGCGAGACGGATCGCCTCGGCCAGGGCGAAGTACGCCATGTCGTACTGCCGGACCTGCGTCAGGTACTTGCCGGCCAGCAGCAGTGCATGGCAGCGGGCGATCATGGCGTCCCGCCTCTCCTCGCCCTCCAGCGCTTCCACTGCCGCCTCAGCGGAACGCAGCAGCCCCGGAAGCCGCTTGGCCACCGAGTCGTACCGATCGGCACGGTAGAGCGCGTGAGCGTCCGCCGTGGCCCTGCGGAGCGCTGACAACTTCTCGGCCTGCCCGGCATCGGTGAGCGTCGCCGTGAGCCCCACCGGGGGCATCAACGCCTTGCGCAGCTCCACCAGGTAGCGCCGGTTCGCCTCGTCACCGATGACCGGCCTCGGTGCCTCCGTGGCGAACAGTGCCGAAGTGGGGACATCCAGCGCCCGGGCAATGGCGTACAGGGTCTCCATGCGGACATCCCCGCCCTGCTCCACCTTGCGCACCGTGGCCAGCGATAGCTCGGCCGCCTCGGCCAGCCCCTCCTGGCTCAGGCCCGCCGTGCGCCGGTAGTTCTTGACGTTCTCCGCCAGTCCCGAAGCCATGAGGTCCGCCCTTCGCTCACAGCCAGCGTAAGGCCGCCGCGAGTTGGACGGCGATCGCAATCGGTGTTGGTTGTTGGTTGTTGGTTCATGCTGCGTGGCGCTGTCCTCACAGGTCAGCGCCACGCAGCATGGTTCGTTGCCCAACGGGCGACGGTCTATGCCGTACCGTCCGCTCACGCATGACGTCCCCCCAGCCTTGCCTTCAAACATCGGGGAAGCGAGGGCGCATTGTCGTTGCAACGCGCTGGGCGAGCGCTCCCTGCGCCGGGCGTACGCCGGTGCGGAGGAACATATACATGTGCTTCCCTGACCGCGGGGAAGCCCCGGTGGCCTATGGGAGTCGAGCGTGGATGTGCGTGTGCAGCTTGCCGACGGAGACAGTACGGACACGGCAGCACTCTGGCACTGGCTGAGCGCCGAGCGTGAACTGCGCGGACGCGTAAGCCAAGTTCCCTCACCCATCAGGGAAACGGACCTCGGCAGTGTCACGGACCTGCTCACTGTCGCAGTGGGCACCGGTGGGGCCGGTACGGTTCTGGCAGGCTCTCTGATCACCTGGATCCGGAGTCGGAGGACCGCAGCGAAGATCACCATCGAAGCGAGTGGAAAGCGCGTCACGCTTGACATCGCCACCGCTCAGGACATCTATCCCCTCCTGCAACAACTCCTTGAACACGGTATCGATGAGCCCTGACCAGAATCACCAGAACCTCCGCTCTCTTGCGATCCTGATCGGTGTCTCGCGATATGCGGACCGGGAAGGCTTTCCGCCGGTCAACGCGGCGGACAATAGCGTGAACGGCATGAAGGAGATCCTGGAAAGTCCGCTGCTCTGCGGATGGCGTGGGGGCATCGAATTGATCCGCAACCCCGCGTCACCGACAGACTTGTCACTGAAGATCGCAGAACTCGCTGAGCGGACCACCGGGGTTCTGCTGATCTATTACGCAGGCCATGGCAGGCTTTCAGACCAAGGCCAGCTCTGCCTGACCGTAAGCACTACACGAGCAACCCAACCAGCCATCACTGGAGTTCCCTGGGAACATGTCGCCAGCGCGCTCCGCACCAGCCCGGCCCGGGTACGCATCGCGATCCTCGACTGTTGCTTCGCAGGCCAAGCCATTGAGGCACTTGCTGGCGAAGCCGAGGCCACGGTGGCTGACGTCACCCACGTCGAGGGTGTTTACACCCTCACCGCGACCACCCGCAATCGCACGGCACACGTCCCGCCACCTTGGCAACAAACAACAGCCTGCACCTCTTTCACTGCCGAACTCATCCATTTGGTCCGTACCGGCTTGCCCAATGACTCAGCGGTGATCACTCTCGGTGACATCTACCCCGTCTTGCGAAATCGCCTCGCCGCACGGGGGCTGCCGCTCCCTAATCAGCGAGGCACCGATCTCGCCGACCGCTTCGTCTTGGCCCACAACGCCTGGCGCCAGCAGCCTGGCGCCCTCGGAGGCGCCGGAGAACCCATTACGGGTCACACCCACACCGTCAGGGAATGCACTACACCCGCCATGCCGACCTGGATGCCTTATGGCACGCCAGCGGGCAAAACACCATCCTCCGGCCGAGGGCTGCGCGTGCTGCTGATGGCTGCCACCACGCTTGTCTGGCTCTGGGGCATTCTCTATCTCTTTTTTCTGATCGGCACGTACGCCGTGGGTACGGACCCGAATGCAAGTACCGGATCTCTGGTCGGCGCGAACGTAGTCATGGGAGGGATTGAGGCACTACTGGTGTGGGGAATGGTGAAACTCCGCCGGATGTGGGTACGCCGTGTTATCTCTCCGGGGCCGACCCGTGACAACCTGACCGCCCCGCCAACTGCCTATCACTCATGAACCGAGGCCAGTTGCAGCGCAATCGTCGGCTCGAGACGCAGCAGTGGCCTTGGGCCCGGCCGTCGGCTGACCTCGGGCGTAGAGGGCCGCGCAGGCGGCAAAGCTGCTGCCTCACTCCCGGGGCTCGTTGCCCATGGACGACGCGTTTCGGGTAATGGCCATGGAGTACGGATCCGGCGGACTCGGCTCGGAGCCGCGCAACGACCTCTGGGCCGCCGCCCTCGACGAGCTCGGGGCCCGGGGTATGTCTACGGAAGAAGCACGCCAGCTGGCGACATCGGTGGTGAACCGTGTCGCCCACATCCTCCACCATGTGCCGTGCTTCTCGGCGGACGCCGCCTCGCGCGAAGCGGCGATTGATGAGACCGTGCACTTCGCCACCCACCGTGTGGACGTGCCGAGTCAGGCGGCTCAAAGAGCCTGGGGCCAGTACTGGCACGCCCACCAGAACCGGTCCGGCACCTCCCCCCAGGCTCGAAGAGCGGAGCTGGACCACCTCGTGGATGTCTTGCTGCCGTGCTGGATCAGGGCCTGGAACACCTGGTACGAGCGGCGCTGATCATCCCCGGGCGGGCCAGTCCGACTTTCCGTTACGACGAGAAGCGTCTCGGATGGGCCTGCTCGTCGTGAGCGAACCACCTGAGGCGAGCAGCGATCTCCCGTAGGTAGTCACGTGCCGCCCATGCGGCGTGCCGCTCGGCACGCAGCCGTACGCATTCCGGGCACCGGTCGGCAACCCCACCGACGACGACACCGCCCGGCCCGGACGCCAGCGGCAGTGAGATCACCTCACCACCGCCCGTCACCCGGCACTCCCCGGCAGAAACCTACGGCGATTGACCTCCGCCAGCTTGGCCCGCAACTCCTCGCGCAACTCGGCGGGACGGTAGTCGGCGGTACGCCAGGGCTTCCCACCGCCGAGCGGCCGCAGGATCACCTCGGCGCCGTCAACTCCGGCCACACAACCGACAGGTTCACCCTTGACCGCCGTATCGACTACGAGATCGCCCTCCTCCGGTACCCACTTGGCGCTGTCGGTTCTTCCGAGCAGGCGCTCCGCGTGACTCATGGGAATTTCCCGCCTTTCCTGGTCGTCGGCCGACCGTAGAACGGCGAGGAATCGATCAGGGGGTCAGAGTGTCCCCCTAACCCACGAGCACCCCCACCTCGTCCGCGAGTTGCAGGACGTCGGTCTTCAGCGGACCGCGCGCGTCCTTCGCGAGATCGCCCACCAAGCCGCGCGCCGAAGGCGTGTAGCGAACCGTCTCCGGCGAGGCGTCGACGGCCCGGCGCAGCCAGTGCGTTGAGCCCGCGTAGTCCTTGCGCTGGCGCTGGGCGCGGGCCAGTTCCACGAGTACGCGCGAGCGGCGTTCCACGCTCGGCATGGCGCCCAGGTCGATGGTCTCGGCGCGGCTCATCGCCGAGCCCGGCGTGTGGAGGTCCACACCGATGCTCACCGCGTGGAAGTCCGTGTTCGCGCGGCCGAAGACCGTCCACGCGTGGACGTAGCCGTCGGGGAGGCGGTCCGCCGTCCGGTCCGCCTCGTCCCAGTGCCGCCACGCGTCCCCCTCATGGCCTTCGCGGGCACACGTGATCGCGGCGTGCAGGTGCAGCGCGCCGTACATGCCCCGGAGGTCGTCCGTGCCGCCTTCGAGCCGGGGGCGGATCGTCTCGGCCGCCTCTTCCACGGTGCGGATGGCCTCCTCCGCGTAGCCGGTCTCCCGGAGCCCGTTGCCCCAGGCCCACGCGGCCCCCGCGAGGCTCAGGGGATCGTCCGCGTCCTGGGCGGCGAGCCTGCCGCGGTCGGCGATGATCCAGTACAGCTCGGGCTCCACGGAGTACGCCGTGACCTGCTGGGCCAGGTGGTACACATCGGCGAGCACGGCGTACGCGCGCCGCCGCTCCGGGCCTTCGAGCCGTCGCGGAAGTGCCTGCGCGTCCCGGACGATCCCCGGCAGCAGGGCCGCCACTTCGGAGCGCTGGAAGCGGGAGGTGTGCCACAGCCGCCAGGCTTCCGTCACCCGGCCCCGGAGCGCCTCGACGCTCGGCGGCGCGTCCTCCGGGGCCGTGGGTGCGAACAGCGGGCCGCGTACGGCATCACGCAAGCCGTGCGCGCCGGGGAGCATCAACCGGTTGCCGGTGGTGACCGGCCGCGGCGTCGGATCACCGGTGATGACCGACAGGTCCGAGAGCCTGAGCGCGGTCGCCAGGCGCACGAGCTGCCCGTGGTCACGAAGTTGACGCTTGCCCTTCTCGATGTTCTTCAGCCAGTCGGGCCCGCGCCCGCACAGACCGGCCAGCACGACACGGGTCATACCGCTTCGCTCTCGGAGCCGTTGGACGCGTTCGCCCGGCGGCATGTCGTCGGGGAAATCGGCGGGGAAGGGGGGACGGTCCGTCATTCGGTGCTCCCTGGCGCGAAGTCAAGCCCTTGCGGTCAGCGTACGACCGGGAAGCGCGAGCAGGAGCCGTTCCGACGGCTGGGAACGCGACGCCTAGGACGCCGTACAGGCGATCGACACCGCAACCACCAGCACCCCCGCCGAGATCAGCGACAGCTGCGTACGTTCGGCCAGGCCGAGCCATAGATTGACCTGGCGGGTGCTGAACGCGATCACCGCCGTCCCCACCCACACACCGACGGCGAACAGGGCGATGTTCAGGCGCGGCCCGACGCGGGCGAGCAGCGGCCACGGCGAGCCGTCACGCGCGGCGGCCGTGAGGGCGAGAAGCGCCGTCATCGCGCTGACGACCGCCACCGCGCTGGTCACCGCGTGCACCGTGTCGACAGCCGGCAGGCGGCCCGCCGCGTCCAGTGCCGTGCACGCGGGGTCGCCCGCCAGCGCGCACGTGAGCGGGCAGCGGGATTCGAGGGCCGTGTCCGCGCCGAAGACGGCGAGCGCGGCGAAGCCGGTCACGGACCACCGGCGGCGTTCGACGCACAGCAGGGCCAGTACGCCCGCCAGGAGCGCGCAGAGGCCGGAGGCCAGGTCCGTGGCCTGGAAGAAGGCGCGGTACGGCTGCCGACCCGCCGCGAGCTCGCTGACGTACGTCCGGACCGGGTCCTCACCGGTGTCCAGGAGGGCCTCGGCGAGCCAGGCCGCGTACAGGGCCGCGCTCAGCGCGAGGAGCAGGGCGACGGCGAGCCGCCCGTACCGCCTCCCGGAAGGAACCGGGCCCGGGTCGGGGGCACGGGGCCGGGCGGCGGCTGCGGCCTTCATGATCGGCTCCACGTACAGGATCACGGCAGGAACACGACAGAGTCACGCCGGATGCGTGCGTGTTACTGCTGTTCTCGGCCGCCGCCCGGCCGATGCCTGCTCGCCGCCATTGCCACCCGAACAGCCGCCATGCCCGTCACGGACAGCGACGGCACGGCTGTCACGGACAGCGGATGACCTGGCCCGCGTACGAGAGGTTGCCGCCGAAGCCGAACAACAGGATCGGTTCGCCGGAGGCGACCTCGCCCCGGGCCACGAGTTTCGACAGGGCCAGCGGAATGCTCGCCGCCGAGGTGTTGCCGGACTCGGTCACGTCCTTGGCGACGACCGCGTTGACGGCCCCCAGCTTCCGGGCCACGGGCTCGATGATGCGCAGGTTCGCCTGGTGCAGCACCACGCCCGCCAGGTCCTCCGGCCGTACGCCCGCCCGCGCGCACACCTCGCGGGTGATGGGCGGGAGCTGCGTGGTGGCCCAGCGGTAGACGGACTGGCCCTCCTGGGCGAAGCGCGAGGGCGTGCCCTCGATCCGTACGGCGTGGCCCATGTCCGGCACCGAGCCCCAGACGACCGGGCCGATCTCGGGCTCGGCGGAGGCCGTGACGACCGCGGCGCCCGCGCCGTCGCCGACCAGGACGCACGTGGTGCGGTCGGTCCAGTCCGTCACGTCGGTGAACTTCTCCACCCCGATGACCAGGGCGTTCGTCGCGGCCTTGGCCCGGATGGCGTGGTCGGCGCTGGCGAGGGCGTGGGTGAAGCCCGCGCAGACCACGTTGAGGTCCATGACGGCGGGCGAGGGCAGCCCCAGCTCGGCGGCGACGCGCGCGGCCGTGTTGGGGCTGCGGTCGACCGCGGTGCAGGTGGCGACGAGCACGAGGTCGACGTCGGCCGGTTCGAGGCCGCTGTTCGCGAGCGCCTTGGCGGCCGCCCGGGCCGCCATGTGCGCCACGGTCTCGTCCGGACCGGCGACCCGGCGCTCACGGATGCCCACGCGCGAGCGGATCCACTCGTCGCTGGTGTCGACCATGGTGGCCAGCTCGTCGTTGGTGAGCACGGTGGACGGCTGGTAGTGGCCGAGGGCGAGGACGCGGGACCCGGTCATCGGCGGCTCCTCCTGCGAGGACGGTGGGGCGGTGCCGTACGGTGCCGTACGGGTCTGCCAGTCTCACCTCCCGGACGACCGTTCAGAGGTGCTTGATCCACCAATGTTCGGGCCTGATAACTGGCGCAACCCGCTGGACCGGCCCGCCCTACCGGACGGTAATCGCCCCTGATCAGCGCAGCGACAGCGCCGTACGGATCGTCGTGAACAGCTGGGTCTGGTCCGTGACCCCGAGCACACGCTCCGCCTGCGGGCCCTGTGCCGCGATACGCACCTGGGTACCAGTGTGCTCCTGCGACTTGCCGGGCGTGTTGGTGGAGTAGTTGACCTTGAGCTGCCGGCCCTCGTTCGTGACGAGCGTCGACGACAGGCCGGGCGGCGTGGCCTCCAGCGGCACGATCTGGCTGCTGTGGCCGTGGTCGGCCGTGGTCACGACCAGGGTGTCGGGGTGCGTGGCGGCGTAGTCCCGCGCGGCCTTCACCGCGCGGTCGAAGGACGCGGTCTCGCCGATCTGGCCGCACGGGTCGGCGGCGTGGTCGCGCTTGTCGATCGACGCGCCCTCGACCTGGAGGAAGAAGCCGTTCTTCCGGTCGGCCTTGTCTGCTTTCTTCGAGCCGCCCTTCTGCTTGGCCTCCAGGAGCTGGATGGCCTTGCGGGTCTGCGCCTCCAGGCTCGGCGTACCGGCCGTCCGCTCGGGGTTGCTCGTCACGCAGCGCTGCGGGTCGGTGCCGCCGACGGCCGCGGCCTTGCCCGTCCACTCGACGGGGACGTTGCCCGGGGCGAACAGGCCCAGGACCGGCTTGTCGCCCTTGACGCCGCTCAGGCTCCTGTCGTCGGTCACCACCTGGTAGCCGAGCTTCTTCGCCTGGTCGGTGACCGTCATGCCCCGGTACGGGCCCTCGGTGATCTTCTGGTCGAAGCGGGCCTTGCCGCCGCCCAGGAGCACGTCGACCTTGTGGTTCACGCTCTGCTCGGCGATCGAGCCGGGGCCGCCCTTGGCGATCGTGTCGTTCGGGCACGCCTTCATGTCGGCCGGGCCCTGGCAGCTGCGGTCGGTGGCGTGCGAGGCGAGCACGGCCGGGGTGGCGTCGGTGAGCTCGGCGGTGGTGACGCTGCCGGTGGCCAGGCCGTTCTTCTGGGCCAGCTCCAGGATCGTGGTCATCGGCTTGTCGGTGCCGGGCGTCTTCGATATCCGGCCGTTGACCGTCTTGTGCCCGGTGGCCCAGCCGGTGCCGCTGGCCGCCGAGTCGGTGACGTAGTCCGGCTTGCCGTTCCTGTCCACGGAGTACGTGGTGTAGGCGCCGGTCAGCGGGAAAGTGTCCATGTTCAGGCGGCCCGCCGCGCCCACGGTGTAGTCGCGGGCGAGGGTGATCTCGGAGTCGCCCATGCCGTCACCGATGAGCAGGATGACGTTCTTGGCCTTCTTGGGGCCGTGGCCCGCGGCGAGCGCGGAGGTGGCTGTCTCGTTCGGGGACCCGCCGTCCGACTGCGACGCCGACGCCGAGGCCGCGGCCGGTACCGCGATCCCGGCGACGAGCAGTGCGGCGGCGCCCCAGGCGAGACGACGTCCGTACGGGCGAGAACCCATGGTGTTTCCTCCCTCGGTGACCCGGCGGGGTGCCGCGGCCGAGGGAAGCTCAACAGGGTCCGGCGTACCGGAGAAGAAGGCAGGGTGACCCCGGGGTTACCGGGGGCTGTCGGCGGGGCTCGCGTGGGTGCCGTTGGCGCTGGGCGTCACGGTGGTGGGGGTCACGACGGTGGGCGGAGTGACGGGAGCGGCCTCGGTGGTCGCGCCCCCCTCGTCCTTCATGGCCTTGGCCTCGCTCTTGAGGATGCGCATGGACTTGCCGAGCGCGCGGGCGGTGTCGGGCAGCTTCTTGGACCCGAACAGTACGACCACGACGAGCACGACGACGAGGATGTGCCAGGGCTCCAGGGCATTACGCAGCATTGACGGATCCACCTCTCTCTTCCGCGTTGGGCTTCCGCGTTGGCTTCCGCGTGGACTTCCACATCGGTTTCCACCGGTCTTCTGTCGGCCTTCTGTACGACGGCCTGCTTCACCATACTTGCTAGATTGCGCAACTGGACAACCCAAGAGTGTGCTCGTCCGTCTATCCGGTCAGGACGGGGCGGACCGGGGGATGAGGATCGAGGCTCGAATATGACTGGCAGCCGAAGCGGACGGGGCGGGCGCGCGAACGGCAAGGCGCGGACCTTCTCCCTGGTCGCGGTGGCGTTCGTGGTGCTGCTGGCCGCGGGGGCCGGCTGGTTCTATTTCCGGCTGAACGGCAACATCAGCACCTTCGACGCGGACGGCCTCTCCGAGAACCGCCCCGGCGCCGGTGCCGCCGGGCAGAACGTGCTGGTCATCGGCTCGGACTCGCGTGCGGGCGACAACAGCAGGCTGGGCGGGGGCGACGGCGACGTGGGCCGTTCGGACACCGCTTTCCTGCTGCACGTGTACGGCGACCGCAAACACGCCATCGGCGTCTCCATCCCGCGGGACAGCCTCGTGGACATCCCGCCGTGCAGACTTCCCGACGGCTCGTGGACCCGGGAGCAGACCCGGGCGATGTTCAACTCCGCCTTTTCCGTCGGGGAGTCGCCCAAGGGGAACCCCGCCTGCACGCAGAACACCGTCGAGCGGCTGACCGGGCTGCGTGTCGACCACACGGTCGTCGTCGACTTCGAGGGATTCTCCCGGATGACCTCCGCCGTGGGCGGCGTCCAGGTGTGCGTACCGAAGGACGTCTACCAGGGGGACCTCAATCCGAACCTCGGCTTCCGCGGCGATCTGCTGTTCCCCAAGGGACAGCAGAACGTCTCCGGTCAGAAGGCCCTGGACTACGTCCGGGTACGCCACGGCATAGGCGACGGCTCCGACATAGGCCGCATACAGCGTCAGCAGGCGTTCGTCTCCGGCCTGATCAAGAAGGTGCGGTCGCAGGGCTTCAACCCCACCACCCTGCTGCCGCTCGCGGACGCGGCCACGAAGTCGATGACCGTCGACCCGGGCCTGGGCTCGCCGGACAAGCTGCTGTCCTTCGCGATGTCGCTCAAGGGCATCGACCTGCACAACATCAAGTTCGTCACCGTGCCATGGCGCTACAACGGCAACCGGGTCGACATCGTCCACCCCGAGGCCGACGCGCTGTGGGCGTCGATCAAGGCCGACCGCACGATCGACGGCAAGGACGCGGGCAAGGGGTCGGGCAAGGGCGGGGGCAAGCGCTCGGGCTCCGGCGACAAGAACGACGGCGTGGCCCAGGCCGACGCGCCCTCCGGCAAGGGCGTGAGTGTGTCCGTCGCCAACGGCACCGCGGTCGACGGGCTCGCCTCCCGCGCCACGGCGATGCTCAAGGAGCACGGCTACGCCGCCACCGATGCGGGAGAGGCCGCCGGAGACACCGGGGCCGCCGCGCAGGACCGTTCCACCACCGTGATCGAGTTCGGCTCCGGGGAGGCGGACCACGCGCGGGCGCTGGCGGCGCTCTTCCCCGGCTCGTATGTGCGGGGCAGTGCCACACCGGGCATCTCGGTCGTTCTCGGTCACGACTACGCCGACGGGCCGGAGTCCGCCACGCCGTCCCCGTCGTCCTCCGGTGCCGCGGGGGGCGGCCTGCCGCCGGACCTGGCGAAGGAGGCCCGGTCGGCGGACGACGACCCCTGCGCCAACCTCTCGTACGGCTGAGCCGCCGGGGTGGGGGCAGGAGCGAGGGGGAGGAACCCGGTGCCTGATTATTCCGTTTTGGTGGTAAGCGCAGAGTGAGTCCCGAGTGAGTCATGCAAGCCCTGTAGGCCGTGTGAGCCCGAAGAGTCCCGTGAGCCCCGTGAGCCCCGCAAGCCCGAAGAGTTCCCTCACCAGTCCGTCCCCGAGGAGCGACACCATGCCCGCCATCCCCCGGGCGCTGCCCCGGCCGCTGCTGGCCCTCATCGCCCTGTTCGTGCTGGCGGGCGCTGCGCTGTACGCACCGCCCGCCCACGCCGACAGCGGCGCCACCGGCCTGGACGCCGCGGCCGACACGCTCAAGAAGGGCCCGGTGTACGTCGACCCCCGGGCCGCGGACCAGCTGCCGAAGGCCGACGCCGACGCGCTGGCGAAGAAGATCCAGGACGCGGGCAAGCCGGTCTTCGTGGCCGTACTGCCCGCCGCCTCCGAGTACCCGCAGGCGACGGTCATCCAGGACCTGCGCACCAAGGTCGGGATCGCGGGCGTCTACGTCGTCCACCTCGGCGACAAGATGAACGCCGCCGCCGACCGGAGCGTGATGTCCCGGAACTCCGTCCGCAACCTCCTCGGCTCCGTCGAGCGCTCCGGCGGTGACGCCAAGACGCAGCTGACCGCCTTCGTCGACCAGGCCGACAAGCAGGCCAAGGGCCGCGAGCCGGGCTCCTGGGGCGGCTCGGGCGGGGGCGTCGGGGCCACCGGGCTGATCACCGGCGGCGCCGTGATCGTCGCCGGTGGCGCCGGGGCGTACGCGCTCTACCGCCGCAACCGCAAGAAGCGGGAGGAGCGCGAGCGCGCCGAGCTGGAGGCCCTGAAGGTCGTCGTCGACGAGGACATCACCGCGTTCGGCGAGGAGCTGGACCGGCTCGACTTCTCCCCCTCCGAGCCCGGCGCGGACGACGCCATGCGCAAGGACTACGAGGAGGCCCTCGACGCGTACGAGGAGGCCAAGTCGAAGATGGCCGCCGCGGCGAAGCCGCAGGACGTCACGGCCGTGACCGAGACCCTCGATGCGGGCCGCTTCGCCCTCGCCACGCTGGCCGCCCGCCGTACGAAGTCGCCGCTGCCGGAGCGCCGTATGCCGTGCTTCTTCGACCCCCGGCACGGCCCGTCCG
>NZ_JAINFC010000610.1 GCF_020740835.1 Streptomyces sp. UNOC14_S4
CTTCTCCGGCGGCGGCACGCGCCGCTGGGGCCGGTCCCGCGGCGAAGGACAGCGCGCCGAGGCCCAGGCCGCGAAGGACGCCGCGGCCACCGCCTTCTACGAGCTGGACACCGCCCAGCGCGACCTGCGGATCTCCCTGGAGACGATCACCGCGGTCGATCCCTCGCCCGCCGCCCGCAAGGCGGCCGCCGACTTCGAGGCGTTCGGGCGGCGCGTCGACGAGGCGTCCGGGGCGTACATCGGCGCCGTCGACGCCCACGACCTCGACCGCGAGGACCTGGACGCGGCCACCGCCGCCCGCGCGCGTACCGAGCTCACCAGGGCCAAGGACGAGCTGGTGCGGGTCAAGGCCGACCTGGAGCGGTTCGGGGAGAGCCTGGGGCCGCTGCTGCGCCGGGCGGAGGAGCAGCTGGCCCGGCTCGCGCCCGCCGTGGAGCGGGCCCGGCAGGGGCTGCGCGCCGCGAGCGACGCACTGGACGGCGTACGGGCCTCCGGGCTGCGCGCCGACGATCTCGCCGCCCGGCTCGCGGCCCTCTCCCCCGAGCTGACCAGGCTCAACCAGGGCGCCGGGCAGCACGGCGTGCAGGAGACGATCGACCGCGCCGAGCGCGTACTGCGGGATGCGGAAACGATCCGCGCCGACGCCGAGGGCCTGCCGCGGAAGGCCGCCGACCTCGACAAGCGGCTCGTCTCGCTGCGCACCCGCGCCCAGGCGATCGCCAACCGCGCCGGCGAGGTCGAGCCCGTCCTCAGCGAGCTGCGCCGCCGCTACAGCGCCGCGTGCTGGCAGGACCTCCAGCGGGTGCCGGAGGAGGCGGCCCGCGCGACCGCCCAGGCCGAGGAGAAGCTGCGGGAGGCGCAGACCGCGCGCGACGAGCAGCGGTGGCCGGACGCGCTCTCCCGGCTCGCGACCGTGCGCGCCCTGCTGAGCACCACCGACGAGTCGGTGTCCGCCGCGCGCGACCGGCTGCGGCGGCTGGACGAGGTGTCCTTCGACCACCAGCAGGAGGTCGAGCGGACGCGGTTCGCGCTGCGGGACGCGCAGCGGCTGGCGATGGCGGGCCGCAGCACGCCCGACCCGCGCCACGCCGGGCCCCTCGACGAGGCGGTGGCGCGACTGGACCGGGCGGTCGCCGGGCTCCAGGGACGGCACCCCGACTGGTGGCATTTCCTGCAGGAGACGGAGGCCGTGCGGGAGACGGCGGCGCGGGTGGTGCAGGAGATCCGCCAAGCGGCAGCACAGAAGGCGGCCCCGTAAGGGGCGCGGGGCTGCATCGATGTGCGGCTCCGCCGCGTGGGCGCGAGCAACCCCCACCGGCCCGCAGACAAAGACGGCTGTCGGCTACGCCACCCGGCACGCGAGCGTCAGCCCGTCCGCCACCGCCAGCATGACGGAGTCCATCCGCTTGTCCGCCGCCGCATGGGCGTTGAACCGCTCGACGTGGTGGCCCATCGTGCCCGGGACCGGGTCGAGGACCGTGCCGCCGAAGAGGACGTTGTCGACGACGATCAGGCCGCCGGGGCGCAGCCGCGGCACCAGCTCCTCCCAGTAGGTGATGTAGCCCTCCTTGTCGGCGTCGATGAAGGCCAGGTCGATGTGCGGCTCGGCGGGCATGGCCCGCAGGGAGTCGGCCGCGGGGGCGATGCGCAGGTCGATACGGTCGGCCACGCCGGCCTCGGCCCACGCGTCGCGCGCGTACGCCGTCCACTCCGCCGAGATGTCGAGCGTGACCAGCGTGCCGTCGGCGGGCAGCGCCTCGGCCATGGCCAGGGAGGACAGGCCGGTGAAGGTGCCGACCTCCACGATGTGCCGGGCGCCGGTGAGGCGCACCAGGAAGGCCAGCAGCGGGCCCTGTTCCCGGGCGATCTGTTTGACCGCCACGCCGGGCAGCTTGGTGTGGGTGAGGTCCACGAGGCGGCGCTGCACCGGCGGGAGCGGTGGATTGTGCGCGAGCACGTAGTCGTACAGCTCGGGGGTCATCCGGACGCCCTTGAACTCGGCGAACTCAGCCATGCGTTCCTCCTCGCGATTCCCTGTGACCGACGGGGAGGCCATGGCGGTCCGGCCCCCGAACGAGCCTACGCCGTTGCCTTGTTGAACGCCGTGAGGATTTCCTCCCCCGCCAGCACGCCCCGCGTCGCCAGGGCCGTGACGTGCGGTGCGGTCCAGCCGGTGTCGGCGAGCTCGCCGTGGCCCGGCCGCCAGCCGCGGTCGGCGGCCATGAGCAGGTCGGCGTCGAGCAACGAGTCGCCCGCGCCGAGCACTTCGGCCGCGCCCGTGCGGCGCGCGACCTCGGTGACCGCGGCGCCCTTGGTGAGCGGCCGCGGCACGGCGTAGACCTTGCGGCCCTGCACGGAGACCGACCAGCCGCGGGCGTCGGCCCACGCGGTCAGCTCGTCGACCCACGCGGCGGGCAGCAGGGGCCGGTCCACCACGAGGTAGACGAAGAGGTCCTCGGCGGCGCGCGGTGCCTTGAGCAGCCAGCCGGGGTCGGCGGCGCGCTCCAGGTGCGTACGGACCTCGTCGAGCCCCGCGCACTCGGCGGCCAGCGTGCGCTCGACGCGCCGCCGCCAGTCGCGGTCCGGCTCGCCGCGTACGAGCAGTTCGCCGCCGTTCGCGCAGATCGCGTACTCCGGCGTGGGGCCGGGCAGCCGGACCCTGCGGTACTGCTCGCGGGTGCGGGTGGTGGTGGGGACGAACACGGCGGCCCGGCCCAGGGCGTCGAGCAGCCCGGCGGCGGTCTCCGTCATGTACGACAGGGGCTTGCCCTCGTACGTCTCGACGCAGAGCAGGCGCGGCGCGCGGGCGTCCGGCATGCCCAGGGCGAGGGCGGCGGAGGAGTAGATGAGGGTGCGGTCGAGGTCGCTGGCGACGAGCAGGGTCACCGGGCCACCGCCGTGCCGTCGGCGCCGGTCGCGCCGCGGGTGTAGCGGGGGTGGATCAGGCCGACGCACGTGTACGGCAGGCCGTCCGTCTCCTCCACGGGCACGCCGCGCTGGGCGGCGAGCAGCCGTACGTGGTCGAGGTCGGCGCCCGCGCCGCGCTGCGCGAGGATCTTCCACGGGACGCGGCGCAGCAGGACGCGGGTGGTCTCGCCGACGCCGGGCTTGACGAGGTTGGGGTCGTGGATGCCGTACTCCTCGCTGATGCGCTCGACGGCCTCCCAGCCCGCCCAGGTGGGGGTGCGGTCCGCCGCGGCCAGCTCCTTGGCGTCGAGGGCGACCTGCTCCTCGACGTCCGGGAAGCAGGCGGTGACGGCGTCGAGGAAGGCGCGCGAGACATCGGCGTCCGCGAGCTCGCGGTAGAACTTGGCGCCGTGGAAGTCGTGCGGGCCGACGAGGTCGGAGCGCAGGACCGTGCGGGATATCAGGCCGGAGACGGTCGAGTTGAGGCAGGCGGACGGGATGAGGAAGTCGTCGCGCGTGCCGTACGTCTCCACGCAGTGGCCGGGGTCGGCGAGGACCGCGAGCCGGGGGTCGAAGCCCCCCTGTCCGGCGAGGGCCCCGTGCTCGGCGAGGGCCTCCGCGAGCTCGCGGGTGATCGCGCCCTTGCCCGTCCAGCCGTCGACGAACACGACGTCGGCCGGGTCGTGGCGGTCGGCCAGCCAGCGCAGGGCGGTGCGGTCGATGCCGCGGCCGCGGACGATGGAGACGGCGTAGTGCGGCAGGTCGAGGCCGTGCGCGTGGCGGGCCCAGCGGCGCATCAGCACGCCGACGGGCGTGCCCGCGCGGGCCAGCGAGACGAGCACCGGGCGGGGTGACCGCTCGGCCAGCACGGTCTCCGTGACGGCGCCGACGGCCCGGGCCACGCGGGCGGCGGAGACGCCGAGGGCGGCCTGGAAGAGGGCCCGGTACTCGGCGCTGGGCTGGTACTCGACCGGCAGGGACTCCGCGTAGTGCGCGCCGCCGCGCTGGATCGCCTCCTCCCGCTCCTCGACCGGGGCTTCGAGCGTGACCGGGGAGAGGTCCTGGAGCAGCCAGCCGACGTCCTCGGGCTCGTACGAGGAGAACGCGGGGCCGCGGAGCGGTTCCGGCATGTGCGGGGCCTTCGGGGCTG
>NZ_JAINFC010000611.1 GCF_020740835.1 Streptomyces sp. UNOC14_S4
GGACCCATGTGAACGGTAGGGAGCGGAGGTTTCACACCGACGGCGGTAGCGGCTCCGGAGTGCTACGGCCTGCGCACATCGCGCGTGGCGGCGTGTGAGGAGCCGGGCGGCGGTCCGGTCCGCACCGGCCAGACGCGCAGCCGGGCGGGGCTTCCGTCCAGGGCCCGCTCGTCGTCGAGGCAGGCACCGGTGCGGAGATCGAAGGCGTGCTTGTACATCGGTGAGAAGACCACGGGGACGCCGTCGCGGGTGCCGGTGATGCCCCGGGAGATGACGTGGGCGCCGCTGAAAGGGTCGTGGTTGTCCACGGCGTAGAGGGCCCCGGCGCGGTCGCGGAAGACGGCGACCTGCTCGCCGCCGACCAGTGCCGCGACGCCGCGTCCGGGCAGCAGGTCCCCGTACCGGCAGACCGGTGTCCACGCGCCGCCGACGCCGATCTCCACCGTCGCGCCTTCCAGGGGCACGGTGCTGTCATGTGCGAGCAGTCGCGCCGTCATCGGGTGTGCACCTCCAGTTCCGGTCCCGCGATCAGCGCGGGGGCGGCGGCCCGGGTCTCGTCCGGCCGGGCCGGGCGGATCTGGTCGCGTTCGGGCACGAAGCGCACGGTGGGGTCGGGGACACCGGGCGCGTTGGCGAAGGAGACGAACCGCCGCAGGCGGTCCGGGTCGGCGAGGGTGGCCGCCCACTCGTCCTGGTACGTCTCGACATGACGTCGCATCAGCTCGTCGAGGTCGTCGCAGATGCCGAGCGAGTCGTCCATGACGACCTCGCGCAGATGGTCCAGCCCGCCGTCGAGCCGCTCCAGCCAGGGCGCCGTGCGCTCCAGCCGGTCGGCGGTGCGGATGTAGAACATCAGGAAGCGGTCGACGGTGCGGATGAGCGTGGCGTGGTCGAGGCCGGACGCGAGCAGGTCGGCGTGGCGCGGGGTCATGCCGCCGTTGCCGCCCACGTAGAGGTTCCAGCCGTCGGCGGTGGCGATGACGCCGAAGTCCTTGCTCTGTGCCTCCGCGCACTCGCGGGCGCACCCCGAGACGGCCGACTTCAGCTTGTGCGGCGAGCGCAGACCCCGGTAGCGCAGCTCCAGTTCGATGGCGAGGGCGACCGAGTCCTGCACCCCGTAGCGGCACCAGGTCCGCCCGACGCAGGACTTCACCGTGCGCAGCGCCTTGCCGTACGCGTGGCCCGACTCGAAGCCCGCGTCGACCAGGCGGCGCCAGATGCCCGGCAGGTCGTCGACGCGGGCGCCGAACATGTCGATGCGCTGACCGCCCGTGATCTTGGTGTAGAGGCCGTAGTCACGGGCGATCTCCCCGATGGTGATCAGGCCGTCGGGGGTGATCTCCCCGCCGGGGACGCGGGGCACGACCGAGTACGAGCCGTTGCGCTGAAGGTTGGCGAGGAAGTGGTCGTTGGTGTCCTGGAGCGCGGCCTGTTCGCCGTCGAGGACGTAGGAGCCCGTGAGGCTCGCCAGGATCGAGGCGACGACGGGCTTGCAGATCTCGCAGCCCTCGCCGGTGCCGTGTTCGTCGATCAGCCGCGAGAAGGAGGTGATGCCCTTGACGCGGGCGATCTCGTACAGCTCGGCCCGGGTGCGGGCGAAGTGCTCGCACAGTCCGCGGGAGAGCTCGACGCCGGTCGCGGCGAGTTCCTCGCCGACGATCGCCCCGAGCGTCTTGACGCAGCTTCCGCACCCCGTGCCCGCCTTGGTGCACTTCTTGACCTCGGCGACGCCGGCACACCCCTGGTCGCGTACGGCCGACCGGATGGCGCCCTTGCTGACGTGGTGGCAGGAGCAGATCAGCGCGTCGTCGCCCAGCGCGCCCACGCCCACCACGCCCGAGCCGTCCCGGCCCGGCAGCAGCAGTTGCTCGGGCGGGCCCGGCAGCGCGGTGGAGCCGACGAGCGGCCGGAGCATGCCGTACGCCTCGGTGTCGCCGACCAGCACGCCGCCGAGCAGCGCGCCGTCCGCTCCGACGACGAGCTTCTTGTACACGCCCGCCCGGGTGTTGGAGTACAGCACCTCCAGCGCTCCCTCGGTGGCGCCGTGCGCGTCGCCGAAGGACGCCACGTCGACGCCGAGCAGCTTGAGCCTGGTCGAGGTGTCGCCGCCGGTGAAACGGCCCTCGCCGCCGGTCAGGTCGCGCGCGGCGGCCTCGGCCATGGCGTAGCCGGGGGCGACGAGCCCGTAGACCCGGCCGTCGACCGCCTGGGCGCATTCGCCGATGGCCCAGATGTGCGGGTCCTCGGTGCGGCAGCGGGCGTCGACGGTGATCCCGCCGCGTCCGCCGACGGCGAGTCCGCAGTCGCGGGCGAGCTGGTCGCGCGGCCGTACGCCCGCGGAGAAGACCACCAGGCCGACGTCGAGCCGGGTGCCGTCGGACAGCGTCATGGCGGATACCCGGCCGTCCGGTCCGGTCTCGACGCGTTCGGTGCCCGTGCCCGTGTGCACGGCGACGCCGAGTGCCTCGATCTTGCGGCGCAGCAGTTCACCGCCGCCCGCGTCCACCTGGAGTGCCATCAGGCGGGGGGCGAACTCCACCACATGGGTCTCCAGCCCGATCGCCTTCAGGGCGCCCGCCGCCTCCAGGCCGAGCAGCCCGCCGCCGACCACCGCGCCGGCCCTGGCACGCTGAGCGTCCGCCCTGATCGCGGCGAGGTCGTCGAGCGTGCGGTAGACGTGACAGCCCGCGGCGTCGCGCCCCGGCACGGGCGGCACGAAGGGGTACGAGCCGGTGGCGAGCACCAGGGCGTCGTACGGCACGGTGTGCCCGGCGGCCGTGGTGACGGTGCGCGCGGCGCGGTCCACGGCCACGGCCGGGTCGCCCAGGCGCAGGCCGATGCCGTGCTCCGCGAGGAAGCCGGGAGGGCACAGCCCCAGCTCGTCGGCGGTCGTCCCGGAGAACCACGAGGTCAGGCGGACCCTGTCGTAGGCCGGGCGGCCCTCCTCGGCGAGCACGGTCACCCGCCAGCGCGCGGCCGCGCCGGGCACCTCGTGGAGCGCCTCCAGGAAGCGCTGGCCGACCACGCCGTGGCCGACCAGTACGAGTTCCTTGACGTTCATCCGGCGACTCCTTCCGTGGTGGTGAACAAATCCGTGGTGAACAGATCCAGGGGGTCGGCGGGCAGCGCGGGGCGGGCGCCGAGGAAGGCCCGCGTGAGGTCGCCGACGGCGGCGAGGTCGCCCAGGAGGATGCCGCCGACGAGCCGGTCGCCGAGCAGCACGAGCTTCTTGTACGAGCCGCGCGTGGCGTCCACCAGCAGCAGCACGTCCGCCCCGGGCACCTCGTGGACCTCGCCGAACGCGGCGTACTGCAGGGGGCCCGCGGTGAGCCGGGCCAGGGGCCGCGATCCGGTGTACGTCGCGCCGGGCGACGCGCCCGACAGGCGAGCGGCGAGCACGTCGGCCTGGTCCCAGGCGGGACCGGCCAGGCCGTGGACGGTCCCGCGGTGCTCGGCGCAGTCGCCGATCGCGAAGACGTCGGGCTCCGAGGCGGCGAGTTGGTCGTCGACCACGATCCCCTCGGCGACCTTGAGGCCCGCGGCACGGGCGAGCCCGGTGCGGGGGCGGACGCCGCACGCGAGCACGACGAGGTCGGCCTCGAACATCCGGCCGTCGGCGAGTTCGGCGCCGGTCACCCGGCCGGCGCCGCGCAGCGCGCGGACCTGGCTGCCGGGGTGGACCCCGACGCCGAGGGAGGCCAGGCCGTGGCGCAGTACGGCGGCGGCGCCCTCGTCGAGGTGACGCTCGATCAGGAACGGTCCCCGGTGCACGATGTCGGTCGGCAGGCCGAGCACGGCCAGCGCGCGGGCGGCGCTCACCCCGAGCACCCCGCCGCCGACGACGACGGCCCGGTGCGCGGCGGTCGCGTCCTCCGCGAGGAGGCGGCAGTCGTCGAGCGTCCGCAGCGGGTGGACCCCCGGTTTCAAGGTCCCGTCGGCGGCGCGCAGTCCGCGCAGGGGCGGGAGCACCGGATCGGCGCCGGTGGCGAGCACCAGGCGGTCGTACCCCGCGCTCCCGCCGCCCGCCAGCCGCAGGGTGCGCGCCGCTG
>NZ_JAINFC010000612.1 GCF_020740835.1 Streptomyces sp. UNOC14_S4
GACGCCCTCGCGGGTGAAGAAGGGGCACCTGTGCCTGCCGAGCCCGCCGCGAAGATCAGGTTGGAGTGCTCGATCGTCCCTGACCTGATCCTTGAAAGTGAAGGTCGCTTGGGGGAGCTCGCGCCTCCACGCCGAAGCCGTTCACGACGTTCACGACGCCCGGCGGCAGCAGGTCCGCCACCAGGTCCAGCCAGACGTGGATCGACGCCGGGGTCTGCTCCGCGGGCTTGAGCACGACCGCGTTGCCCGCCGCCAGCGCGGGTGCCAGCTTCCAGGTGGCCATGAGGAGCGGGAAGTTCCAGGGGATGATCTGGGCCACCACGCCGAGCGGCTCGTGGAAGTGGTACGCCACCGTGTCCTCGTCGATCTGGGACAGGCTGCCCTCCTGCGCCCGCAGCACCCCCGCGAAGTAGCGGAAGTGGTCGATGGCCAGCGGGATGTCGGCGGCCAGCGTCTCGCGGACCGGCTTGCCGTTCTCCCACGACTCCGCGACCGCGAGCGCCTCCAGGTGCTGCTCCATGCGGTCCGCGATGCGGTTGAGGACGTTCGCCCGCTCCGCCGGCGCCGTACGGCCCCATGCCGGAGCGGCCGCGTGCGCCGCGTCGAGGGCGCGCTCCACGTCCTCCGCGGTGCCCCGCGCGATCTCCGTGAACGGCCGCCCGTTCACCGGGGTCGGGTTCTCGAAGTACTGGCCCTGCTTCGGCGGTACGTACTCGCCGCCGATCCAGTGGTCGTAGCGCGGCCGGTAGGAGACGACGGCGTCGGGGGAGCCCGGGTCGGCGTAACGGGACATGGGGTGCCTTTCGTCGGGTTGCCTGTGGGGTGCCGGTCGATTGCCCGCGGTTTGTCCGTGGCGTTCGGCGTTTGGCGTTCGGCGGAGCGTTCGGCGCGACGTTAGGCCCGTTCCCGTTGCGCGAACGTTGCGCCGTCGCCCGGCGCGTACGTCTCCCGCAGCCGCCGTGCCTCCACCGCCACCGACCCCCGCTGCGGCGCGCTCATCGGCAGCGCGGCCAGCAGCCGTTCCCACACCTCCAGGTCGTCCTCGCCCCACGGGCTGTCGGCCCATGTCTGGAGCGCCACCGGATCGCCGCAGGTCAGCACGGCCCTGCGGAGTCGCGTCTCCAGCAGCCGCCGCAGCCGGCACACACCGGGCGCCTCCGAGAAGGGCAGCAGGGGGCCGTCGTACGCGCGGAGCGCGGCCCGTAGGCCGCCCGCGGCCAGTGCCTGCTCCACGCACCCGAAGTCCGTGTCGACGGTGCCGCACAGCCGGTACGGGCGCGACGCGAGCAGCGGGCCCACCAGCCGCCGTAACCGCGATAGTTCGGCCCGCAGGGTCACGGGCGGGACGGCTCGCCCGCCGTAGAGCGCCGCCGAGAGCTGTTCGCCGGCCAGGCCGTCGGGGTGGGCGGCGAGCAGGGTGAGGATCTCGCTGTGCCGTCTTCCCAGGCGTAATCGCCGTCCCTCTGTGACCAGCAGTGCCTCGTCCCTGCCGAGCGCCGTCAGGACGCAGCCGGGCGTGTGCCCCGGCGCCGGGAGCTGTGCCTCGGCGGCCCGTACCGTCGCCCGGACGAGGGCCAGGCTCTGCGGTGCCGCGAGCTGGTCTCCGCCGGTGATGTCCACCGCGCCGAGCAGCTGCCCGGTACGCGGGTCGTGCACGGGGGCCGCCGCGCAGGACCACGGCTGCACGCGGCGGTTGTAGTGCTCGGTGGCGAAGATCTGGACGGCGTGGCCGACGGCCAGGGCGGTACCGGGAGCGTTGGTGCCCGCGTGACGTTCGTCCCAGCGGGCGCCCGGTACGAAGTTCATGCTCTCCGCGCGTTTCCGTACGCCCGCGTGGCCCTCCACCCACAGCAGCCTGCCGGTCGCGTCGCAGACCGCGAAGAGGTGCGCCCCGTCGGCGGCGACGGAGCCCAGGAGCTCGCGCAGGAGCGGGAGCACGGCGGCGAGCGGGTGCGCGCGGCGGTACGCCTCCAGGTCGGCGCCGTCGACCTCGACCGGCGGGAGGAAGTCGGGCGTCGGCAGCCGCGCCGCCGAACGGCGCCAGGAGTCGGTGACGACGGAGCGGACGCCCGGGCCGGGCGGGGCGCCGCCGAGGAACGCGGTGTGAGCGGTACGGATGGTGCGGCGGCGCTCGGCGGGGTCGTCGCCGGACGCCAGCGCGAGCCATGGATTGACGACCATGCGGGTCCTTTCGGCCGGAGCGCTGACGGGGCCCCACGGCCCCTCCTGCCGCAGCGTGCCCCCCGGACGATCCCCGTCAAGCCTTGCGGTACGAGCCGTTCGGCCACCAGGCTGCCCCTGCCCCATTCATCAGGAACGGAAGAGACACGAACAGGCCATGACCCCTCAGTCCAGGAAAGTCCTCGTCGACATCCTCGAACGCACCCTCGCCGCCTACGTCACCACCTTCCTCGGCCTCATCATCGCCGACGGCTTCGACCTCACCAGCGTGTCCGCGCTCAAGGCCGCGGCCATCGCGTCCCTGCCCGCCGCGCTTTCCGTGATCAAGGGGGCGATAGGCAGTCGTTTCGGTGACACGAGCAGTGCGGCGTGGTTGCCGCGTGGCTCCGCCGGTAAGCGGGATGGGTGACGGGTTTTGTTCGGGCGGCGCCCATGAGCTCGGTTCGTAGCGTCGTCCGGCGGCTGTGGGCCGGTGGGGGCTGGTCGCGCAGTTCCCCGCGCCCCTTCGGGGCGCAACCGTTACGGGGCGCCTGTACCGGAACGTGATCGTTCACACGGGGTGTGCGTGGCGCACCCGCGCGTACCCCGCGCACACGCTTCCCGGGCGCGGGCGCGGCACGGTTGACTCGGCTCTGCGAGTCCCTTTGGAGCGACGGGACCCGGCCGCCGGTCCTTCCCCCGAGGCCGGCGGCCCACCGACTCGCATCGCCGGGCGGACGATGCGGGTCGGGCCCGCCCATGCGTCCGGGCGAGGGGTCGTACGGGCGTCAGGGCGCCCCCCGCCTTCATGTCGCGCGACGCGGGTGCAACGATGTGCAGGACATGAGAGCAGGGCAGCCGGACCAGGGACCGCGGGCGCTGCGAGCCACGGTGTTCGCAGTGGTCTGTGTGCTGCTCGCTGCCCTGGGCCACGCCGTCATGTCCGGGACGACCGTTCCCTGGTGGGCGGTCGGTGTCGCGTTCGCCGGTACGGCCAGTGGCGCGTGGTTCCTCGCGGGCCGTGAACGCGGGCCCCTGCTGATCACGCTCGCCACCGTGGGCGCCCAGACCGGGCTGCACTCCTTCTTCTCGCTCGCCCAGGACGTCGTGGCCAACGCGGCCCGCGCGGCAGCGGCCGCCCGTGCCGCCGGGATGCCCGGCGGAGCGTCAATGGATATGTCGGGAATGCCCGGCATGGGTATGAGTGGCCACTCCATGGGCGGTCACCCCATGGGCGGTCACTCCATGCCCATGGGGCACGCCATGTCCGGGATGGCCGGAGACATGGGTGGCATGGGTGGCATGGGCGGTATGCACGCCGGCCACGGCGCCCTCGGCATGTGGTCCGCGCACGTTCTCGTCGCGGCCGTCTGCGGCATCTGGCTCTCCGGCGGCGAACATGCCGCCTTCCGGCTCGCCCGGACCCTGCGCACCCGGCTCTTCGCGCCGCTGCTCGTCCTCTTCCACGACGTACCGACGTGCTCCGGTCCGCCGCGCATCCGCGCCGACCGCACGCGCGCGGACCAGCGGCTGCGGCAGCTGCTCTACGCCCATGTCCTCGCCACACGTGGTCCTCCGGCGCGCGTCGCCGTCGCCTTCGGCTGACGGCGACTCCTCGCGCCACTCCACGTCACCGGGCGGTCCCGCACTCCAGGGCGCCCGGATTCCAGGAAGGACCCAGGGCGATGACCCCTGCCCGTACACGGGACGTGCCGCGCGCGCACGTTCCCCCTACCGCCACCGGCGGCGCTTGCCGCCGGGGCGAGCGCTCCCGCGTCCGCCGTCCGTCAGATTCCGTATGCGCTGATTTCGTACGTGCCGTCCC
>NZ_JAINFC010000613.1 GCF_020740835.1 Streptomyces sp. UNOC14_S4
GGGGCCGGGTGACCGGCCGCGGTGCGGGCGTCGAGGTCGGCGAGGTGTGCGTATGCGTGTGCCTGGTCACCGAGGCCCAGGTCGTCGGGGCCGAGGACCGCGCAGTCGGTCTCCGGCACCTGCCCTGTGCCGACCGGCGTCGGCAGCTCCGTCCACCGCAGCTCGAACATCGCGTCGTGCCGTGCGGTGTCGGCCGGTGCGAGACGGTCGGCGGGGAGCGCGCGCAGGGTGAGACCACCGACCGTCAGGACGGGCGCGCCGGTGACGTCCTCGACGTCGAGCGTCCTGGTGCCGTCGGCGGCGAGCGAGAGCCGTGCGCGGAGCATGGTGGCGCCGGTGGCGTGGAGCCATACGTCGGTGAAAGTGAACGGAATGCGTGGGGTCGGCAGGCCGGACGCCTCGGGGTCGGCGTCTGCCCCGGCGGCGTCGGGGTCGACCCCGGCGCCGGTCTCGGCCTTGGACTCGGCCTCGGCCTCGGCGAGGAGCAGCGGGTGGAGCGCGGCGTCGAGGAGGGCGGGGTGGACGCCGAACGCGGCATCGCCGTCGTCCGGTTCGCCGGGCAGGCGGACCTCGGCGTACAGGTCGTCACCGGCGCGCCAGGCGGCCGTCAGGCCCTGGAACCAGGGGCCGTAGCCGTATCCCAGGCGGTCGAGGCGGCCGTAGGCGTCGGCGAGGCCGAGGGTCTCGGCGCCCGGGGGCGGCCAGGAACCGCTGTCGGCCGGGCGGGGCGCCGAGGTGTCCGGCGTCGCGGTGAGCGTCCCCGACGCGTGCCGGGTCCACGGCCGGTCGTCGGACTCCTCCTCGTCGTCCCGTGCGGTCGGCCGGGAGTGCACGGTGACGGTGTGCCGTCCGCCCGGGTCGGCGGGGGCGACGGCCACGCGGAGGTGCGCGGCACGGGCGTCGGAGAGGACGAGCGGGGCTTCCAGGGTGAGTTCCTCGACGTGGGCGCAGCCCGCGAGGGCGCCCGCCTGGAGGGCCAGGTCGAGGAAGGCCGTGCCGGGGAGTACGACCGTGCCGGTCACCATGTGGTCGGCCAGCCATGGCCGGGTGTCCGGGGAGAGCCGTCCGGTCGCCAGCGTGGTGCCGTCCGGGGTGGTGGTGACGGCGCCCAGCAGGGGGTGGTCGACCGCGTCGAGGCCGAGGTCGGCGGGGCGGGTGTGTTCCGCCCTCGCGGCCAGCCAGTAGTGGCGCTGCTGGAAGGCGTAGGTGGGGAGGTCGACGGGGCGGCGGTGGTCGCCGGGGAACAGCGCGTCGGGGTCTGGGGTCGCCCCGTGCGCGATCGCCTCCGCGACGGAGGCAAGGAACTGCGCGCGGTCGCCGTGGTCCTTGCGCAGCGTGCCGATCACCGTGCCGCCGGTGCCGCATGCGTCGAGTGTCTCCTGCGTACCGATCGCGAGGACGGGGTGCGGGCCGGTTTCGACGAAAAGGCGGTGGCCGTCCTCGCTCAGGGCGCGTACCGCGGATTCGTACCGCACCTCCTGGCGCAGGTTCCGGTACCAGTAGTCGGCGTCGAGGACCGAGGTGTCCGGCAGCAGCCCGCCGGTGACGGCCGAATAGAACGCGATCCGGGCGGGGCGCGGGGTGATGTCGGCGAGGGCTGCGAGCAGCGGTTCGCGGAGGCACTCCATGTGCGCCGAGTGCGAGGCGTAGTCCACCGGGATGCGGCGGGCGCGGACGCCGTCCCGCTCGCAGCGGGCGAGGAGGGCGTCGAGGGCGTCGGGGTCCCCGGAGACGACGGTGGTGGCGGGCCCGTTGTGGGCGGCGACGCCGATCCGGCCGTCCCAGGGGGCGAGTAGTCCGGTGACGTCGGCGGCGGGTAGCGGTACGGACACCATGCCACCGGTGCCGGATGTGGCGAGGAGGGCGCGGCTGCGCAGGGCGACCACTTTCGCGGCGTCGTCGAGCGACAGCGCGCCCGCGACGCACGCGGCCGCGATCTCGCCTTGCGAGTGGCCGACGACGGCGGCCGGTTCGATGCCGACGGACTGCCACAGCCGGGCCAGCGCGACCATGACGGCGAACAGCACCGGCTGGACGACGTCGACCCGGGTCAGGTCGGGCGCGCCCGGACGGCCGCGCAGTACGTCGTCGAGCGACCAGTCGACGTGCGGGGCCAGCGCCGTCGCGCAGGCGTCCAGTGCGGCCGCGAACTCCTCGGAGGTGTCGAGGAGTTCGAGTGCCATGCCGGTCCATTGCGAGCCCTGGCCGGGGAAGACGAACGCGGTCGCCCCGGTGGCCGCGGACCGGGCCGGGACCAGGTTCTCGGCGGGCTCGCCCGCGGCGAGCGCGGTCAGCCCGCGCAGCGCGTCGGTGCGTGTGCGGGAGAGGACGACGGCGGTGCGGTCGAATCGTGTCCGGGTGCGCAGGAGCGCGTGGCCGACGGCGTGGTGGTCGAAGGTGTCGGCGGCTTCGAGGTGCCGGGCCAGCCGTTCGGCCTGGGCGCGCAGGGCGGCTTCGGTGCGGCCGGAGACGGTGAGTGGCGCGGGGAGTTCCGGCTGCTTGTCCTGTTCGGCGGACGCGTCGGGCGCATCGGGCGCACTGGGCGCGGATTTGTCGCTGCGTTCAACAGTGGCGGGCGCCTGTTCGACGATGACGTGGGCGTTGGTGCCGCTGATGCCGAACGACGAGATGCCCGCGCGCCGGGGACGAGGGCGGGCGCGGTCGCCGTCGCCGTCGCCGTCGGCGGACGACGGCCACGGTGTCGCGACGGCCGGGACGGTGATCGCGCCGTCCGCCCAGCGCACCCGGGGCGAGGGTTCGCGCAGGTGCAGGGTGCCGGGCACGACGCCCTGCCGCATGGCGAGGACGGTCTTGATGAGTCCCGCGACCCCCGCCGCGGCTTGGCTGTGGCCGATGTTGGACTTGACCGAGCCGAGCAGCAGGGGCCGCTCCGGGGCGCGGTCGCGGCCGTAGACGGCGAGCAGGGCGTGTGCTTCGACGGGGTCGCCGAGGGCGGTGCCCGTGCCATGGGCCTCGACCACATCGACGTCGGACGGCGCCAGTCCGGCGGAGTCGAGGGCCTGGCGGATGACCCGCTGCTGAGCGGTCCCGTTGGGGGCGCTGAGGCCGTTGCTGGCGCCGTCCTGGTTGATCGCGGTGCCGACGACGAGCCCCAGTACCGGGTGGCCGTTGCGCCGGGCGTCCGAGAGCCGCTCCAGCAGGACGAGGCCGACGCCCTCGGCCCACGCCGTGCCGTCCGCGTCGGCGGAGAACGGCTTGCAGCGGCCGTCGGGGGCGAGGCCGCGCTGCCGCGCGAACTCGACGAACATGCCGGGTTCGGCCATGACGGTCGCGCCGCCCGCGAGGGCCAGCGTGCACTCGCCGCCGCGCAGGGCCGCCGCGGCCAGGTGCACGGCGACGAGGGACGACGAGCACGCGGTGTCGACGGTGACGGCGGGGCCTTCGAGGCCGAGCGCGTAGGCGATGCGGCCGGAGGCCACGCTCGGGGTGCTGCCGGTGAGCAGATAGCCGTCGAAGCCACCGGCCGGCCGGTGCATGCGCGGTCCGTAGTCCTGCGCGGTCGCGCCGACGAACACGCCGACGCGCTCGCCGCGCAGCCCGGCCGGGTCGAGGCCGGCGCGTTCCAGCGTCTCCCAGGACGTCTCCAGGAGCAGGCGCTGCTGCGGGTCCATGGCGAGGGCCTCGCGCGGGCTGATGCCGAAGAACTCGGCGTCGAAGTCCCCGGCGCCGTCGAGGAACCCTCCCTCGCGCACGTAGGTGGTCCCGGGGCGGTCCGGGGAGGGGTGGTGCAGGGCCCCGAGGTCCCAGCCCCGGTCCTCGGGGAACGGCCCGATGGCGTCGACGCCTTCGGCGGCCAGGCGCCACAGCCCCTCGGGGGTGTCGGCGCCGCCGGGGTAGCGGCAGCTCATCGCGACGATGGCGATCGGGTCGCCGTCGGCCGGGGCGGCGGTCCGCGTACGGTCCGCGGGGGCCGGGTCCAGGGCCCGGGAGAGCAGGTGGCGTGCGCGGTCGGCG
>NZ_JAINFC010000614.1 GCF_020740835.1 Streptomyces sp. UNOC14_S4
GGCCAGGAGGGCCGAGGGGGCTGTCGCACGGCCGGGGCGGGGATGTTGCAAGACCGCCACAAAAGCCCGCCCGGGTGCGGGCGCCCCTTCCGGCGCTGCTTAGGGTCGTCGTGGGGCCGTGCGGACGCGCGGTCACGGGGAAGCACGTACGAGTCGTACGAGCTGTTTGAGTTTTTCGAGTTGTTCGAGAAGGGACTGCGCGTGACAGTCAATTTGTCCAAGGGACAGGGCATCAGCCTGCAGAAGGCCGACGGGGGCACCCTGACCGCGGTGCGGATGGGGCTCGGCTGGCAGGCCGCTCCCCGCCGCGGACTGTTCGGGTCGCGCACCAAGGAGATCGACCTCGACGCCTCGGCGGTGCTGTTCGCCGGTGGCCAGCCGGTGGACGTCGTCTTCTTCCGTCACCTGGTGAGTGACGACGGCTCGGTCCGGCACACCGGTGACAACCTGGTGGGCGGCGCGGGCACGGGCGGCGACGACGAGGCGATCCTCGTCGACCTCCAGCGCGTGCCCGTGCACGTCGACACCATCGTGTTCACGGTGAACTCCTTCACCGGCCAGACGTTCGCCGAGGTGAAGAACGCGTTCTGCCGCCTGGTCGACGAGACCACCGGTCAGGAGCTCGCGCGCTACACCCTCGACGGCGGTGGCGCGTACACCGCGCAGATCATGGCCAAGGTGCACCGCGCGGGCGCGGGCTGGCAGATGACCGCGATCGGTACTCCGTCCAACGGCCGGACGTTCCAGGACCTCATGCCGGCGATCCTGCCGAGCCTCTGAGGCCCGGCGGGTACGACGGCGGCACGACGGCGGCAAGGCAGAACAACCGAGGGGAGCGCGGGCATGACCGCGGAGCTGGTGCGGGGGCAGAACCACCCGCTGTCGGAGACCCGGCTGGAGATCCGTGTCTCGGCGGGCGCCGCGGTCATGGCGGGCGCCACGCTCGGTGACGCCGACGGCAGGGTGACCGGGGCCGGGAGCGTCGTCCACCCGGCGGCGCACCGGCTGCCCGGGCTGGAGGTGCCCCGGCAGGCCGCCGCCGACACACGGATCTCCGTCGACCTGGCGGCGCTCCCGGAGGCCGTCCACCGGGTCAGTGTGCTGCTCGCCCTCCCGGAGGGTCCGGGCGGCCCGGCCCGCTTCGGCGCGACGGCCGCGCCGTCCGTGGTGGTCACCGGGCCCGGCGGGACCGCGGCCGTCGGCTACACCATCACCGGCCTCGACGCGGAGTCGGCCGTCGTCGCGCTGGAGCTGTACCGGAGACAGGGCGCCTGGAAGGTGCGCGCCGTCGGCCAGGGCTACGCGGGCGGCCTCGCCGAGCTGCTGCGCGACCAGGGTCTGGAAGAGGCCGCCGCGATGGCGGCCGAGATCCATGCGGCGGTGGCCGCGCCCGCCGCCTCTGCCGTCTCTTCCGTCTCTCCCATGGCGGCACCGGCCGCGCGTCCGTCGTCGCCTGCGGCTTCGAGCAGCCCCATCAGCTACCGGCATCCTGGCCGCACCCCGGCTCCGGGGCCCGCCCCGGAGGCGATCTCGGGGGCCGCCCCGGCGGATGCGTCAGGTGCATCTGGTGTATCTGGTGCGTCCGATGCGTCCGATGCGTCCGATGCGTCTGGTGCGTCCGCCGTGTCGTCGGCGGAGCCGGACGGGTCCGTACCGCCGCCCGTCGCCGGTGATGCCACGGGCTGGACGCTGGACGAGCGGCTCTACAACCAGGTCTGGGGCATGTTCGAGGACCTGGCACGGTCCGTCGCCGCCTACCGGAGCGCGGCCGACTTCGCCGAGTCGCGCCTGGAGCGGGAGCTGGACGAGGCGCTCTCCGATCCGCTGACCCGAGTCGGTCCGGCCTCGGACGCCGCGCGCGACGCGGCGCGGGCCCGGCACGCGGAGCTCGTGGAGCGGGCCCGCGCCGCCCTTGACCGGGACCTCGGTCAGCTCGCGGCCGAGTCCGAGGTCGTCGAGCACGCCCTGCCGCCCGCCTTCGCCCGCTGGGACAGCCCGGCGTGGCATGGCTACCAGATCCCGCTGGAGCGCCCCTTCGCGCTGCGCCTGGGGGATCTGCACCTGCCCGAGCGGACGGACCTGCGGATACCCCTGCTCGTGCGGCTGCCACTGGAGCGCGGCCTGTGGATCGACAGCGGCCGGCCGCACGGCCGCGGCGCGGAGCCGGTGGACTCCGGGGAGCTGCGCAGACGGGCGGTGGAGACCGCGGTGCTGCATGCCGCGCGGCTGCTGGCCGCGCACCCGGTCGGTGAGTTCACGGTGCGGATCGTCGATCCCGCGGGCGCGGCGGGGGACGCGCTCGCGCCGCTGCTCGACTCCGGGGCGCTGCGGGAGCCGCCCGCGGCGGGCGCGAGGGGCGTCTCCGAGGTCCTGGAGCGGCTCACGCGCCGTGTCGACCTGGTGCAGATGGCCGTCCGCAACGACGCCCTGGACTCCCTCCCGCCCGATGTGGACACCGCGCAGCAGCTGCTGGTCGTCAACGACTTCCCGCACGGTTTCGACGACCGGGCCGTGACCCAGCTGCGCTACCTCGCGGACGAGGGGCCCGCGGTCGGGGTGCACCTGTTGATGGTCGCCGACCGCGCCGATGCCCGGGCGTACGGGCCCGTGCTCGATCCGCTGTGGAAGGCCCTGCTGAGGATCACGCCGGTCGCCGACGACCACCTCGCCGACCCCTGGGTCGGGCACGCCTGGACGTACGAGCCCGCGCGGGTGCCGCCGGGCAGTGACGTGCTGCGCGAGGTGCTCGGGCGGGTGGGGCAGGCGCGGCGTGCCTATGGCATTTAGGCGGGCGCCTGACAGCTCGGTTCATCGTGCAGTACGGCGACCGCGGGTCGTGTGTGGCTGGTCGCGCAGTTCCCCGCGCCCCTTGCGGGGCCGGGGCGCGGGAGAGCCGCTCGCCTGCCTCCACCTGCGTCTTTGGTAATCCCTTTACCTTTTCTTGGGTCTTCCTGTACTCTTCTTGGCAGTTGTCGTCATGACGTACGTGCCGGAGGGCCAGTGGACGTTTCCTTGACCCTGTGGGCGCTGACCATCCTCGGTCTGTGCGCCCTCGTCGCCGCCGATTTCTTCATCGGCGGCCGTAAGCCTCATGAGGTCTCGCTCAAGGAAGCGGGCATCTGGACCGCGGTCTGGGTGGTGCTGGCCGGGCTCTTCGGGCTGGGGCTGCTGGTCTTCGGCGGCGGGCAGCCCGCGGGAGAGTTCTTCGCGGGCTTCATCACCGAGAAGTCGCTGAGCGTCGACAACCTCTTCGTCTTCGTCCTGATCATGGCGAAGTTCGCGGTGCCGTCGATCTACCAGCAGCGCGTGCTCATGGTCGGTGTGCTCATAGCCCTCGTCCTGCGCGCGGTCTTCATCGGCGCGGGCGCGGCGATCATCGCCAACTTCTCGTGGATCTTCTACCTCTTCGGCGCCTTCCTCATCTGGACCGCCTGGAAGCTCATCCAGGAGGCCCGGGCCGACGAGGAGGACGAGGAGTTCGAGGAGAACCGCTTCCTGAAGATGGTGGAGCGCCGCTTCCCCTCGACGGACCGCTACCACGGCACCAAGCTCTTCGTCGTCGAGAACGGCAAGCGCCTGATGACGCCGATGCTGATCGTCATGCTGGCGATCGGCACCACCGACGTGCTCTTCGCGCTGGACTCCATACCGGCGATCTTCGGCCTCACCCAGGACCCGTACATCGTCTTCACGGCCAACGCCTTCGCCCTCATGGGCCTGCGGCAGCTGTACTTCCTGATCGGCGGTCTGCTGAAGAAGCTGGTCCACCTTTCGTACGGCCTGTCGGTCATCCTCGGCTTCATCGGCGTCAAGCTCGTCCTGCACGCCTTGCACGAGGGCGGCGTCGGGGTGCCCGAGATCAGCATCCCGGTCTCGCTCGGCGTCATCTGCGCCGTGCTCGCGGTCACCACCGTCACGAGCCTGATGGCCTCGAAGAAGCAGGCGGCCGCCGACGGGGCCGACG
>NZ_JAINFC010000615.1 GCF_020740835.1 Streptomyces sp. UNOC14_S4
GGAACAGGCCGGCCACCTCTTCCGCCGCCGCGAAACCGTCGGAGACGGCGGCACCCCATGGGTCTGGCGCACCTACTTCTCCCGCACCGCGCGCAGCGAGTCCTGGTGGCAGCGCTTCCGCAAAGGCGACGTACCCCCGGACGAGCCCAAACCCCAGCCCCAGGAGCAGGCGCAGCCACGTCGCAACGCGTACGACACCCTGGCGAGCGCCGGGCTCGCCGACCCCCGCATGTCCCTCTCCGCGGCCGAATGCGCCGAACTGCGCCCCCTCGCCGAGGAATGGTTCGCACGCGGCGCCGCCGAGGACGACGTCGTACGCGCCCTGACCACGAACCTGCCGCCGGAAGTCCACGTCCCCGGAGCCTTCGCCCGCAGGCGCCTCGTCGACAAACTCCCGCCACAACGCGAAGCAACAGCGCTCCCGGCACGCGAACCCCACCACCCCCACCCCCTGACGGAATGCGAAGTCTGCCGCGCACCAGGCCGCTCACTCCCCGGCGGCCGCTGCCGCACCTGCCGAGGCGACGACAACCCGCACGAAGGATGGCTCGGCGAATCCTTCCCCGAACCACTCGCCGAGAAAGTCCGCCGCAAGGCCGACGCCGTCCGCGCGGGCATCGTCAAGAACCCCATCCCCCGCTGACACTTTTACAAGGCGTCCAGGTACTCCTTCACCGGCCCCGCCAACTCCTTGTAGAACGGCGTACGGTCGGCGGCCTGGAGGACCTGGGCACAGACAGTCAGTTCCGCCACTCGCGCGGGCGGGGTGTCGAGAACGTGGGCGAAGGCCCGGCGGACGCGGGCAGCCGTGGCGGGTGTGCGGAGTGAGTAGACGTAGAGCTGTGCGGCGTCGAAGGCAACCGGGGCTCGCCCCCAGCCTTCCCAGTCGAGGATCGTGAGGCCGGGGCCTCCGATATTCGACCAGTGGAAATCGCCATGGGCGGTGGACCACACGATCTCGCCCACGTCATGACCCGTGTACGCGGGAACGGCTCGGCGGATGTACTCCTCGCGTACGGCGACGCGTTCGGTGGGGGCTTCGGCAAGGGAGTCGAGTGCGGTCCGCAGCTCCGCCCACCATGTCCCGGGGAGAACCGGATCGTGTTCGAGAACCGGTGAGCGGGAGATGGTGGTGGCATCCGCGTGCTGGTACAGCTCCGCCCGGTACGCCCAGTCGGCAGCCTGCCAATCGTGCACGTGGTGAAGAACAGGGCGGGGAATCTCGGGAGGGAGCAGTTCCCGGGCGGCCTTGGGACCGTCCCAGAGTTTCCCGTGCGCCCGGTCGGGACGCTCCGCGACGACACGGAGCCAGCCGACGCCCTGCCCACCGGTCACGGCACCGGACAAGGTCCGGCCGCCATAGCCCCAGACGGGATTCCCGGTGAGGTCTGTCAGAGCGAGAGTGGCGCACGCGAAAGCCCTGGCGGTACGCATGCGCCGGACGGTGACGTCGTCAGGCGCCGAGAACATCGATCACCTCGTACAGGGTCTTGTCCGGGAGCGGAGGCAGAGCCAGCACACGCTGAGCGGTCTGCCAGTGTCGCGCACAGCCCGACCCCAGGATGACGTGTCGCGCGCCTGGCGCGACGCGGCGCGGTTCCCGCTTCTTTCGCGGGTAGGACATTTCTCCTACTCAGGAGAGTTTTTTCGTCACTACCGGGGCCCGGAACGCCCTTCGTAGGGTCAGCGTCATGACGCACACAGCCATGCACCCCAGGGCGCCGTTGCGGACCGGCTCGGCGGTCAACTTCTCGGGTGTGACCAAGAGTTACGGCGATGTTCACGCCGTCGCGGGCCTGGACCTTGCCATCGACCGTGGCGAGACGGTCGCCCTGCTCGGACCCAACGGTGCCGGGAAGTCCACCACCATCAACATGATGCTGGGCCTGCTGCCCAACGACGGCGGCCGGATAAAGCTCCTGGGCAAGGACCCGCAGGAAGCGATGCGCGCCGGCCAGGTGGGCGCGATGCTCCAGGACGGCGGACTGATCCCCCGGGTCACCGTCACCGAGCTCATCGAGTTCATGCGCGGCACCTACGCCGACCCGATGCCGCTCGGCGAGATCCTGGACATCGCCCAGCTCACCAAACTGGCCGACCGCAAGGTGGACAAGCTCTCCGGCGGCCAGGCACAGCGGGTCCGCTTCGCCCTGGCGCTGTGCGGCGATCCCGAGCTGGTCGTACTGGACGAGCCGACCGCGGCCCTGGACGTCCAGTCCCGCCGGGACCTGTGGCAGACCATGGCCGCCTATGCCGCACGCGGCAACACCCTGCTGTTCTCCACCCACTACCTGGAGGAGGCCGACACATACGCCGAGCGGATCGTCGTCATCGCCCAGGGCAGAGTCCTCGCCGACGGCAGCGGCACCGAACTGAAGAAGGCTGTCGGCGGCAAGACCGTCAGCACCGACCTCGGTGGCCGGGAGCCCGAAGCCTTCTCCCGGGTGCCCGGTGTCACCGGTGTGGAGGTCCGCGGTGCGCGCGTTCACCTCGGCACTGACGACGCCGACCTCACCGTCACGGCCCTGGCCCGGCTGGGCGCACTGCGCAACGTCGAGGTCACCGGCGGCGGCCTGGAGGAGGCATTCATCTCTCTGACCGGCGCCCCCGGCGCCCCCGGCGCCCCCGGCGCTACTGGCCCTGTCGGTCCCACCGGCCCCACTGGCGCAAGGAGCGTTCTCTGATGCTGCTCGGATACCTTCGGCTCGAACTGCGCCGCACGGTGCGCGACGGCGGCTTCCTGATCATGTCCCTGGCCGCCCCCGTGCTGATGTACCTGCTCACCAGCCATCTGGGCGGCGGCCACCCCACCCACGCGGAAGAGATCCGCAATGTGGCGGGCATGGCGGGCTTCGGCGCCCTGGGCGCGGTGATGACCGCCTCCGGCGGCATCGCCGAGGACAAGAAAGCCGGCTGGCTGCGGCAGTTGCGCCTGACCCCGCTGCCCGCCCTCACGGTGGTGGTCGGACGCGGCATCTCCGCGATGTTCCTGGCGCTGCCGCCGATACTGGCGGTCGGCCTGCTGGCCTCGGTGGTCAACCACGTCTCGCTGAGCGCCGCCGAGTGGGCGGGCATGCTGGCCGTGCTGTGGGTGGGCATCGTGCCCGTCGCCATGCTGGCGCTGGGCTGCGGCTATCTGATCGAGGGCGCGAAGGCGCACTCCGTGGGCCTGGTCTCGTACCTGCTGCTCGCGGTCGTCGGCGGGCTGCTCGTCGACACCCGGTACTTCCCGCACTGGTTGACCAAGGTCTCCGGCTGGACCCCGGTCAACCGCTACAAGCAGATCGCGTCCGACCTCGCACTGGGCAACGCGCTGAGCACGACCGCGCTGGCCGTCCTGCTCGGCTGGAGCGTCGCCCTGGCCGCCTTCGCCGTCACCGGCTACCGCAAGGGCGCGGCCGCCTGAACCTGCCAGGACCGGTCCGCTGTGGAAGCGCTTCCCCCGCTGACGCGCGGGCCGGGGCGCCGCTCAGGACGGCGTGTCGGTCAGGCCGAGCTGCAGGTGTTCGACGTGGTAGAGGGCCTGGTCGAGGAGTTCCGCGACGTGGTTGTCGTACAGGGCGTAGACCACCGAGCGGCCCTTGCGGGTACCGGTGACCAGGCCCAGGTTGCGCAGGAGACGGAGCTGGTGGGAGCAAGCGGACTGCTCCATGCCGACCTCGGCGGCCAGCTCGGTCGCCGGAAGGGGACCTTCGCGCAGGCGGGCGAGGATCAGCAGCCGGGACGGGGTCGCCAGGGCCTGCAGGGTGGTGGCGACCTTCACCGCGCTGGTCGCGTCCAGGCGCGTGCGCGGGGCGGCGTTGTTCGCGGGAGCGGCTCCATGACCCATGGGTTCATGCTACCGGCCGGACGAATGAACACATGAATTGATGTTCATGTGTTCCTGTAGAGTGCAGTGGTCGCCCCCGTGCCGCTCGCGAAGGACCACCGCTGCGATGACCTCCACCCTCGCCCGCCC
>NZ_JAINFC010000616.1 GCF_020740835.1 Streptomyces sp. UNOC14_S4
CACAGATCCACCCCCGCACAGAGAGGACGGCACATGCACGCAGTCATACTCGCCGGAGGCAAGGGCGTCCGGCTGCGCCCCTACACCACCGCGCTCCCCAAGCCCCTCGTGCCCATCGGCGAGGAGCACGCGATCCTGGAGATCGTGATGCGCCAGCTCGTCGAGGCGGGCTTCACCAGCTGCACCTTGGCCATCGGCCACCTCGGGCACATCATCCGCGCCTACGTCGGCGACGGCTCCCAGTGGGGCATGAGAGTCGACTACACGACCGAGGAGAGCCCCCTCGGCACCATGGGCCCCCTCCTCACCATGCTCGACCGCCTCCCCGAGCACTTCCTCGCCATGAACGGCGACATCCTCACCGACCTCGACTTCGGCGACGTCCACCGCACCCACGTCCGCTCGGGCGCGCCGCTCACCATCGCCACCTACGCCCGCCAGGTGAACATCGACTTCGGCGTCCTCACCACCGACGCCGGCCGCGTCGTCGGCTTCGCCGAGAAGCCGAGCATGGACTACCGCGTCTCCATGGGCGTCTACGGCGTCTCCCGCGCCGCCCTGGCCCGCTACACGCCCGGCCTCCCGCTCGGCTTCGACGAACTCGTGCTGGACATGCTCCGGGAGGAGAACCCGCCGCACGCCTACGAGTTCGACGGCTACTGGCTCGACATCGGCCGCCCCGACGACTACGACCGGGCCAACCGGGAGTTCTCCCTCCACCGCGACCTGCTGATCAAGGGAGCGTGACCGGCCCGCATGCGCATCCTCGTCCTGGGCGCCACCGGCTTCCTCGGCCGGCACGCCACCGGGAGCCTGCGCGCCCTGCCGGGCGCGCAGGTCCTCGAAGCGGGCCGACGCGGCACCCTGCCTGTCGAAGTGCCTTTCGAAGCGTTTTGCGACGTGCCCCTCGACCTCGCCACGGCCGACCCCGCACGGTTCGCCGAGGTCCTGCGGGCCGCCGCGCCCGACGCCGTCGTCAACTGCGCGGGTGCCGTCGGCGGCAGCGCCCTCGCCCTCACCGCGACCAACGCCCGCGGCCCCGCCGCCCTGTGCGAGGCCCTCCGCGCGGCCGCGCCCCGCGCCCGCCTCGTCCACCTGGGCTCCGCCGCCGAGTACGGTGCCGCCGACGGCCGCGCCCCGCTCGCCGAGTCCGGCACCACCCGGCCGGTCGGCCTCTACGGCGCCGCCAAGCTCGCCGGGACCCTCGCCGTCACCGGCTCCGGCCTCGACGCCACCGTCCTGCGCGTGTTCAACCCCGTCGGACCCGGCGCCCCGGACGGCTCCCTGCCCGGACGGCTCGCCCGCGAACTGCGCCGCGCCGGGCCCGACGGCCGCGTCCGCGTCGGCGACCTCTCCGCGTACCGCGACTTCGTCGACGCCCGCGACGTGGCCGACGCCGTCGTCCGCGCCGTCACCGCCCCCGGGCCCGTACCCCCCGTCCTCAACATCGGCAGCGGCACGGCACGGCCCTCCCGGGACGTCGCCGGGGAACTCGTCCGGGCCGCGGGCTTCCGCGGCACGCTCGACGAGGGCGGCGACGGCTCGCACCGCTCCGCCGCCGTGCCCTGGCAGGAGGCCGACATCACGCTGGCCACCCGCACCCTCGGCTGGCTGCCACGCCGTACCCTGACCGAGTCACTCACCGACCTGTGGCACGACACCGCCCGAACGCCGGAGTCCGCCCGATGAAACGTCCGACCGCGGACCAGCGCCCCCTGCTGGTCCCGCTGTACGTCCACCCCGCGGCCGACCCGGCCGCGTGGGCCGCGCTGGAGACCGCCGCCCCCTCGCTGCGCGCGGTGGTCCTCAACGTCGCCGACGGGCCCGGCGCACGGCCCGACCCCGCCTTCACCGAGGCCGCCGCGCGGCTGCGCGCCGCCGGCGTGCCCCTGCTCGGCTACACCGACACCGGCTACGGCCACCGTCCGCCCCGCGACGTCGTCGGCGACATCCGCAGACACCGCAGGTGGTACGAGGTGGACGGCGTCTTCCTCGACCAGGTGGCCGCCCACCCGGCCCTGCTGCCCCGCTACCGCCGCCTCGTGACCGTCGCCAGGGCGCTGGGCGCCCGCACGGCCGTGCTCAACCCCGGCACCCACCCCGACCCCGGCTACGCCCGCCTCGGCGACCTGCTCGTCACCTTCGAGGGCGACTGGGAGACGTACCGGCGCGTCGACGTCCCGGCCTGGACCACCGACCACCCGCCCGAGCGCTTCTGCCACCTCGTCCACGGCGTGCCCTCCGGGTACGCCGACCGGGTGGCCCGCACGGCGGCACGCAGGGGAGCCGCCGTGCACTGCGCCGTGCCCGGCGAGGGCCCCAACCCGTGGCAGAGCGTGCCCGGGACACTGACCGCGACCACGGGGGAGGGCCGGTGAACCCCCGGGCGGGACGTCACCGGTGGGCCGTGCTGCCCGCCGTCCTGCTGCTGGCCCTCGCGGGCTGCTCGGCGACCGGCTCGTCCGGACCGGACGACGACGGTGACGACGACGGCGGCGCCACCGCCCCGTCCTCGCGGGCACCGCGGACCACGGGCGGCCACTGGCAGCCCCGGCCCGGCACCCGCTGGCAGTGGCAGCTCGACGGCAAGGTCGACACCGGCGTGGACGTGCCGGTCTACGACATCGACGGCTTCGAGAACTCCGCCGCCGTCGTCGACAAGCTCCACGCCCGCGGCCGCAAGGTCATCTGCTACATCAACGCGGGCGCCTGGGAGGACTTCCGCCCCGACAAGGCGGCCTTCCCCAAGGCCCTGCTCGGCGCGGACAACAAGGGCTGGCACGGCGAGAAGTGGCTGGACATCCGCCGCCTCGACCTCCTCCGGCCGCTCATGGCCTCCCGCATCGACATGTGCAGGCAGAAGGGGTTCGACGCCGTCGAACCCGACCTCACCGAGGGCTACCGCAACCACACCGGCTTCCCCCTGAAGGCCGCCGACCAGCTCGCCTTCAACCGGATGCTCGCCAAGCTCGCCCACGACCGGGGCCTGGCCGTCGGGCTGAAGAACGACCTCGAACAGATCCCTCAGCTGGTCCCCGACTTCGACTTCGCCGTGAACGAGCAGTGCGCCCAGTACGACGAGTGCGACAGCCTCGCGCCGTTCGTGAAGAACGGCAAGGCGGTCTTCCACGTCGAGTACGAGCTGAAGCCGGGCGACTTCTGCGGCACCAGCAGGCGGCTCGGCCTCAGCTCGATGCAGAAGAAGCTCGGCCTCGACGCGTGGCGAGCCCCCTGCTGACCGGCTGGCCGACGGTCACTCCACCGCGTCCACGTACACCCACTGGCCGTCCACACGGGTGAACCGGCTGTTCTCGTGCTGGTCACCCGCGTGGCCGCCGACCGTGTAGTGGGCCCGGAACTCCACCGTCCCCTCGGAGTGGAACGGCGTTCCGTCCGTCGTACCGAGGATCTCCAGGCGGGTCCACCGCAGCTCCGGGTCGAAGTCGATGCTCTCCGGCCGCGTCGCCGGATGCCACGACCGCAGCAGATAGGCGGCGTCGTGCACGGCGAACGCGCTGTAGCGGGAGCGCATCAGCTTCTCCGCCGTCGCGGCCGTCTTCTCGCCGCGGTGGATGGCGCCGCAGCAGTCGCCGTACGACGCGCCGAGCCCGCACGGGCAGGGGCGGGTGTGATTCATGGGCATCCCACGATTGTCCATGATCGGCCGGTGTGAGCCTGTACGAGCCCGTGTGAGCCCGTGTGAGCTCGTGTTGCCCCCGTCAGGTGCACGGAAGGAGCGCGCACGCCGGGCAGTGCGCCGTTCGGCCGTTGTGCCTACGTGCCGCTGGCGACGGGAACCGGACGGCTGGATGATCGGACCCCGTACCCGGCCCCGACCGACGGCACCGGAGGAGGAGTTCTCGCATGCCCGGCAAACGGAAGCGTGTGCGGATCGCGTGGACCGCGGCCGCCCTGGCCGCCCTGGCCACCCTCACAACAGCGGCCCTCACCC
>NZ_JAINFC010000617.1 GCF_020740835.1 Streptomyces sp. UNOC14_S4
TGCCTGCGCACGGTCGTCGGCGGGCGCACCGTGTACGCGGCCCACGGGCGTCCGAACGAGTGACGGGGCCCGGCCGCGTACCGCCGAACGACGTGCCGTCGGCCTGTCGCCGCCCCGGGTCCCGCGCCGTATTGACCTGCTGATTTACGGCAAATGACCTGGTCGGGGAAGTGTTGACAGGTTGCGGGCGGCGGCGGGTAGGTTCTGCGGAGTCCACCACGGACGTCCGGCCGGTGAACCTCCACACAGTCGTCGAACGCCGCTGGGCCATGGGGCGGAGCGCCGGACGGGCGCACCGCCACTGGCAGCCAGGTCCAGCGGCACCACGGGGGCGAGGGACGGTGCCGCCAGGCCGGCAGGTGTGACCCGGGTGGGGCCCGGAAGTTCAGTAGACAACGGTCACGGGTGACCCGCAGCCAGCGGTTCCCGGGCCGGCCCGAAGGACACCGGGCCCCCATCCGCCGCCCGCGCGAAGCGGGTTTTCCACAGGGGCGGGTTTTCCACAGCCCAGGACCCGGGGTGTGCCCCGCGCGAGGTACCGTCGGCACACATACCGCTCAGCTCGCAGGAAAGGGGCGCCCGTGCCCCCGGGTACCGAAACCACCGCCGACGAACGACCGGAGCCCGCGTCCGCCCCGGCCGTGGGGGCGGCGGCACCACCGTCCGCCGTCGCGCCGCGTCCCGCCCGTGCCTCCAGGCTCACCCGGCTCGTCCGCCTCGCCCGGCGCGAGGCGGCCCGTACCGGGCTCGCCGCCCTCGCCGGGCTCGCGCTCGCCGTCGCCTTTCCGCCGTACGACCTGTGGCCGCTGTCGGTCGTGGCCGTCGCCGCGCTCGCGCTGCTCACCCGGGGCCGCACCGCCCGCCAGGGCGCCTGGACGGGCTTCGCCTTCGGGCTGCCGTTCTTCTTCGTCCTGCTCCGCTGGCTGCGGGTGGTCGGCTACGACGCCGTGGTGGGCCTCTCCCTCGTCGAGGCGCTGTTCCTCGCCCTGCTCGGCGCGGGCCTGGCCCGTGTCTCCCGGCTGCCCGCCTGGCCGCTGTGGGGCGCCTGTCTGTGGATCACCGAGGAGCTGGCGCGCGACCGGCTGCCCTTCGGCGGCTTCCCCTGGGGCAGGCTCGCCTTCGCCAACACCGGCTCGCCCTTCACCCCGCTCGCGGCCCTCGGCGGCGCCCCGCTGGTGACGTTCGCCGTGGCCCTCACCGGCGGCCTCCTCGCGTACGCCGCCGTCACCGCCGGGCGGCTGCGCCGTGGCCCGCGCACGCTCCGGGCCGCGCTGCCCGGCGTCGAGGCCGCCGCGCTGGCCGCGGCGGTCCTGCTCGCCGGGTACGCCGTGCCCGTGCCCACGAAGGCCGCCGACACCGTGAAGGTCGCCTTGGTCCAGGGCAATGTGCAGCACGCCGGCATGGACTTCCTCGGCCGCCCGATGATGATCCTCGACAACCACGTCCAGGCCACCCTCCAGCTGGCCCGCGACATCAAGGAGGGCCGCAGGGAGAAGCCGGACCTGGTGATCTGGCCGGAGAACTCCTCCGACCTCGACCCCTTCCAGTACCCGCAGGCGTACGACCGCATCGAGCAGGCCGTCAAGGCGGTCGGCGTCCCGGTCCTCGTCGGCGCCCTGGTCGACCACCCGGGCTCCAGCGGCTACATCGACAACAAGGGCATCGTCTGGGACCCGAAGACCGGCCCCGGCGCCTCCTACTCCAAGCAGCACCCCGTGCCGTTCGGCGAGTACGTGCCCTTCCGCGACCAGCTGAGCAAGGTCATCACCCGGCTCCAGCGCGTCCAGCGGGACTTCTACCCCGGCGACCACACCGGCGTGCTGCAGCTCGGCCCGGCCCGGCTCGGTGACGTGATCTGCTTCGAGATCGCCTACGACGAGATCGTGCGCGACACCGTCAAGGCCGGTGCCCGCGCCCTCGTCGTGCAGACCAACAACGCCACCTACGGCCGCACCGGCCAGCCCGAGCAGCAGCTCGCCATGTCGAAGCTGCGGGCCGTCGAGCACGGTCGCGCCATTGTGACGGCCGCCACAAGCGGCATCAGTGCGGTGGTCTCCCCGGACGGCAAGGTGCTCCAGCAGAGCGAGGAATTCACCCGGGATGTCCTCAGTGCCCGGATACCGCTGCGCGACGCGACCACCGTGGCGGACCGTGTGGGTGCGGGCCCCGAATGGGTGCTCGCTATGGTGGGGCTTCTGTCCTGCGCCGCCGCGGTTCTGATCGGCCGTCGGGCGCGGACGGACGCAACTGAGCTGGCAACTGAGCGAAAGGGCCAGGAGTGAACGACGGTGGTCAGCGGAGATACGGTCCGCTCGGCACGACCCTGGTGATCATCCCGACCTACAACGAGGCGGAGAACATCGGGTCCATCGTCGGCCGGGTGCGGGCGGCCGTACCGGAGGCGCACGTCCTCGTCGCCGACGACAACAGCCCCGACGGCACCGGCAAGCTCGCCGACGAGCTGGCGGCCGACGACGACCAGGTCAAGGTCCTGCACCGCGAGGGCAAGGAGGGGCTCGGCGCCGCCTACCTCGCGGGCTTCCGCTGGGGCCTCGACAACGGCTACGGCGTGCTGGTGGAGATGGACGCCGACGGCTCCCACCAGCCCGAGGAGCTGCCCCGGCTGCTCACCGCCCTCAAGAGCGCCGACCTGGTGCTGGGCTCCCGCTGGGTGCCCGGCGGCCGGGTGGTGAACTGGCCCAAGTCCCGCGAGTTCCTCTCCCGCGGCGGCTCCACCTACTCCCGGCTGCTCCTCGACGTCCCGCTCCGCGACGTCACCGGCGGCTACCGCGCCTTCCGCAGGGAGACGCTGGAGGGGCTGGGCATGGACGAGGTCGCCTCGCAGGGCTACTGCTTCCAGGTCGACCTGGCCTGGCGCGCGGTCAAGGCGGGCTTCCACGTGGTGGAGGTCCCCATCACCTTCGTCGAGCGCGAGCTCGGCGACAGCAAGATGAGCCGCGACATCGTCGCCGAGGCCCTGTGGCGGGTCACCTCGTGGGGCGTCGGCTCCCGCGTGGGCAAGGTGCTCGGCAAGGGCTGACCCCGGCCCGACCCCCGGCCCCGGGCATTCCTCGGGCGTCCAGGCACACTTGAAGCATGACCTTCGGAGCACAGCAGACCGCCCCTGGCCGACCGCCCCACAAGAGCCGCGCCCGCAAGCTCCTCCCGCTGGGAGTGGCCCTGTGGGTGGTCCTGGAGATCTGGCTGCTGACGCTGGTGGCCGGGGCGGCGGGCGGTTTCACCGTCTTCCTCCTGCTGGCCGCCGGCGTGGTGGCCGGCTCGTATGTGATCAAGCGGGCCGGGAGGCGGGCCTGGAAGCGCCTGACGGTGCAGCTGCAGAGCGGGGGCGCGGTCGTCGAACCGGCGCCGGAGAGCGGCGGCAACGGCCTCACGATGCTCGGGGGGCTGCTGATCATCCTGCCGGGTCTTCTGTCGGACGTGGCGGGGCTGCTGTGCCTCTTCCCGCCGACGCGGTCCCTGCTCCGCAAGGGGCTCGAACGGCGGCTGGTGCGGCCTGCGGCTGCCGTGCCGGGGGCCTTCGGGCCGGTCGGGGACGCGTTCCAGCAGGCGCGCATGCGGATGCCTGACGGCAAGGTCGTGCAGGGTGAGGTCGTGCGGGAGGATGTGCCTCCCGCTTCACGGGAGGGTGCTCCGCGGGAGGGTGGGCCGCAGCTGCCGCGCTGAGGTCGGTTCCGGCCGTCGGTTCGGTGCGGCTCGTCTTTTGGGGGTGCGCCTACCGGGGTGCCTCTTGCGCTCGGTGCGCGGCTGCGGGCCGTGTGTGGCTGGTCGCGCAGTTCCCCGCGCCCCTGACGGGGCCGCGTGCCCGAGCCCCAGCGCCCGACGGGGCCGTGCTCTGAGCCTCCGCGCCCCTGACGGGGCCGCGCCCCGAGCCCCTGTGCCCTGACGGGGCTGCGCCCCGCGCCTCCATGCCCCCGGCGGGGCCTGTC
>NZ_JAINFC010000618.1 GCF_020740835.1 Streptomyces sp. UNOC14_S4
GTCCCCGCCGGATCCATCACTGCCGCCCCATCCGTCACCGCAGTCCCAGTCCATGGAGGAAGACACGTGACCGACCCGATCGCCGCCACGGCCCTGCGGGCGACCCGGCTCGGGCGCCGTTTCCGGAAGGGGTGGGCGCTGCGCGACTGCGGGTTCGACCTGCCCGCCGGGCGGATCACCGCGCTCGTCGGCCCCAACGGGGCGGGCAAGAGCACGCTGTTCCACCTCGCCACGGGGCTCCTGCGCCCGACCGAGGGGGAGATCCGCGTCTTCGGCGCCGACCCCGTCACCGCCGAGGCCCGCGACCGTACGGCCTTCCTCTCCCAGGACAAACCGCTCTACACCGGCTTCACCGTCGCCGAGACCCTCCGCTTCGGGCGCGAGCTCAACCGGAGCTGGGACGCGGCCACCGCCGAACGCGTCGTCCGCGCCGGGAACATCCCCCTCGACGCCCGCGTCGGCACGCTCTCGCAGGGGCAGCGCACCCGCATCGCGCTCGCCCTGGCCTTCGCGAAGCGGCCCGACCTGCTCCTCCTCGACGAACCGCTGGCCGACCTCGACCCGCTCGTGCGTATCGAGGTCATGGGCCTGGTCATGGCGGAGGTCGCCGACCGTGGCATCACCGTCGTGATGTCCTCGCACGTGCTGTCCGAACTGGAGAACGTCTGCGACCACGTGCTGCTGCTCGCGCACGGCGGCGTACGGCTCCAGGGCGACGCCCAGCAACTGTGCGAGGACCACCTCCGGCTCACCGGCCTCGCCGACCCCTCCCACCAGGACGGGCTGCCGCCCGGCCTGGACGGTGTCGACGTCGTGGAGTCGAGCGTCACCGGCCGCCAGCTCACCGCCCTCCTCCGCACGGACGGCCGCCCGGTCGACGCCTGCGCCGACGACCGGTGGGTCACCGACATCCCCTCCCTGGAAGATCTGTTGCTCGCCTACCTCCGCTCCGCGCCCGCAGCCACCCCGTCGAGCGACAAGGAGGCCGCGGCGTGAAGGGCACCCTCTGGCTGGCCTGGCGCCAGCAGCGCACCCTGATCCTCGTCGGCGCCGCTCTCCTCGTCGCCTGCGCTGTGTGGGTCGCGTTCCAGCGCGCGGACATGATGGCCTACATCAGCGATCACCACATCGACACCGCGAACTGCAAGGGCTGGGACGGGGACTGCCGCAGCGACGCCGCCTTCCGGCTGCTCGACGACTACAACGACCCCATGCGCGCCCTCGGCACCCTGAGCGCCGCCCTGCCCGTGCTCATCGGCATCTTCTGGGGCGCGCCGCTGCTCGGCCGCGAGCTGGAGAGCGGCACCTGGAAGCTGGCGCTCACCCAGGGCGTCGGCATCCGGCGCTGGTTCCTCAGCCGCTTCTCGCTGGCCCTCTGCTGCTCGGTCGTCGGCTCGGCGGTGCTCGCCGCGCTCGTCGTGTGGTGGTGGGAGCCGGTCTCCAACATGCTCAACGGCCTCTACTGGCACGACGGCTACATCTTCAACGCCACCGGCCCCGTCGCCGTGGCCAGCGCCGTCTTCGGTCTCGTCACCGGTACGGCAGCGGGGCTGCTGCTGCGCCGCACCGTGGCCGCGATGGGCGCCACCCTCGTCGCCGTCGTCGGCCTGCGGGTGCTGCTCAACGCCGTCCGCCACGACTGGGTATCGCCCGTGATCCGGCGCAGCCAGGGCGACACCCCACGGGAGTACATCGGCACCGCCCAATCGGCCGGCGACTTCGGCTTCATCGACCGCGCGGGGAACCTGGTGCACGACCCGGCCGCCTGCGCCTGGGGCCCCGGACTGCCCGACATGAAGACCTGCATGGCGCAGAAGGGCTTCACCGGCCGCTTCTACAAGGTCTATCCGGCCAGCGACTTCTGGGTCTTCCAATGGATCGAGACCGCGATCTTCCTCGGCCTGGCCGCCGCACTGCTGGCGCTGATCTGCGTCGTGCTGCGCCGCCGCGTCGTCTGACCCGGGCCTTTCTTTCTCATAAGTCTCTTCCCCAAGCCTCACAATCTCGCAATCTCACAACCTCGCAATCTCACAAGCGCATACGCATACGCCAACGTCGGAGGTCCCTTCCGTGACGTCGTCCAAAGCCATGCTCAAAAACCGCAGCAGCCTGACCCACAAGGTCCGTTACGCGGTGAAGAATCCGGTGCGCATCGCGCCCTACCTCAAGCGCACGGCCCGCGACAGCTGGCTCCGCCTCAAGCACCCGGACCACGTCGACTACTACCGCGCGGTCATGGCCTCCGACACCGCGCGCAACCCGGAGGCCGCCGTCGGCAGCCGCAGCCACGACCGCTGGATCGCCCTCGGCACGATGCAGTTCGACTACCTCGTGGAGCACGGACTCGCCCCGCACCACCGCATGCTCGACATCGGCTGCGGCAACCTCCGCGCGGGCCGCCTCTTCATCGACCACCTCGGCACCGGCAACTACTACGGCATCGACATCTCGCCCGACATCCTCATAGCCGCCAAGCAGACCCTCACCTCCTACGGTCTCCAGGACAAGCTGCCCCACCTCACCATCATCCAGAACCTCACCCTTGACTTCCTCCCCGAGAACCACTTCGACGTGGTGCACGCGCACAGTGTCTTCTCGCACTCCCCGATCGAGATCATCGACGAGTGCCTCGCCAACGTCGGGCGCATCCTCGCCCCCGGCGGCTTCTTCGACTTCACCTTCGACCGCACCGAGGGCGCCGAACACCAGGTGCTGCGCGAGGACTTCTACTACCGCACCCAGACCCTGATCGCCCTCGCCGAGAAGCACGGGCTCCGGGGCCGCTTCATGGACGACTGGGAGAAGCGGCCCCACGGGCAGTCGAAGATCCGGGTCACGGCGCGGTAGTGTTGCGCGGCTTCCCCGCTGTTGGGGGCGGTTGTTTTTCTGGTGCGCCTACTGCGGTGCCTCTTTGCGCTGGCGCGCGGCTGCGGGGCGTGTGTGGTCGCTCGCGCAGTTCCCCGCGCCCCTTGAATGCCGCCTACGAGCCTGGTCGCCCATGCCCGTCCGGCGGCTGCGGGGTGTCATCGGCTGGTCGCGCCCACGCGGCGGAGCCGCATACCGATGCTGCCCCGCGCCCCTGACGGGGCGCGATTTCAGTCGCCGTACAGGTCGCTGTAGGACGGGAACACCCCGCCCTGGCCGTCCACTCCCTTCGCTGCCAGTACCGCCTTCACCACCGAGCGCGTCAGGACGTCCGCCCCGGCCGCCAGGATCTCGTTCAGCGCGCCCGCCACGGGCAGGGCGGGGTTGCCGAACAGGTCCCCCTCCGGGAGCGGTCTGTCACCCGTGGCCAGGGCGAACACGGTGTCCCCGTCGTTCAGCAGGTGCACCGGCCGGACGGCGCGGGCCAGTCCGTCGTGTGCCGTGCCCGCCAGCTTGTGGGCCTGGGCCCGGCTCAGCGCGGCATCGGTCGCGACGACGGCCAGCGTCGTGTTGAGCGGCCGGACGGACGACGCCTGCCGCTTCGCGGACTCCTGCCGCGCGGCGGCCAGCACCTCCTGGGCATCCCGGTGCCGCCCGGGCTCCGGGATCTCGACCAGCCCTTCGCACAACTGCCCGTACAGCGCTCCCGTCCTGGGCTCCACCACCGAACCCGCCGCGTTCACGACGGCCAGCGCCGCCACGGTCGTCCCGGACGGCAGGACGACGCTCGCCGTTCCCACGCCGCCCTTGATGCCCCCGACCACCGCGCCCGTGCCGGCACCCACGTTGCCCTGCGCCACCGGTGCCCCCGCGTCCGTACGGGCCGCCGCCTCCGCCGCCTCCCGGCCGAGTCCGGCGTCGGGGCGCGCCCGCCAGTCGCCGCCCCGGCCGAGGTCGAACAGCGCGGCCGCCGGGACGACGGGCACCACCTGCGCCGGATCCGGGCCCACCCGGAAGCCCCGGCCCGCCTCCTCCGGCGAGGCCATCACCCCGGG
>NZ_JAINFC010000619.1 GCF_020740835.1 Streptomyces sp. UNOC14_S4
CCCCGCCACCGTGCCGCGCAGCCTCTTCGGGGCCTTCGTCGCACGGTCCCGCGCCGCCGGCCGCCTGGTGGTCCAGCCCCGCATGGGGTTCGGCGCACCACAGGCCATGCGCGACGGCCTCACCGCCGTCAAGGCCGCCCGGGCCACCACCATCGGCACCGTCACCCTCGACAGCTACACCCGCGTCGGCGACCTCGACGCGGCCCGCAAGGCCCTGGACGAGGGCGCCGACATCAACGGCTACCCCATCGTCACCCACGGCACCACCACCAACAGGAAGCTCGTCGAGGGCCTCCTCGGACCCGGCTTCCCCATCCAGGTCCGGCACGGCTCGGCACGCCCACAGGACATCATCGCCGCGTCGCTCCGGGCGGGCCTGGACGCCACCGAGGGCGGCCCCGTCTCGTACTGCCTCCCGTACGGGCGGATCTCCCTGCGCGACTCCGTGCGCAACTGGGAGGAGTCCTGCGCACTGATGACCGCGGCCCGCGCGCACGGCGCCGAACCCCACGTCGAGACCTTCGGCGGCTGCATGCTCGGGCAGCTGTGCCCGCCGGGCCTGCTGGTCGCGATCAGCCTCCTCGAAGGGGTCTTCTTCCACCGGCACGGCGTCCGCAGCATCTCCCTCAGCTACGCCCAGCAGACCCACGCCGGCCAGGACCGCGGCGCCGTCCGCGCGCTCCGCCGCCTCGCCCGGCGGTTCCTGCCCGGAGCCGACTGGCACGTCGTCGTCTACACCTACATGGGCGTCTACCCGAGGACCGGCGCGGGCGCGCGGCTGCTGCTGGAACAGTCCGTCGACATCGCCGTACGAACCGGCGCGGAACGGCTCATCGTCAAGACCGCGGCCGAGGCCCACCGCATCGCGACGGTCGAGGAGAACGTCCAGGCGCTGGAGGCCGCGGCCGCCGCGGACCGCCGCGTCCGGGCCACGGGGCGGCCGCCGGCCGACGGCGACCACCTCACCGGCGGCTTTACCGACGACTTCGCCGACGACTTCGCCGACGACCTGGACGCCCAGGAGATCCTCGACGAGGCGACGAGCGTCGTCACCGCCGTCCTCGCCCTCTCCGAGGACCCCGGCACCGCCCTCAAACGGGCCTTCGCCCACGGGCTGCTGGACGTGCCCTACTGCCTGCACGCCGACAACATGGGGCGGACCAGGAGCTACATCGCCCCGGACGGCAGGCTGCGCTGGTCCCGCACGGGCTCCCTGCCCTTCGGGACCACCGCCCGCACCACCGACGCCACCGACATGACGGCGGCCGACCTGCTGGGCGCCCTCTCCCGCGTGCAGCGCTCCTTCGACCGAGCGGCGAGCCTCGGCGTACCGCCGGGCCACGTCCAACTGATCAACTGACCAGGAGACACCAGAAGATGACCGACCAGCCGGAATCCCAGCTGCCCGCCGCCCTGCCCGCCCACCTCCGGAACCCCGTGACACGGGCGATGGTCCGGGTGCAGAACCGCATCGTCCAGGCGGCCCGCGAGCACCTCACCGCACAGGGCTTCACCGAACTCAGGCCGCCGATCATCGGCCCCGTCACCGACCCCGGCGGCCGCGGCTCCAAGCAGATCGACATCGACTTCTACGGCCACCGCTACAAGCTGATGACCAGCGCCATCCTCTACAAACAGGCGTCGCTGCTGGCCTTCGACAAGATATTCTGCGTGGCCCCCAACGTCCGCCTGGAGCCCCTGGAGACCGCCAACACCAGCCGGCACCTCGTCGAATTCCACCAGCTCGACGTCGAGATCGCCGGTGCCTCCCGGAACGACGCCATGAACGTCGCCCAGGACATCATCGCCACGGCCACCGCCGCGGTCGTCGCCGACCTGGAGGACGAGCTCGCCGTCCTCGGCCGGGACCCCCAGGCCTTCGCGGCCCTCCTCAAGGAGGACGCCCCCTTCGACCGCGTGACCCACGCCGACGCCGTCGCCGAACTCACCCGCCTCGGACACCCGCAGAACCCCGACGCCGAGATCGACTGGGAGGGCGAGGCCCTCCTCTCCATCAGGGCCGACCGCCCCTTCTTCATCACCGACTACCCCAAGGGCTCCCGCGGCTTCTACGATCGCGAGAACCCCGAACGCCCCGGCGTCCTCACCAACTTCGACCTCATCGCCCCCGAGGGCTACGGCGAACTCATCAGCGGCAGCGAGCGCGAACATGACTACGCGCGCATCGTCGCCCGCATGCGCGAGACCGGCGAGAACCCGGCCAAGTACGGCTGGTACCTCGACATGGTCCGCGACGGCATCCCCGGCAGCTCCGGCTTCGGCATCGGTCTCGAACGGCTCACCCGCTACATCGCCGGGCTCGACGCCGTGTGGCAGGCGACCGCCTTCCCGAAGACCCCCGGGGTGGTGTCGGCGTGACGGCCTCCCTGACGGCCGAGGGCTTCGCCGAGGACGACGTCCGCGAACGGGCACGGACCGGAGCCGCCGCCGTCTTCCCCCCGCACGACGAGTACGGCCACCGGCTCTTCGGCGCCCGGACGGACCGCACCGCCACCGACCCCCTCGACACACTGCGCTTGGTGCCGCCCGTCCTGATGCCGCACCGCCTGGAGAAACTGGTCGAGCTGGCCAGGGAACCCCACTACGGCGACGTCGACCTCACCACCGACATCGGCGGCTTCCGCTCGACCGCCCCCGTCTACGTCTCGGCGTTCGGCTCCACCCAGGTGGCCGACTCCGGCCTCGGCACCGCCGCCAGCCGCCAGGCGGGCCGCCTGGGCATCCCCATGGTGATCGGCGAGAACATCGTGCCCACCGTCGGCTACACCGGCGCCGACACCGGCAGCGGCGGCATCCTCGCCCGGCTGCGCGCCTACGAGAGCGAGGTGCCCGACGGCGTCGGCGGCATCGCCTTCCAGCAGAGCACCGAGGACGCCGACGCCGAGGTGTGGAACCTCATCTACAGCGCCCCCTCGGCACAGAACCTCCTTGAGACGGGACGGCTCGCCTTCGAACTCAAGGTGGGCCAGGGCGCCAAGCCCGGACTCGGCGGCATGACCGTGGTCGGCACCGAGACGGCCGCCCGGCTCGCCGAGCACTTCACGACCGAGGACGTCTTCGGCGACGGCGAGCACGTGCTGCGCAGCAGCAGCCCCGGCACCTTCACCGAGGAGATCCTCCGCCAGCAGATCCGCTTCATGCGCAACAACTACCCCCGCGCCCGCGTCTGGGTGAAGCTCCCGCCCGGCCGCGACGTCCGTACCGCCACCGCCGTCGCCTGGGAGGCCGGGGCCGACGCGGTGACCGTCGACGGCGCCGAGGGCGGCAGCGGCTGGGCCCCGCGCCCCTTCTTCGACCACGTCGGCCTGCCCCTCGCCGAATGCCTGCGGCGCGTCCGCGCCTGGGAGGGCGGCGGCTGCCTCCTGGCCTCCGGCCGGATGTGGGAGGGCAGCCGCGTCGCCAAGGCTCTCGCCCTCGGCGCCCGCGCCGCGGGCCTGGGCCGGGCCGCCCTGCTCGCCGTCGACGAGAACCCGGACGACGGACTCGACCGGCTCCTCGCGTGCCTGACCCTCGAACTGCGGCTGATCATCAGCGCGCTGGGCAAGTACGCGCCCGCCGCACTCGCGCCGGAGGACGTCTGGTCCCCGACGACGGCGCGGCTCGACAGCTGAAGCGCGGCTGAAGCGCGGCTGAAGCCGCACCCCCTTTCCTTGCGCAGCATCCCTTTTCCCATCTTTCCCCACCTTTTCCGAGAGAGGACATTCCGTCATGGCGAACCCGTTCGAGGACCCCGAAGGCACCTACGTCGTCCTGGTCAACTCCCAGGGGCAGCACTCCCTGTGGCCCGCGCACATCGCCCGGCCCGACGGCTGGACCGTCACCTTCGGCGAGGACACCCGGCAGGCGTGCCTGGACCACATCGACCGCACCTGGACCGACCTGATGCCCCGCCCGGTC
>NZ_JAINFC010000062.1 GCF_020740835.1 Streptomyces sp. UNOC14_S4
GTCCCCCACCGCCGCGACCATCGCGCCGTTGTCCGTGCACAGCCGCAGCGGCGGCACCCGCAGCTCGATGCCCGCCGCGGCGCACCGCTGCTCGGCCCGGGAGCGCACGCGTGAGTTCGCCGCGACGCCGCCGCCGACCACGAGCGTGCCCACGCCGTGCTCGCGGCACGCGGCGACGGCCTTGCGGGTGAGGACGTCCGCGACCGCTTCCTGGAGGGAGGCCGCGCCGTCCGCGACGGGCAGCGGACGCCCCTCGGCCCGGTGCCGCTCGGCCCAGCGCGCGGCGGCCGTCTTCAGGCCGGAGAAGGAGAAGGCGTAACGCTCGTCCCGCGGCCCCGTCAGAGGCCGCGGGAACGCCACCGCCCCCGGGTCGCCCTCCCGCGCGGCCCGGTCCACGGCGGGCCCACCGGGGTACGGCAGGCCGAAGACCCGCGCGACCTTGTCGAAGCACTCGCCCGCCGCGTCGTCGAGCGTGTCACCGAGGTGGACGATCGGATCGCGTGCCAGGTCCCGCACGAGGAGCAGCGACGTGTGGCCGCCCGAGACGATCAGCACCATGCAGGGGTTCGGCAGCGGCCCGTGCTCCAGGGTGTCGGCCGCCACGTGTCCCGCGAGGTGGTGGACCCCGTACAGCGGCACGTCCAGCGCGTACGCCAGGCCCTTGGCGGCGGCGACGCCCACCTGGAGGGCGCCGGACAGCCCGGGTCCCGTCGTCACGGCGACGGCGCCGATGTCGCTCATCGACAGCCCCGCGTCGGCGAGCGCGGCGTGCACCACGGGCGTCACCGCGTGCACATGCGCGCGGGCGGCGATCTCGGGGACGACGCCGCCGTAGCGCGCGTGCTCGTCCATGCTGGAGGACACCGCGTGGCCCAGCAGCCTCCCTTCCCGGACGAGACCGGCGCCGGTCTCGTCGCAGGACGACTCGATCCCCAGCACCACCGGTGAGCCCACCATGCCAAACGCCTCCTGCTATCGATGAGTAATTGCACATTGTAGGCAATAAGGCGGCTCCCCCGGTCCCGGCTGTCCTGGCGTCGTCCCAGGTCAGTAGAGTGCTGCTGCTCGTTCCGCCGCTCGCGCGAACGCCCCCTGCCCCGTGCCGAGAACCGCCGCAGAACCGAGGTACGCCCCCGTGAGCCACGCCCCCGTGACCGTCGTAGGCATCGGCGCCGACGGCTGGCCCGGCCTCGCCCCGGCCGCCCGGGAGGAGCTGTGCCGGGCCGAGGTCCTCGTCGGCGGCCCCCGCCAGCTCGATCTGCTGCCGCCGGAGTGCGCCGGGGAGCGTGTCGCCTGGCCGTCGCCGCTGCGTCCCGCCGTGCCGGGGCTGCTGACGGCGCACGCCGGGCGGCGCGTGTGCGTCCTCGCCAGCGGCGACCCCATGTTCTTCGGCATCGGCCGCACGCTCGTGGACGTCCTCGGCGGCCCCGCCCGGCTGCGGGTGCTGCCGCACCCGTCCTCCGTCTCGTACGCCTGCGCCCGGCTCGGCTGGCCGCTGGACGACACCGAGGTGCTCAGCCTGGTGGGCAGGCCGCTCGCCGCGCTCGCCGCCGCCCTGCACCACGGCCGTCGGCTGCTGCTGCTCAGCGCGGGCGCGGGGACGCCCCCGGAGGTGGCCGCGCTGCTGGCCGCGCGGGGCTTCGGACCGAGCCGGATGACGGTGCTGGAGCAGCTCGGCGGCGAGCGGGAGCGCCACGTCACGGGCACGGCCGACGGCTGGGAGGCGCCGCCCGGCGACGCGCTCAACGTGATCGCCGTCGAGTGCCTCCGCGCGCCCGGCGCGCCCCGGCTGCCGCTCACTCCCGGCCTGCCGGACGACGCCTTCGAGCACGACGGCCAGTTGACGAAGCGTCATGTGCGGGCCGCGACGCTCGCCGCGCTCGCCCCGGCCCCCGGCGAGCTGCTGTGGGACGTGGGCGGCGGCTCCGGCTCCATCGGCATCGAGTGGATGCGCGCGCACCGCTCGTGCCGGGCCGTCGCCGTCGAGCGCGACCCCGTACGGGCCGGGCGCATCGCCCGCAACGCCGGGGCGCTCGGCGTGCCCGCGCTGCGCGTCGTCACGGGCGCGGCACCCGCGTCGCTCGCCGGACTGCCCGTGCCCGACGCCGTGTTCGTCGGCGGCGGGCTGACCGCGCCAGGCCTGCTCGCCGCCTGCTGGGAGGCGCTGCCCGAGGGCGGCAGGCTCGTCGCCAACACCGTCACTCTGGAGTCCGAGGCGCTGCTCACCGAGTGGTACCGGCGCCACGGCGGCGAGCTGACCCGGCTCGCCGTGGCCCACGCCGTGCCCGTGGGCGGCTTCACGGGCTGGCGGCAGGCGATGCCGGTCACCCAGTGGTCGGTGGTCAAAACCGTCGGGTCCGTCGCCCCCGCCGTCTGATCGCCCCTGCTGTCCGATCGCTCCCGCCGTCCGATCGATCCCGCGCCCGACTCTCTCAAGGAGACCCCTGCCATGACTGTGTACTTCATCGGAGCGGGCCCCGGTGCCGCGGACCTCATCACCGTGCGCGGCGCGCGGACGCTCGCCCGCTGCGGCGTCTGCCTGTACGCGGGCAGCCTCGTGCCGCGCGAGCTCCTCGCCGAGTGCCCGCCGGACGCGCGCCTCGTCGACACCGCGAACCTGAACCTGGATCAGATCACGGACGAGTTCGCGCGCGCCCACGAGGCGGGCCGGGACGTCGCCCGGCTGCACTCCGGCGACCCGTCCGTCTTCAGCGCCGTCGCCGAGCAGATGCGGCGCCTGGACGCGCTGGGCATCCCGTACGAGATCGTCCCCGGCGTGCCCTCCTTCGCCGCCGCCGCGGCGGCGCTCGGCCGTGAGCTGACCGTGCCCGCCGTCGGGCAGACCGTGATCCTCACCCGCATCGCCCAGCAGGCCACGCCCATGCCCCCGGGCGAGGACCTGGCCACGCTCGGCCGCAGCGGCGCCCTGCTCGTGCTGCACCTCGCGGCGCGCTACGTGGACCGCGTGGTCGCCGAACTCCTGCCGCACTACGGCCCGGAGTGCCCCGCGGCGGTCGTCGCCATGGCCAGCCGCCCCGACGAGCTCGTGCTGCGCGGCACCCTCGACGACATCGCCGGCCAGGTGAAGGCGGCGGGCGTGGTCCGTACGGCGGTCATCGTCGTGGGCCGCACCCTGGCGGCGGAGCAGTTCCCGGACAGCCACCTGTACTCCACGGCGCGTGACCGGGTCTAACCTGGACATATCACCCGGGAGGTGAGGTCGTCATGACTTTTGTGCAGGTCATCGACTGCAGGACCCGGCGATACGACGACATGAGCCGGGCCATGGACCAGTGGGTCGACGCCACCGAGGGCAGACGCACCGCCACGCACGCCGTCGTCGGCCAGGACCGCTCCGACCGCGAGCATTACATGGAGTTCGTCGAATTCCCCTCCTACGAGGACGCGATGCGCAATTCCGATCTCCCCGAGACGCGTCGCATCTTCGAGGAGATCGTGGCGCTGTGCGACGGCATGCCGTCCTTCACGGATCTCGACGTCGTGCGTGACGAGCGGCTCGACAAGGCCACGGCCCGCCGCTTCTTCGAGGAAGTCGCCGTCGGCGGGAATCTGGAGCTGATCGACGAACTGTTCACGCCGGACTACCACGACCACGACATCGGCAAGGAGACGGACACCACGATCGGCACCCAGGTCCTCAAGGACGACGTCATCGGCTGGCGCCGCGCCTTCGACTTCCGCTTCGCCCTCCAGGGCCAGCTGGAGGACGGGGACCAGGTGGCCACGCGGTGGACCTGGCGCGCCACGCACACCGGCGAGTTCATGGGCCTCGCGCCGACCGGCCGGGACGTGGAGATGAGCGGTGTCACGATCTTCCGCTTCCAGGACGGGCGGATCGCGGAGGGCTGGTGGACCTACGATCTGATGCGGCTGGCACGGCAGTTGGGCGCGGTGCGGTGACCCCTCACGACTGACCCGTCACGACTGACTGACCGTCACGACTGACACGACTTCACCGGCCGCACCGAGCGGACCGCCTCCGCCGGGACGATCCGCAGCTCGCGGGAGCCGCCCGTGCCCGTCCACACGGCCGTGCCCCCGCTCCCGGCCTCGGCGAGCTCGCCGCACACCGAGACCGTGCCCGAGGTGGTCACCCGCACCAGGTGGGAGGCGTCCTCGGTCGTCGACCAGGCCACGCCGACCGCCGCCGCGACGAGGAGGATCCCGCTCACGCAGCACGCCAGCGCCGCCCGGAGGTCGCGGGTGACGCGGGTGATCTCCCGCCCGGTCCAGGCCCGGAGCGCCTGCCCGCCGAGGAGGATCTCCTCCCCGGGACGGCCGTACGACGCGCGGACGGCCAGCAGGGAGCCGAGGGCGAGGAGCAGGAACGCCGCCCCGAGCAGGGCCGTCGCGGCGGTACGGGCGGCGGTGGGCAGAGCGCCGAGGTTGTCGCGGCCCTTGAGGACGACGAGGACCGTGAGCAGGGCGGTGAGCCCGGTCAGCCCGGTGCGCCAGCCCTCGGCCCGGCGGCGCAGCTCGGGCAGTTGCCGGAAGCGCAGTTCGCGGGCGAGCTCCTCCCAGCGCCGGTCCGACTGCGCGGTCATGACCCGCCGCCGTCGGCCCGTACGCGCCACTGTGCGCCGCAGCCGACGAAGGCCGTGCCGACGGGCTGCCGGGGATGGACGTGGGAGCACTCGCAGAAGAGGACCTCGAAGCCGAGGACCCCGAGGATGTCGGGCTCCGTGTGAGGCTCGGGCCCGGCTCCCGTGATCCGCTGCCGCAGCCGGGAGAGCACCCCCTTCGTACCGCTGCCCGGTACGCCGCGCGGGAACTCGGTGACCGTACGCCCCCGGCACGCCGGGCAGTGGCCCTCGACCACGACACCGCCGTCGGCGGTCGGGCGCTGGGTGAAGCCGGCGGCGACCTCTCCCAGGTCGCGTTCGGCATAGGCGAGGGAGAAGTCGTGGACGGGCTCAGCCATGGTGCCTCTCCTCCGCGGCCGCGGGCCCGGGGAGCCCACCGAGGTCCAGCTCGAACATCTTCGCGTACACGTGCAGCCGTTCCCCGACCCACTCCTCCTTCTCCTCGACCTCACGGGCGGCGAAGGCCACATGACGGCCCTCGACCCGGCCGGTGAGCGCGGGCAGCGCGCCGTCCAGATGGACGGTGAGGAGGGCGAGGTCCTGCCAGAGCGGGACGACGTCGGGTATGTCGGGCACGTGCGAGGCGGGGCCGAGCGGCGTGTACGGCGCGATGCGGCCCCAGGTCTCCCGGACGCTCTCGCCGAACCGTCCGGCGATGCTGACGAGGTCGAGGGCGCAGAACGGTCCGTCGGGGGGCGAGACCCGTTGCTTCTTGCCGAGGGCCGTCACGTCCCGCTCGCCGGGCGTGACCTCGCGCAGGGCCGCCAGTTGAGGGTCCGTGAGCCGCGGCACCAGTGCCCCGAGGGCCCGCAGCGGCAGGAGCCGTTCATACGCGGTGGCGGCGTCGACGCCGAGCTTCCAGGCGTAGTACGCGAGGCGGCCGGGCGTGAGGGGCACCCAGCTGGCGGATCTGATCTCGCCGTATTCCCCGGCGTCGAGCAGCACCGACTCGTGGCCCGTGAGGCGGTACTCGGCGAGCTCTTCGGGGAACGACGGCGGGCTCGCCCCGAAGCGGCCGACTTCCCGCTCGGCGAGACGCCACACCTCGCGCAGCGGTTCGCGGAGCTGCAGGCTCGCGCCGAACAGCACACAGGGGGTCACATCCGGCGCGGGCGGGTTGCCCGAGTCGATCCAGGGGTCCTTGCCGCAGAAGACCGCGCGGGTCCGGATCGGCAGGTCGTACCACTCGGTGACCAGGGCGATGTTGTCGGGGACGGGCACGCCGACGTCCCGCAGTTCCGCGACGGCCTTGAGGAGCTTCTCCCCGGACACGTCGCCGTACTCCTGGTACACGAACAGGTTCTCCATGGTGACGGCCAGCTGCGGCCTGCGCCCGGGGCGGCGCAGCGCGGAGACGACGGAGCCGGCGTCCGCCGACAGCACGGCGTCATGGTCGAGCGTCATGCCGTGTTCCTCGTAGGCGATGCCGAGCCGCCGGGTCCAGTGGAGCAGTTCGGCCTCGGCGGCGCCGAGGGAGATGTCACGGTCCGCGGAGAGTTCGAGCGCGGCGGCCCCTTCGAGTACGGGGCCGCTGTCCGGTACGGCACGCGCGTGCCGGGCCAGCCAGGGGGCGAGCTCCGTCGGCGCGGCCAGCCACGCGTCGACATCGGCCCGGGACGGCACGGTCCAGCCGAGCCAGGCGAACGCGGCCAGGCGGTCGAGGATCTCGTCGGGAGTCCTGGCGAGCCGGAGTGCCACCTCCCGTACGTCCCAGGGCCAGTGGACGCGTCTCTTCTTCCACTTGGAGCCGTCGCAGAGCACGTGCAGCAGATCGATGTCCTCGTCGGTGCACACATATTGCTCGTGATGGTCGGGCACCTCCAGGTTCCGCAACCCGCTGAGAGGGGCGTAGCGGGCACACCTGCGGGCCAGTTGCCCCAAGGTGAGCTTGTCCCGGCGGGAGAGCCACACGAGGCCTTCGTACTCCCAGTCGAAACTTCCCACCCCGCCGAGGCCGGTCTGGTGCATTTCGTCGAGCGCGCCCGCGACGACTGCCGAGACACGTCTGTCCATGCGGTCGGGGATCCAGCCGAGGGGGCCCTCACCGATGCGGGGCGGGGTGATCCGGCGGCTCGCGATCCGCAGGCGCCGGAAGGAACGGACGACCCGTTCGACCGGAACGGAGAGGTCGGCCGCGAGCTCCACGACCCGGTGCCACCCCAGTTCGCCGTTGCCGTCGGCGAGGCGCATGACCTTCGCGTCGCCCGGGGCGGGCAGCGGGTGCCCGACCAGCGAGGCGGGCCCCGTGGCCCAGCCGGCGCCGTCCCCGATCCCCTGCCATACGCGGGCGCGCCAGGGCCGGACGACGTCGTAACGGATCGCGTCCGGCAACAGGCCGGGCACCGTGCCGGCGTCGGCGGAGAACCAGCCGACGGTGTCGAGCGGGATGTCCTCGGGCCCGCCGTCCCTGCCCAGGGGGACGCGATGACCCCGCCCCCTGAGCTGCTCCCAGAGCACGGCGGCGACCGGCTCGTCCTCCAGCCGCCACAGCCACTGCATGGTAAATCCGGGCCAGTCCGGGAGCGCGGCGGCCCCGAGCCGCCAGTTCTCGCGGGCCCACTCCTCGTCGTAGTCGAGCAGTTCGTTCCGGTTGACACTCAGGGTGCCCGCGTGAGCGCCCGTGAGGTTGAGGACGTAGCCGTACGGCTTGTGGTCGGTGGCGACGCCGTCGCACAGGATCGCGCCCTTGCCGTCGACCCACCACAGCACGTCCCGCACGGCCGCGCAGGGGGCGTCGCGGCCGTGCAGGGCGCGGGCCTCCCAGGTCTCCCGCGTGCCCGACGCGTCCCGTACCTCCAGGGCGAACTCGCTCACGCCGATCAGTTCGCGCGCCTTCTCCACGCAGGAGAGCCCGGCGAGTTCCGGGTCGTCGCGCAGGTAGAGGCGGACGCGGGTGCCGCCCTCGGCGAGACCGTCCTCGGCGTCGTCGTGGCGCTGGACGCGGAAGAGGCTGCCGCTGCTGGGGATGTCGATGCGCAGGGCGTCGGCGGCGACCGCCCCGGTGGGAAGGACCTCGCGGGTGACGATGGCCATCTCGTCGGCGAGCATGAAATAGCTGAGGACGCCGATGCCGAAACGGCTGTTGGGATAGAGCCGCAGGGCGGGGTCGCGGCGCAGCCAGCCGGCCTGCTCACGGCGGAAGGCGCGGGACTGCTCGAAGCGGCTGCCCGCGCGGGTGAAGGTGTTCTTGAACTGGTCGAGGCCCATGCCGTTGCCGTTGTCGCGGCACTCGAGGTAGCGGCCCCGGGCGTCCTCGCCCTGGACGATGGAGATACGGCCCGTCCAGTCGGCGGGGCGGCGGCCGCGGTGGTGCAGGTAGCGCCAGCGCATGGCGCGGTAGCGGCAGGCGTCCATCGCGTTCTGGTAGAGCTCGCGGACGGCGAGGCTCGGGTCCCCGTAGAGCTGACGACCCATCAGCAGGTCGCGGACCTCGGTCTGCGCGAGGTGGAAGCGGAGCAGGGGGACCTCGTACGCCTTGCGGCCGTCCCTGCCGGTACAGGGCCGCAGGCCGCGGCTGGTCACCCGGGCCGGGACGCCGGCCAGCAGGCGCTTCTCCTCCTCCGGGAGCTCGGCCGCGGCCTCCCGGGTGAGTGCGGCCAGCCGGTCCGCCCGGTCGGCGATCTCGGTGAAGGCGGCGTGCACGGCTTGATGGGGGCAGAGTGCCTCCAGGCGGAGGTCGTCGTCGACTTCCGCCCAGTCGAGCGCGTGGCGGGCCGCCTTGACGACGTCCTCGGGACGTACGGGGTCGGTGACGGCGAGATGGTCGGCGATGATGTCGGGAAAGGTCCGGACGTCGGCGGCGAGGGCGGCGCCCAGGCGCAGCAGCGCGGTGAGGGGGCGGACGCGCAGGGGCTGGCGCTGTTCGGGGAGGCGCACGGTGCGGGCGGGGCAGTCGAGGACGTCGTCGAGCGGGGTGTCGAGGCCGATGCCCGCGGCGAGGGAGCGCAGGGTGGCGGAGAGTTCGTCGGCCCGGTCCGAGACGCCGTCGCGGTCGCCGAGCAGGGCGGCGGCGAGGGAGTCGCAGAGGTCGGTGGGGACGGGTTCCTCGTCGGTCTCGAAGCGTTCGGCGATCCAGCGGTGCACGAGCCAGAGAGCGAGGGCGTTCTCGTCCTCGGTGCGGCCGCGGGCACGGCAGGCGGCCTGTTTGCGGGCGACGTGGGCGTAGTGGTCGCGGAGCTGTTCCAGGTGCCTGCGGTGGTCGCCCGCCTCGGCGACGCGTCCCGCGGTGAGGGGCTCGACCTCGGCGGCCTGTCTCAGGCGCCGGGCCCAGGCGGCCTCCCGGAGGAAGGGCGCGGCGATCAGGACGGCCAGTTCGGCCGCCGACAGCACGGGTTCCTTCGGCAGCAGGAGGAGCAGTCCACGGCGTAACAGCCGTACGGGGAAGTGTTCGTCGGTCCAGGGGTCGTGCAGCGCTTCGCCCGCCCGGAGCAACCCGTCCTGCGCGACGCGGACTTCGTGCGCGCAGGACTCGACGAGCCGGGTGAGGGCCTCCCGCAGCCTGGGGGCACCGTCCGCGGCGCGGGGGTCGACGCGCTCCCACAGGCCGTCGTCGCGGACGGCGTCCCGCCATTCCTCCAGCAGGCGGCGGCCGTCGCAGACGACGGCCGCGCGGGTCTCGGTCTCACGGTCGGCGCCGTAGCGGATCCAGACCTGCTGGGTGAGGCGGTGGCGGTGGGCGGCCTGTTCCGTACGGCTGCGGGCGGCCTCGTACACCTCGTGGACGGTGCGGGGCGCGGACAGTGAGCCGAGGGCGTCGGCGAGACCGCGGGTGAAGAAGCTCCCCTCGGGGGTGCAGCCGCCGCGCTGCCCGGGGGAGCAGCCCACCATCACCGCGAAGCGTCCGCCGGGCGGGCCGTTGAGGATGCGGCTGCCGAAGGCGGCCTCGTCCCCGCCGTGCAGGGGGTCCCGGCAGGCGTCGACGAGCCACAGGACCGTGCCCGCCCGGCAGCCCCGGAGGTGGTCGCCGATGTCGGCGGGGAAGAGGGTGTCGAGGTACGGCTTCTGCCAGACGTCGCCCTTCGGGGTGCGGGCGTCGGCGGGCACGAGGTAGTCGGTGTCGCCGATGCGGACACCGTGGCCGGTGAAGTAGAGGAGGAGCGTGCTGCCTTCGGGGGCGTCGGCCGCGGCTTCGAAGACGCGGGTGCCGACAGCGGCCTGCTCCGCGTCCTGGAGCACGTCGACCTCGTACCCGGACTCCTCCAGCGCGGCGCGCATCGCCCGCAGGTCGGCGGCGACCGGCTCGTCGAGCGGGGCGAACCTGTCCAGGGCGTGGGGCGCTCGGGCCACACCGATCAGCAGGGCCCTGCGGACGTGTCCCATGAGTCTCCCCCTCACCGCGGAGGCACCATGATGGCACCGGAGTTGGCAGGTGAGGGCCCGTTCCGCGGACCGTCCCCGCGCCACCCGGCCTCTCGCCGACATGACGTGCGTCACATATGCAACACCTTGACGGATCACACGTGTAATCGATTACCTGTGGCCGCACGAAAACGATTACACGTGACGGCGGCGACAGCGGCGGGGTGCTCATGGCGAACATCAAGGACGTGGCCGAACGGGCCGGGGTGTCCGTCGCCACGGTCTCCCGGGTCCTCAACGGGCGCTCCTCCGTGGCCGGCACCCGCGAACGGGTCCTCGCGGCCGTGGCGGAGCTCGGCTACCGGCCGAACGTGGTCGCCCGCGCGCTGCGCACCGCCCGCACCCGCACGCTGGGGCTGGTCATCGGCGATCTGCGCAACCCGTTCTTCACCGAGCTCGCGGGCGCCGTCGAGCAGGAGGCCCGGCGGCTGGGGTACAGCCTGGTCATCGGCAACGCCGGGGAGAGCACGGAGCAGCAGGACGACCAGATCCGCACGCTCCTGGACCGGCGCATCGACGGCCTGCTGGTCAGCTCCGCGGGCACCGGGTCCGCCGCGCTCCGCGAGGCGGTCGCCGCCGGTACCCCGCTGGTCCTCCTCGACCGCACCGTCCCGGGCCTCGCCGCCCCGTGCGTCCGGGCGGAGGGGCGCGAGGCCCTGACCGAACTGGCCGCGCACCTGGCGGCGCTGGGGCGGCGCGGGCCCGCCGTCATCGTGGCGCCCGCCGGGACGCCCATCGGCGAGGAGCGGCTGGAGCTGTTCCGCACCGCCCTGGCCGGGCACGGCATCGCGCTGCCCGCGGAGCGGGTCGTGGCGTCACCGGACCTCTCCCCCACCGGGGGACGGCGGATGATGCGGGCCCTGCTGGACCTACCCGAACCGCCGGACGCGGTGCTGGCCACGGACAACCTGATGGCGCTGGGCGCGCTGGACGAGGTACGGGCCAGGGGCCTGCGCATCCCGGCCGACGTGGCGCTCGTGGCCTTCGACGACGTGCCGTGGTTCGCGCACACCGACCCGCCGCTCACCGCCGTCGCGCAGCCGACGCGCGAGCTGGGCACGGCCGCCGTGCACACGCTGCTGGAGCGGATCGAGGGGCGCGAGGCACCGTCCGTACTGCTGCCGGCGCGGCTGGTACGGCGCCGCTCGTGCGGCGAGGGGGACGGCCACGGCGGACGGCCGAAGCCGAGAAGCTCAAGAGACTAGAGAGGGGCAGCGCATGACCGGCGTCAACGACGACGGACCGGACAGCGGCCGCGAACCGCCGCGCGCGGAGGAACTCCCGCACAGGGAGGAACTCCTGCGCGTGGAAGGGATCACGAAGTCCTTCCCGGGCGTCCGCGCCCTGGACGGCGTGGACCTGAGCCTGCGGGCCGGGGAGGTGCACGTCCTGCTCGGGGAGAACGGCGCGGGCAAGAGCACGCTCATCAAGACGCTCTCCGGCGTCCACCGCCCCGACAGCGGGCGCATCCTGGCCGGGGGCCGCGAGGTCGTCATCCGCTCCGCGCAGGACGCGGAGCGGCTCGGCATCGCCACCATCCACCAGGAGTTCGCCCTCGTCCCCGGCCTCACCGTCGCCGAGAACCTCTTCCTGGGGCGGCAGCCGCGCACCGCGCTCGGCCTCGTCGACCGGCGCGCGATGCGCGAGCGCGCCGCCGAGCTGCTGCGCCGGGTGCGCCTCGACGTCTCCCCCACGGCCCCGGTGGACGGACTGGGCGTCGCCCGGCTCCAGATGGTGGAGATCGCGAAGGCGCTCGGCCGGGACGCCAGCGTGCTGATCATGGACGAGCCGACCGCCGTCCTCACCTCCGAGGAGGTCGCGACGCTCTTCGGCATCGTCCGCGAGCTGCGCGGGAGCGGGGTCGGCATCGTCTTCATCACCCACCACTTGGAGGAGATAGCCGCGCTCGGCGACCGCGTGACCGTTCTGCGTGACGGCCGCTCGGTGGCGGAGGTGCCCGCCTCGGCCGGTGAGGAGGAGCTCATCCGGCTGATGGTCGGCCGTGACATCGCCGAGCAGTACCCGCGGGAACGGCCCGCGGAGCCGGGCGCGCCCCTGCTGAGAGTGCGCGGCCTGACCCGTGCCGGGGCGTTCGAGGATGTCGGCTTCGAGGTGCGGGCCGGGGAGGTCGTGGGCCTGGCCGGGCTGGTGGGCGCGGGCCGCACCGAGGTGGCGCGGGCGCTGTTCGGCGTGGACCGCCACGACGCCGGAACGGTCGAGGTGGACGGTACGGAGCTGCCCCGCGGTGACGTCCGGGCCGCGATGCGGGCCGGGCTCGGGCTCGTACCGGAGGACCGCAAGGGCCAGGGCCTGTTGCTGGACGCGTCGTTGCGCGACAACCTGACGCTGGCCCGGCTCGACCGCGACACCCGGGCCGGTTTCGTGGACCGGGCCGCGCAGCGGCGCGAGGCGGCGTCGGTGGCGGAGCGGCTGAAGGTGCGGATGAGTGGCCTGGAGCAGCCGGCTCGCACGCTGTCGGGCGGCAACCAGCAGAAGGTCGTCATCGGCAAGTGGCTGCTGGCGGGGGCCCGGCTGCTGATCCTCGACGAGCCGACGCGGGGCATCGACGTCGGCGCGAAGGTCGAGATCTACCGGCTCGTCAACGAGCTGACGGCCGCGGGCCACGCGGTCCTGATGATCTCCAGCGATCTGCCGGAGGTGCTCGGCATGAGCGACCGGGTGCTGGTGATGGCGCAGGGCAGGCTTGTCGGCGAGCTGTCGGGCGAACGGGCCACGCAGGACGCGGTGATGGAGCTGGCGCTCCGGTCGCCGTCCGGCACGCAGGACACGCGGGAGAGGAACGAGAGCGCGATGGAGGGCTCCGATGTCGGCTGAGGTGCTTCGGGCGCCCGGGAGCGCTCCCGGGCAGTGGTTCGCGCGGGCGGTGCTCCGCAACGGCCCGCTGGGCGGCCTGGTCGCCCTGACCGTGGTGATGGCGGTGCTGTCGCGGGACTTCCTCAACGGGCAGAACCTGCTCAACGTGGGCGTCCAGGCGTCGGTGACGGCGATCCTCGCGTTCGGCGTGACCTTTGTGATCGTGTCGGCGGGCATCGACCTGTCCGTCGGCTCGGTGGCCGCGCTGTCGGCGACCGTGGTCGCGTGGGCCGCCACCTCCGAGGGACTGCCGGTGTGGCTGGCAGTGCTGCTGGGGCTCGCGGTGGGGGTGGCGGCCGGGCTGGTCTCGGGCGCGCTCGTGGCGTACGGCAGGCTCCCGGCGTTCATCGCCACCCTGGCGCTGCTGTCCGTGGCCCGCGGCCTGGCCCTGGTGATCTCGGGCGGCTCGCCGATCGCGTTCCCCTCGTCGGTCTCCCGGCTGGGCGACACCCTCGGCGGCTGGCTGCCGGTGCCGGTGCTCGTGATGATCGCGACGGGGGCGCTGGCGGCGCTGATCCTGGCGCGTACGTACACGGGCCGGGCGATGTTCGCGATCGGCGGGAACGAGGAGGCGGCCCGGCTCTCGGGCATCGACGTCAGGCGGCGCAAGCTGGTGATCTACGCGCTGTCCGGGCTGTTCGCCGCGGTCGCGGGCATCGTGCTGGCCTCCCGGCTGACCTCCGCGCAGCCGCAGGCGGCCGTGGGCTACGAGCTGGACGCGATCGCCGCGGTCGTCATCGGCGGGGCGAGCCTGACGGGCGGCGCGGGCAAGGCGTCCGGCACGCTCATCGGCGCGCTGATCCTGGCGGTGCTGCGCAACGGCCTCAACCTGCTGTCGGTGTCGGCCTTCTGGCAGCAGGTCGCGACGGGCCTGGTCATCGCGCTGGCCGTGCTGCTGGACACGCTGCGCCGCCGGAGCGCCCGATGAGGGCGCGCGCTGTGGGAAGGCCTCGGGCACGCGCGACGGCCGCGGCCGTGGTGCTGGCCGCCGCCGTGGCGCTGGCCGGCTGCGACCGGGGCGGCCACACGGATCTCGGGCTCGCCCTGTCGACAATGAACAACCCGTTCTTCGTCGGCATCAAGAAGGGCGCGCAGGCGGAGGCGAAGGCCCGCGGCCTGAAGATCAACATCACGGACGCGCAGAACGACCCGACCCAGCAGATCAACCAGATGGAGACGTTCACCAGCCAGAACGTCAAGGCGGCGGTCATCAACCCGGTCGACTCCGACGCGGCCGTGCCCGCGGTGGGCGTCGCCAACCGGGCGGATGTCCCCGTGATCTCCATCGACCGCGGTGTCAACGGCGGCAAGGTCGGCTCGACCATCGCCTCCGACAACGTCGCAGGCGGACGGCTGGCGGCGAAGACGCTCGCGGAGGCGGTCGGCGGGAAGGGGAAAGTCGTCTTCCTGGAGGGGCAGCCGGGCACCTCGGCCGCCCGGGAGCGCGGCAAGGGCTTCGAGGAGGGCATCCGGGCCTTCTCCGGCGTCGAGGTCGTCGCCCGGCAGCCCGCGGACTTCGACCGGGCCAAGGGCATGGACGTCATGGCGAACATGCTCCAGGCGCACCGCGACATCGCCGGGGTCTTCGCCGCCAACGACGAGATGGCGCTCGGCGCGGCCAAGGCGCTGGGCTCCGCCTCCGGCAGGAGCGTGAAGGTCGTCGCCTTCGACGGCACGCCGGACGGCGTCGAAGGCGTGCGGAACGGCACGCTGACCGCGACCGTCGCCCAGCAGCCCGAGCTGCTCGGCAGGCAGGCCGTGGACTGGGCGATGCGGGCCGCGGCGGGCAAGCCCCTGCCGCGCGAGGTGAAGGTGCCCGTGGTGCTGGTGACCCGCGAGAACGCCGCCCGCTTCGCGGACTGAGAGAGTGGGACACGTGGACGAGAAGAAGAAGACGTACGACGTGCTGGTCGTCGGTTCGGCCAACGCGGACCTGACGGTGCGGGTGGACCGGCGGCCGGGCGCGGGCGAGACGGTCTTCGGCACGGACCTGGTCGAGTCGGCCGGCGGCAAGGGGGCCAATCAGGCCGTCGCCGCGGCGCGCCTCGGGGTCCGTACGGCCCTGCTGGCGAAGGTCGGTGACGACGCCTTCGGCGACCTGCTGCTGGCGGCGCAGCGGGAGGCGGGTACGGACGTCCGGCACGTCCTGGTGGAGCGGGGGGCGCGGACCGGCACGGCGATGATCGTCGTCGGCCCGGACGGCGACAACAGCATCGTGGTCTCCCCGGGTGCCAACGCCCGGCTCTCCCCGGCGGACGTGGCGGCGGCACGGGAGACGATCGCCGCGTCCGCGGTGGTCTCGCTCCAGTGGGAGATCCCCGAGGAGACCGTACGGGCGACGGTCCGCGCCGCCCGGGAGACCGGCACCCGCGTCGTGCTCAACCCCTCGCCGACGCCGCGGGACGGGCTCGACCGCGAACTCCTCGCGGCGGCCGACCCGCTGGTGGTCAACGAGCACGAGGCCCGGCACCTCTCGGGGCTCCCGGACGCGGAGCCCGCCGCGTGGCTCCACGAGCTGCGGAGGAAGGGTGCCCGCTCGGTCGTGGTGACCCTCGGCGCGGAGGGCGCGCTGCTCCTGGGCGCGGAGGGCGCCGAGGACGCCGGGCCCGCGCGGGTGCCGGGCCTGAGGGCGGAGGTGGTGGACACCACGGGAGCGGGCGACGCCTTCACCGGTGCGCTGGCGAGCCGGCTGGCCGCCGGGGCCCCGCTGCTGGAGGCGGCCCGGTTCGCGGTGCGCGTGGGGGCGGCGGCCGTGACCCGCGCGGGCGCGCAGCCGTCGTACCCGACCCTGGCGGAACTCCCGCCGGAGCAGGGCGCTTTGCCGTAAGGCGTCCGATTATCGCAATCACCCTTCAACTATCGAACATTTGGCTGCTTCTGGTGGGTCACGCGATGCCTGCGGACGGTCGCTCCGCGATACCGTCTGCGACGAGGTGAACGCAGCGCCGGGCTGGGGCACCCCCGGGCCCGGCGGGCTGCCCCGACTCGACCTGGAGGCCCGACATGTTCCGTGACCGTCCCCGCCGCACCATGGGTCTGGCCGCCGCCGCGGTGGCCGCCGCCGGCGCCGTGACGATCAGCGTGCTGTCCCTGCAACCGGCCGCGGCCAGCGCGGAGAAGGAGCTCCGCCTGACCACGGTGCAGAAGGCCGACACCCGGCCCGAGTACCCGCGCACCGGCGACCACTGGGTCACCTACTACGACCTGCACACCACGGCCACCGGCCGGGACGGCAAGGAGACCAAGGGCAAACGCGTCGGTGACGCGAGCGACCGCTGTGACGTCGTCCTGGCCCGCTACGAGGGTGTGGTCACCCAGTGCGAACGCATCCTCCGCACCGACCAGGGCACCCTCGTCCTCACCTCCCTCACCGACCGCTTCGGCCGCCCCCCGTACACCACGACGGCCGCCATCACCGGCGGCACGGGCACCTACGCGGGGGCCACGGGCGAGGCGCGTGTCACGCTGACCGACGGCGGGGCGTCGTACCGGATCCAACTGCGTTGAGCCCCGCGGCTTGCGCCTACCGGGGTGCCTCGCGCGGTCGATCGGCGACTGCAGGCTGTGTGGCTGGTCGCGCAGTTCCCCGCGCCCCTTACGGGGCGCTGTCGTGGACGCGGGCAATGAGCAAGGCCACATCATCCTGGTCATTGCCATCGCGGAGCGAACTCAACAGCAAGTCACACGTCGCCTCCAGATCCCGCGGCGCCCCCGCGAGCACAGTGAGAAGCGCATCCAGGCGGCAGTCGATCGGCTCGTCACGCGTCTCGACCAGCCCGTCCGTGTAGAACACGAGCTCGTCCCCCGCGGCGAGGTCCAGGGAGACGCTCTCGAAGGGGACGCCGCCCACACCGAGCGGCGCGCCCGCGGGCAGGTCGAGGAGCGCGGGGCGGCGGCCGGGGCGTACGAGGACGGGCGGCAGATGGCCCGCGGTGGCGACGCGGCACCGGGCGCCGTGCGGGTCGTACACCGCGTAGACGCAGGTGGCGATCATCTGGTCCAGACCGGTGGCGGCGTGGTCGAGGTGGTGCAGCACTTGCGCGGGGTCGAGCCCCAGTTGGGAGAGCGTGCGCGCGGCGGTGCGCAGCTGCCCCATGGCCGCGGCGGCGTTGATGCCACTGCCCATCACGTCGCCGACGACCAGGGCACTCCTGCCGTCCGTCTGCGGGACGACGTCGAACCAGTCCCCGCCGACCTGGCTCGCCGCTCCGGCGGGCTGGTAGCGGTAGGCGATCTCCAGCCCCTCCAGGCGGGCGGGCCGCTGCGGCAGCAGGCTGCGCTGGAGGGTGACGACCGTGGCGCGCTCGCGCTGGTACCAGCGGGCGTTGTCGATGCTCACGGCCGCCCTGGCGGCCAGCTCGGCGGCGAGGGCGACGTCGTCCTCGCCGAACGGCCGGGGGTTGTCGACACGCTTGAGGTCCAGGGCGCCGAGCACCTCGCCCCTGGCGATCAGGGGCACCGCCAGATAGGAGCGCAGCCCCGCGCGGGCCAGCAGCGCGGCGGCCTCGCGGTCGCGGGCGATGCGGGGCAGGTCCCGCTCGCGTACCTCGGCCACGCACACGGGCAGCCCGGTGCTCACGCAGCGGGTGACGAGCCGGTCGGCCGCGTACCGCGCGATCTGGCCGGGCGGGTCGGCGGCGCGGACGGCGTCGGGAGAGTCCGCAGCGGCCACGGCGAGCGCCCGGAAGACGGCGGGTTCCCCGTCCGGCGGCAGGGCCCGGCCTCCGCCCAGCACCGTGTCGAGCACGTCCACCGCGGCGACGTCCGCCAGGCCGGGCACCACGACCTGCGCGAGCTCCTGCGCCGTACGGTCCAGGTCGAGGGTGGTGCCGATGAGTACGGACGCCTCGGCGATCAGCGCCGTGCGCCGCCGGGCCTCGTTGTTCGCCCGGTGCCGGTCGGTGACGTCGACGACGGAGGTGGCGATCCCGAGGGTGCGCCCGCCGGGGTCCTCCAGCCGGTAGAACGAGACGAGCTGCGCCTGCTCGTCGGTGGCGGCCCCGCCCGCGCGCCCCACGGTGAACCAGTCCACCAGCGGGATGCCCGTGGCCAGCACCCGCCGCATGCCCGCCTCGATCTCCTCGACGTCCGCGTGCGGCAGCGCCTCGCCCACCCGGCGCCCGATGTGCTCCTCGGCGGGCAGCCCGTGGAGGCGCTCCAGCGCGGGGTTGACCATCACGAACCGCAGGTCGGTGTCCAGGACGGCGATACCGATCGGCGACTGGGCCACCAGCCCCAGCGACAGCGCGAGATCCCGTTCCAGGTCGCGGAGGACCGCCTGGTCGGTGGCCATGCCCAGGGCATAGAAGTCACCGCTCTGGTCCTCCAGACGCATGTTGCGGAACTCCACCAGCCGGGCGGTGCCGTCCTTGTGCCGGGCGGGGAAGACCCCGGCCCACGACTCACCGCCGCCCATGACCTTGGCGAACAGCTCCAGGACGGATTCGAGGTCCTCCTCGACGACCAGCAGCTGGGCGGCGTACTGTCCGAGCGCCTCCGCCGCGGACCAGCCGAACAGCTCCTCCGCCTGCGGGCTCCACAGGACGATCCGGCCACGCCGGTCGAGCACCACGGCGGCCACACCCAGCACGTCGAGGAGGCCGCCCGGCTCGTAGGGCGGGCCCGCGAACCGTCCGGGCTCCGGCCGGAACGCGTCGGTCGTCCCCATCGAGGTCCTCCTTCCGCCCGTGGAGGGTGGTGCGGCGGCCTCGTGCCGGTCAGGGCCGGATCGGCAGTCCCTTCTCCTCCGCTCTCCCCCGGCTTCTCCGCCTCGTCGCCGCAGCGCTTTCCATGGTCTCTCCGAATCCGCCCACCGCGCAGCCCGCGGCACAGGGCACGTTCGTCCGCAAGCGGAGGGAGCCGTCGTAAGGGGCGTACGGGGCGTAGTCGTCAGGGGCGCACGGGGGCGCGCGTCAGCGCGCGGCGGAGGGCAGGGCCAGCGTGAACCAGACCGTCTTGCCCTTGACGGAGGGGTGGTGGCCCCACAGCGCGGCGATCTGCTCGACGAGCCACATGCCACGCCCGTTCTCGCTGTCCGGACCCGCCTGGCCGCAGCGCGGCAGGTGCCCGCCGGTGTCGGTGACCTGGACGACGAGGTGCCCGTGCGCCCGGGTCAGCGCGAGCTCGATGTCACCCGCCGTGTCCGGCACGTGCACGACCGCGTTGGTGACCAGCTCGGACAGGAGCAGGGCGGCGTCGTCGACGAGCTCTTCCAGACCCCACTCGGTGAGCAGCGCCCGCGAGAACCGCCGGGCGTCCGCCACGGACCGCTCGGCGGCCGGGAGCGAGACCGTCCGGGAGAGCCGGGGCTCCTCCGGGTGGCGCGGTTGCCGCCGCGCGGGCGGACGGTGCATGCACAGGGGAACCCCGGAGGTCCAGGGAACCGTGCGGCGGCTGGTAGCAAACATCGGACCCACATAAGCCCGCTTTTCGCCAGAGGTCTATACCCTTTGAGTGACAGCACCGGCGCGCAGCGCGATAAACACAGGTGAGACAGCGTATAGCCGAAATAAAAGGTACGCCCAACAGGGGCGCGGGGAACTGCGCGACAAGCCCCCACCGGCCCGCAGCCGCGCGCGCAGCGCAAGACGCACCCCAGTAGGCACCCCGGCAGACGAAGAAGCGGCGAGCCCCGCCGGGACGAGGCTCGCCGGAACGCGCAGGACTTACTTCGGGCACTCCTTCCACGCCACGTGGTAGATCGTCTTGAGATCGCCGTCCGTGGAGTCCATCGTCATGTAGCTCGTCGTCTTCGACGGGTCCGACGTCCCCGCGTTCACCCTGAGCTCGGTGTTGATGTTGAAGTTCCGCTGCTCGCCGCACGGCGCCCAGACGAGGGACGCGACGTCGACCTTGTCCGTCACCTGCCAGTTGTCCGCGTAGACGCCCTTGAAGTCATGGGCGCTGGGCACGGTCTGGGACTGCCCTTGGAAGTAGTACGACGCCTTCTCCTGGCCGGTGGCCCCGTCCTCCAGGTGCGCGTAGCCGCGGTAGTCCGCGCTGGCGATGGCGTAGGTGAAGCCCTGCGGCACGTGCACGATCAGGTTGAGCTGGCAGTTCTTTCTGTTGTCGGTGGGTTTGGAGCCCACGCCCACCGAGGCCAGGTAGTCGCTGTACGTGACCGTGAAGGCCGTATTGTCGGGCGACACGGCCACCGCGGCCGTGTTCAGCGGACATCCCGAGCCGTTGACGGTGGCGATCTCGATCACCATCTTGTCCGGCGGCGGGTTGACGATGACCGTGTGCCCGTAGGGGGACAGCGGCGAGGTGAAGAGCGCCGCTATCGCGGCTCCTGCGAGAAGACCGGCGGGCATGGTGCTCCAATCGGTTGTCCTGGACTGAGCGGAGGCGTTCCGGCCGCACTGCGGGGACGGAGACCGGAACGAGATGGATGAGGATTGGATTGTTTAGGCCATGACCATGACAACCCCGATCCTCCAACGGCCCCTGGGGACGGGAGCGTTCGAATCGTAGGAGGCAGCACACCGCTCCGCCAGACTCGGCACCGCACACGCGGCCTGTTGGCCGGTAATGGCTCCCGCCGCACCATTACCGGACCGGACAACTCCGCCTACTTGGCGTGCAGTTGAGGAAAAGCGTGACCCAACTGCACACAGAGAAAGGAGATGACAACCGCGGCCACGATCACGCCGACACACCCGAAGACATCACGGAGCGTGCTCGCCAAAGGGCTCAACGGAGGGCGGGACTCCGGTGGTTGAACAGGCTTCTCCCGGGAAGTGGCGGGCTTCCCGGGAACGGGAACGGGAACAGGAAGGGAAACGGGAGGGGGAAAAGGATCGGGGACAGAGTCGGTGGCGAGTCGGTCGTCAGGCTTGAGCGGGCTGTGCATGCGGGGAACCATTGCGCCGGGCGGGATCGGGGACGGGTCGCGGGGTGGGCTCGATGCCGTACTGGGCGGCCTGGAGCTCGTACATCGAGCGGTACAGACCCCCTTCGACGGCCATCAGCTCCTCGTGCGTGCCCTCGCCGACGAGGTGTCCCCGGTCCAGGACGTAGATGAGATCGGCGGTCGCGGTGGCGGCCAGCCGGTGGGTGATCAGCAGGACGGTGGTGCCCTCGTCGGTCAGCGTGCGCAGCGAACGGAAGGACTCGACCTCGGCTCTCGGGTCCAGCGCCGAGGTGGGTTCGTCGACGATGAGCAGGGGTGCGCGGCGGTAGCGGGCGCGCGCGGCGCCGAGCCGCTGCCACTGGCCGCCGGAGATCTGGGTGCCGCGCTCGAAACCCTTGATGACCAGGCTGTCCCACTGGTACGGCAGGGACGCGACGACGTCGGCGGCCCCGGCCTCGGCGGCCGCGCGGTCGACCCGTGCCTGGTCGAAGGGCTGCCCGGGACGGCCGATGTGCACATTGGCGCGGGCGGTCATGGGCCAGCGGGGGAAGTCCTGGGACAGGACGGCGACCCGGTCGAAGAGCTGGTCGCGGTCGGCCTCCCGGACATCGACGCCGTTCCAGGACAGGCGCCCGGAGGTGGGCAGATAGAGCCCGGCGACGAGCTTGGACAGGGTGGTCTTGCCGGAGCCGTTGGCGCCGACGAGGGCCACGACCTTGCCCGCCGGGATGGCCAGGCTGACCTCGCACAGCGCGGGGACGGCGGTGCCCGGGTAGGCGAACGTGACCTTCTCCAGCCGGATCTCCCGTACGCCCGGGGGCAGTGCCACCCCGCCGGCGGGAATGGCGCGGCGCTCGGCCGCGCGGCAGGCGTCCTCCAGGTCCCTGAGGTACATGGCCTCCTCGTAGAGGCGGTTGACCTGGAGCACCAGGGAGGTGAGGCTCGCGCCCGCGGTCCGCACGGCGATGACGGCGGTGCCCGCGACGGCCAGCGGCAGCCCGCCCGAGGCGAGCAGCAGCCACAGCACCCCGTACGCGGCGAGGGCCGCCGCGCCGGACAGCGCGGAGGAGACGCTCCGGGTGACCGCCTGGGCGAGGGCGAGGCGCTGCTGCTCCTTCTCCACGGTGGCCGCCATGTCGTCGTAGGCGTCGACGAGCATCCGGCCGGCGCCGTGGACGCGGATCTCGGCCGCGTGGGTCTGGTCGGTGAGGGTGGAGGTGAGGACGCCGATGGCGCGCCGGTGCTCGATCCAGGTGTGCCGCGAGGCGTACTGCCTGCGGGCGGAGACCACCGCTCCCCAGCCCTTGGGGGCCGCGATCAGCACCATCATGCCCACCAGCGCCGGGTGCAGCAGGGCCAGGACACAGGTGGCGGAGGCCAGGCCGATCAGGGCGTTGACGACGAGGACCGAGGAGCCCAGCATCATCCGCACCGAGTCGGTGCCGAAGCGGCCGGCGTCGAGCAGCCGGTGGAAGTCCTTGTCCTCCAGCGCCGCCAGCTCGACGCGGACCGCGCCACGGTAGAAACGGGCGGTGCACACCCGCTCCACCTTGGGCTCCAGCCGTCCCGAGGCGGCCACGGAGACGGCGGCGAGCAGCGCGGACGCGGCGGTGACCGCGGAGACGGCCAGCAGCGCGGGCAGCGCCTGGTGCAGCCGCCCGGGCGTGGGCCCGTCCGCGAAGAGCGCGACGAGCACCTGGTTGGCGGCCACGAGACCGAAGGCACGGGCCGCGCCCTGCCCCAGCTCGGCGCCCAGCAGGGTGAGCAGCGCGGCCGGGTCCTCCCGCCATCCGGCCCGCGCCACCGTCCCGACCATCTCCGGGAACTGACGTGCCATCGACCAGAACGTGAGCCGCAGCAGGGGACGTTCACGGGTCACGAAGGGCTTGTCGTAGCGCAAGGCTCCGCCGAACAGCAGGAGTTCGCTGTCCGAGACGGGGATGCGACGCCCCGGCCTCCGCCCCGCCCCCTGCCCCGGGAGCGTCTTCTTCCCGAGGATCGTCATCGCTCCTCCGGCCCGTCGCTCGCCCCAACTGCCGGTGACTTCGGTGGAGCGGCCAGTGCGCGGTAGGCTCGTAGCTCGTTTCGGGCGGACATGGCGCCTCCAGGTGCTGTGACGACGTGTGGGTGCGCTCCCGTTCTTGGGCAGGGGCCCATGGGCATGCGAAGGCCGCGGGGGTGGGCGGCGACGTGCCGAGGAGTCGGAGTG
>NZ_JAINFC010000620.1 GCF_020740835.1 Streptomyces sp. UNOC14_S4
TTCCAGCACAGCAGCCACACCGCCCACACCCCGGCCCCTGCTGACCCGCGCGGCGGCGGCCTTCGCCGGGGTGTGGGCGGTGTGGCTGCTGTGCTGGAACGGCGCCGTCGGCAGTGCCTGGATCTGGCCCCTCGTGGCCTTCACCCCCGACGACTGGGACGCGCTCGCCCGGCTCTACGCGGGCTACACCTACTACGTCCTCTTCACCCTCCTGCTCCTCTCCGTCGCCTGCCGCGTCGGCTGCTGGCGCGAGGTCTGGCACCGCTACGGACCCGCCGACCAACCCACTGGCCGACAGGCACCCGGACGACCGGGCCACCCCACCCCCGCCGCGCAGGGCGACCCAGCCGAATGGCCGGAGCTGCGCACCGCCGGGGCCCACGAGGCCGCCGACCGGCTGGCGGCGGAGGCCCGCTCCGGGACGATGAACGACGTCGACCACTCCCGCATCCAGCGCGCCTGGGAGGCCGTACGGACACAGCCGGGCCGCCTCGCCCAGTTCACCGACACCGTGCTGCGGCACGGCGCCGCCGCCTGCGCCCACCCGTCCGGCGCGCGCGACCTGCCCGTACGCCTCGCCCGGCACGACCTCGTCACGCGGCAGGTGCGCATCGGCACCGTCGTCGACGACCCCCGCAACGCCTACCAGCAGCGCGGCGCGGGCTCCGCGCTCGACCCGGCCCTGCTGGGCACCTCGCTGCTCGCCGTCGGCCCGCCCGGCAGCGGCAAGACGGACCGGCTGGTGCGGCCGGTGCTGGAGTCGCTGTGCCTCCAGGCGCTGGCCGGACGGACCGCGGTCGTCGCGGTCGGTGCCGCCGGCGCGGGCCTCGCGCCCGACGAGGCGTTCGACGTCGTGGTGCGGATCGGCCGCCCCGACTCGGCGTACGACCTCGACCTGTACGGCGGCACCGACGACCCCGACGAGGCCGCCGCCGTACTGGCCGAGGGCCTCGTCGGCGACCTCACCGCCACCCTGCCCGGCGAGGGCGGCCGCCGCGCCGCGACCGCCCTCGCACAGGTCCTCGGCCCCTACCGCGCGGCGCACGGCCGCTTCCCCTCCGTACCGGAGCTGCGGGAGCTGCTCGACGGCTCGGCCGCGGCCCTCGGCGCGCTGCGGGCCGCGCTCACGGCCGCCGGACAGGACGCGCAACTGCGCGAACTCGACGCCCGCGAACGGCAGGCGGAGCGCCCCGGCGACGCCGGGCCGATGCTCGCCGACCGGCTGGCCCTGCTGGACCGGCCCGCCTTCGCACGCTTCTTCGACACCGGCAGCCCCGGCCGCACCTTCTCGCTCCGCACCCTCGAACACCCCCTGCGGGTCCGTATCGACCTGCCCGAGCGGGGGCACGCCGAGGCGTCCCGGCTGCTGGCCCGGCTCGTCCTCGCGCAGTTCACGGAATGCACGGCCGGCCGCGCCGACCGCTCGCTCTTCGCCTGCCTCGTCCTGGACGACGCCACCCACACCATCACCCCCGAGTCCGTGCGCGGCCTCGGACGGCTGCGCTCCGCCAACGCCGGGGCCGTGCTCACCCTGCGCTCGCTCGACGACGTGCCCGAGGCGCTGCGCAGCGCGCTGCTCGGCTCGGTCGGCTGCCGCATGGCGTTCTCGGGCGTGACCACCTGGGACGGCGCGCGGTTCGCGGAGGTCTGGGGCAAGGAGTGGGTCGAGACCCGCGACATCACCGACCGGCAGATCATCGCCCACGAGCCGCTGACCCGGGCCACGCACGTCCTGCGCCGCCTCGTCACCGGGCGGGCGGTGACCGCCCAGTCCGTGACGGTCCGCAAGGTCGAGCGCGAGCGCTGGTCCGCCTCGGAGCTCGCGCACGCCGTGCCCGCCGGGCACGCGGTGCTGTCCGTGACGGACGTACGGGGGGCGAGCGCGCCGCCGGTACTGGTGAACCTCATGGCGACCGGCGAGAGGTGAACCCTCCACTGAGGCAGAATCGGGAGGAGTCGTTCATACGGCAAGGCGCATTACCGCCGTCCTTCCCGCACGTCCTCCCGAAGGTGTCATGCCCGCCACGCTCGCCTCGCTCGTCCACCACTCCGCGCTCAAGCTCGTCGTGCGCGCCGGGGAGGACCGGCTGGACACCCCCGTCCGCTGGGCGCACGTCAGCGAGCTCGCCGACCCCGTGCCGTGGATGGAGGGCGACGAGCTGCTCCTGACCACCGCGATGAAGATCGACGCGGCGGACCCGGAGACGATACGGGGCTATGTGCGCCGCCTGGCCACGGCCGGGGTCGTCGGCCTCGGCTTCGCGGTCGGCGTCAACTACGACGAGGTGCCGCAGGCGCTGATCGACGCGGCGGAGGCGGAGGGCCTGCCGCTGCTCGAAGTGCCGCGCCGCACCCCCTTCATCGCCATCAGCAAGGCGGTCTCGGCCGCCATGGCCGCCGACCAGTACCGCGCCGTCACCGCCGGTTTCGAGGCACAGCGCGAACTGACACGGGCCGCGCTCGCCGCCGACGGTCCCGCCGCGCTGCTGTCCCGGCTCGCCGCCCACCTCGACGGGTGGGCCGCGCTGTACGACGCGTCGGGCGCGGTCGTCGCCGCGGCCCCCGACTGGGCGGCCCGGCGCGCCGCCCGGCTCACCGACGCCGTCGCACGGCTGCGGGAACGGCCCGCACCCGCCACCGCCGTCGTCGGCTCCGAGCAAGGCGCCGACCGCGTCGAGCTCCAGTCCCTCGGCTCGGGCCGCCGGGCCCGCGGCGTCCTCGCCGTCGGCACGGGCGCCCCACTGGGCACCGCCGAGCGCTACGCCGTACAGGCCGCGATCGCGCTGCTCACCCTCACCACCGAACGCTCCCGCACCCTCCAGGACGCCGAGGCACGGCTGGCCGCGGCAGTGCTGCGGATGCTGCTGGCCGGCGAGGCGGAACACGCGCGGGCCGTCGCGGGGGAGCTGTACGGCACGCTGCTGGACGAACCGTTCCGGGTGCTGGTGGCGGATGGCGACGGCACCGGCGAACTCGCCGACGCCGTCGAGACGGCGGCCAGCCGCGCGGCCGAGCCGGTACTGGCCGTCGCGGAGGACGAGCGGCTCACCGTCCTCCTCCCGGACGGCGGTGCGACGGCGGCCGCGTGCGCGGCGTGGGCCCGCACGGCGGAGGGACGGCTGGCCGCCGCCGCGGAACGCGGCGGCGGGGACGCGACGGCCGTCCCGGCTGCCGGGCTCTCGGCACCGACCGGCCGCGCCGGGGCCGGAGCCGCCCACCACCAGGCCGAACAGGCCCTGTCCGTCGCCCGGCGGCGCGGCCGCGTGCTCGTCGGGCACGAGGACGTCGCGACCGGTTCCGTACTGCCGCTGCTGGCCGACGACGCGGTACGGGCCTTCGCGGACGGCCTGCTCCGTTCCCTCCGCGAACACGACGCGACGGGCCGCGGCGACCTCGTCGCCTCCCTCCGCGCCTGGCTCGCCCGCCACGGCCAGTGGGACGCGGCCGCCGCGGACCTCGGCGTCCACCGGCATACGCTCCGGTACCGCATGCGGCGGGTCGAGGAAATCCTGGGGCGCTCCTTGGACGACCCGGATGTCCGCATGGAGCTGTGGCTGGCCTTGAAGACCACGTCCGACTGACGCGCCGCTGCGCGGCGCGTCTTGCGCTGGGTGCGCGTCTGCGGGCCGGTGGGGGCTGGTCGCGCAGTTCCCCGCGCTCCTGAAGGCCGCCTACGAGCTCGGTGGGCTGTGTCCGTCCGGCGGCTGCGGGTCGGTGGGGACTTCTCGCGCAGTTCCCCGCGCCCCTAAAAGCCGCCCACGAGCTCGGTCATCCTGCCCGTCCGGCGTCTGCAAGCGCGTCGTGGTTGCTCGCGCAGTTCCCCGCGCCCCTGTCGGGGCGCGCCCGGACGCGGACGTGGGCGCCCCCTACCGGCAGTCGACGGCCGGTGGAGGGGGCGGGGCCGGAGGGCGGG
>NZ_JAINFC010000621.1 GCF_020740835.1 Streptomyces sp. UNOC14_S4
CTCCCCGCCTACGGTGACAAGCGTCGGCGAAACGTCACCCCCCAGGAGGCACCCGTGCCGCCACCGGCGAGGTCGAGACCCATCCGGCTGCTCGCCGCGGCGAGCGCGCTGGTGGCCCTGACGGCAGCGATCGCAGGCTGCGCCCCTCAGAGCGAAGGCGAGGGCGACGCCGACGACGGTCACGTCGTCAGCGTGGACGCGGGCCGCCTCCGCGGCTCCGTCCGCGACGGTTACCGCCTCTTCCAGGGCGTCCCGTACGCCGCCCCGCCCACCGGCGCCCGCCGCTGGCGCCCGCCGGAGCCCCCGGCCGCCTGGGACGGCGTGCGGGACGCCACGCTGCCGGGCTCGCCGTGCCCCCAGCCGGCGATGGGCGGCGCGGCGGCCACCGGCAAGGAGGACTGCCTCTTCCTGAACGTGTGGGCACCCGAGCGCCGCAGCGGCGCGGAGCGGCTGCCCGTGATGGTGTGGGTGCACGGCGGCGCCTACATGTGGGGCAGCGGCGACGCGTACCCCGCTCAACGCCTCGCCACCCAGGGCGACATCGTCGTCGTCACGATCAACTACCGCCTCGGCGCCCTCGGCTACCTCGCCCACCCCGCGCTCGCGGGCGGCAGGGACACGGGCAACTACGGCCTCATGGACCAGCAGGCGGCCCTGCGCTGGGTGAAGGGCAACATCGGCGCGTTCGGCGGCGACCCCGGCAAGGTCACCGTCGCGGGAGAGTCGGCGGGTGGTGCTTCTGTGTGCGGTCTGCTGAACTCGCCCGCGTCGAAGGGGCTGTTCCGCGCTGCCGTCATGGAGAGCGGCCCGTGCGCGGGCCGGGGGATCGGGGCGGCGCAGGAGGCGGCCACGGTCTTCGCCACGTCGCTCGGCTGCTTCGTCGAGGCCACGGCCGCCGACTGCCTGCGTGCCCTGCCCGCGAGCGCGCTGACCGGCCCGCCGAAACGCGGCGGTGCCCGGACCGTCTCCGCGCTCCCGGACACCCCGGCCTCCGCGGTCAGCGGCCTGGCGTACGGGACGAGCCTGCTCCCCGGCCCCGTGGTCGGCGACCCGGCCCTGAAGGTGCCGGTTCTCATCGGCACCAACCACGACGAGGTGACGTACGTCCTGAAGGGCAGGCTCCAGCCGGAGGAGTACGCGTCCGGTCTGGAGGCCCTGTACGGCGACAGGGCGAAGACCGTGGCCCGTGCGTACCCGCGCAGCAGCCATGACGACGACGCCGGGCTCGCCTACGGGCACGCCGTCACGGACGGCGACTTCGCCTGCCGCACCCGCCATGTGGGACGCGCCTTCGCGCCGCACACGAAGGTGTACGCCTACGAGTTCGCCGACCCGGACCCGGTCTCGTGGTCCGGCGTGCAGCAGCTCTTCGGCTCGAAGGAGGTGGGGGCCGCCCACGCGACCGAGCTGCCGTACCTCTTCGACTTCCCCGGCGTGACGTTCACCGAGAAGCAGCGGAAGCTCTCCGACCGGATGATCGCCTACTGGAGCTCCTTCGTCTCCACGCTCGACCCGAACGGCGGCAACCGCGCCCACTGGTACCCGTACCGCACGTCCACGGACAGCTTCCTGTCCCTGCGGCCCACGGGGTCCGTCACGATCAACAACTTCGGTACGGATCACCACTGCGGCTTCTGGCAGCCGATCGTGACGGGCAAGCCGTAGCCGTAGACCTCGGGTCGCCGGGCCGGATCAGCGACGCGGCCGCTTCGACGCGACGACCACGTAACCGACCGCCAGGGCGAGCCCCAGTGCCCCGATGGCGGCGAAGCCAAGGATGTCGACCACCCGGGCGCCGTCGGAGATCCCCCCGACGGTGCCCACGACCCCGGCGAGCGTGCCGAGGACGCCGAGGATCAGCGTCCGGTGATTGCCGAACAGCACGTACCCGGCCGGCACCTTCCCGTCGCCCCTCCCCCGCGTATTTCCCTGCCGCATCTCTCCACGCCTCATTTCCAGTGCACCTGCCCGGGGTCCTTGGGAGCCATGATCTTCGCATCGGGCCGCTCGGAGGCGTGCATGGCGGGCGTGTAGTAGAAATCCAGCCCGGTGGCGAGGACGCTCGCGGGAAAACCGAAGACCTTCCCGCCGAGCTTGCCCGCGTTGTTCATCAGCGTGGGCTTGCGGTGCCGTCCCCCGCCGCCGGAGGTCTCCATCAGCCACGCCTCCATGCCCGCCGCGTACGCGGGCGTGCCACCGATGAAATACGTCCGCGCGCTCTCCCAGTCGCGCTTCTGAATGCTGTCGGCGCTGTTCATCCAGGACCGGTAGCCGATGAACTCGGCGGCGGGCTTGAGCGTGCTGTTGCCGAACTTGCCGTCCGACGCGTGCTGCATCTTGTCCGCGATCTCCTGGTCGGAGAGCAGCTTGAGGGAGATCTTCTTGTCGCTCTCCCGCCCCTGCTGTTTCCGCATCTGCCGCGCGTCGGTGAGGCTGACCGGGGCGGTGGGCAGAAAGCCGCTGTCGTAGCTCTGTTTCATGCTCTTCAGAGCCCAGCTCAGCGTCTCGTCGGTCTCCCGGGCGTCCTCCAGCGCCTGCCGGGTCCGCTCCTTGTAGGACCTGATGGTCGGCTCGTACGCCTTCTGCAGCTGCGCCAGATCCTCCGGCTTTACCTTGGCGGCATCGACGTGGACCGAGCCGTCCTCCCCCTTGAGGGAGAGATGCTCGTGCCCGGCGAGCTCGTGCGTGATGTCCTCGAGCTCCTTTTTCGCCGACCGGAAGGACTCCAGGCAGTTGTTCAGGAAGTCGTGGACACTGCGGGCCTCGCTCTCCGCCGTCGCCAGCTGATAGCTCAGCCCCGACACGGCGGTGGACGCGGACTGCGCCGCCTCTCCCTCCCAGTCGGATTCCTGGAGCCCCTTCGCCACTTCGGTGCGGAAGGTCTCCCCGGCACCGTGGACGTTCTTGGGCAATCGCGCCCACACCCCCACGGCGGAGGCGAGCTTCTCCAGATTCGCGTGCTTCAGATCGGTGTACGTCAGCGACATGGCGGCTCCCCCCTTCAGATCACGTCACCGGGCTTGTACGTACTGCGGACCCCCTGGAAGCTCTCCTCCCGTTTCTTGTCCGCATGCCCGAAAGAATCCGCCGCCGACCGGAGAGCCTTCGCGAGCCCTTCCTCACCGATCTGCCCCGCCACGTACGCGGCGCCTTTCTTCCACGACTCGGAGAAATCCCCGAACGCGCCGTCGCAGGCGAACCCTTTCAACGACCCGCCCACATCGGATGTCTTGGACACGACATCCTTATGGGCCTCGCGGAATTCCTTGGCCGCCTTGTTCACGGCCTTGTCGGCACGGTCCCGCAGCACGGCAGGCGTCACATGCAACTTCCCCTGCCCGCCACCGCCTCCGCCACCCGCACCGTTCAATCGCATATGCGCAGCCTGCTGCTCCTTGGCACCGGCTACGAGCTGCGCCCATTCGTCCTCGAAAGACATGTCTCCCCCATGGCGACAGATACGCTCATACGCACGCTACCAGTGCGGCGGCGGAGGACATCGATGATGATCACGGAGCCGGGCAACCGCTCGTCAAGGACACGTCAATTCACATCGTTGAATGAACTCCGACGCGAATCGTTCGGCCGTTACGAACCCGCTCGGCACATCACCGCCGCATGCGCATCCGATGGAAGTCGTCCAACACCGGTGATGTGGAGGCGGCTTCGCGGATACCTGACCCGCGCACGCGTAAGAGGTCATCTCATTTGGCGATGCGGCCTGTCCGACGGTCAGTTGCTCCTGCGCGAGCTGTTGCGTTACTGAGGTTGAACTCGCGATAGCGGCTGGTCGTGACGGCTCGTGATCCCTGCGGTATGCCGTGTTCATGAGGTACGCGCAGGGAGGCGGGCTGACGCCGAAGGGGCAACAGGCCCGGGAACGGGTG
>NZ_JAINFC010000622.1 GCF_020740835.1 Streptomyces sp. UNOC14_S4
CCCGTTCCGCCGTGCGGAACGCCTGCCCACAAACGGGGGTGATGCGTGAGGCGCAGCCCCTCCGGGGCGGGGGTCAGGGGGCGGAGCCCCCGTACGGCGCCGGGCGCGCCCCGTCAGGGGCGCGGGGAACTGCGCGACCAGCCCCCACCGGCCCGCACCCGCGCGCGCAGCGCAAGACGCACCCCATTAGGCGCAGGCGCCCCGGACGGTCACCCCTCCGCGGCCTCGAAAAGCGTGTGCATCGCCCGCCGCAACCCCACAATGTCCCGCACCGGCTCCGGGAATTCGAAACGCGCGTCGAAGGAGCGCTCCGCCGCCGCGCCGTCGCCGTGCGCGGCGGTGAAGCGTACGCGCAGCCCGAAGCGGTCCAGGGCGACCGGCACGGCCCGGTCGTGCGCGCAGCGCGGCCGCCGGTGCCCGCCGAGCAGCGAGCTCAGGGTCCGTACCTGCTCGCCGTGCGCCGAGTGCAGATGCTGGAGCAGCTCCGCCTCGTGTTCGACCAGCGGGTCGGGCTGGGCGCGGGCGAAGTCCTCCGGTTCGACGCTCTCCGCGCCCCACAGGTCGTCGACGCTGCCGTCGCCGACCTCCAGGCGCAGCATCATCCGTCCGGGTTCGGCCACGCCGGGCACGAGGGTGACCCAGCCGGAGAGCCAGGCGCGGCCGCGGATGCGGTGGGGGACGGAGACCGGGGCGACGTCGGTGAGTTCCAGCACGGCCGCCAGTTCGTCGTCCTGCGCGTGGGTGGCGGCGCGTACGGCGGGGGAGTCCGCGGGGTAGACCAGGAACACCTCGCCGTCCGGCCCCACGCTGCGGGCCAGCGGCGCGAGGAGGTCGGAGAGCCGCTCGGGCCGTGCGCTGGCGCTTCCGACCAGCCCCGGGACGATCAGTACCGCGGAGCATGTACTCTGTACGAGAGTTCGTGTGCGCTCGGCTGCTGACGGCATCCGGGCGATCTCTAGTCCGCCAGGACGCGGCTGACCACGATCTGATCGGACCTCCGTCACGTCGACGCCTTCAGGCGCGTCGGCCTCTTTCGTGCTGTCCGTGATGTGACTGGTGTTCCCCGGACGAGACATGCGATCTCCTTGAGTAAGGTGAGCCTAACCTAACCTACAACGGAGGTCTGGAGAACGTGCCTAACCAGTCGCGTCCCAAGGTCAAGAAGTCCCGTGCGCTCGGTATCGCGCTGACCCCGAAGGCTGTCAAGTACTTCGAGGCCCGCCCCTACCCGCCGGGTGAGCACGGCCGTGGCCGCAAGCAGAACTCGGACTACAAGGTCCGTCTGCTCGAGAAGCAGCGTCTGCGCGCGCAGTACGACATCAGCGAGCGCCAGATGGCCCGCGCCTACGACCGTGCCAAGAAGGCCGAGGGCAAGACGGGCGAGGCGCTGGTCGTCGAGCTCGAGCGCCGTCTCGACGCCCTGGTTCTGCGTTCGGGCATCGCCCGCACCATCTACCAGTCCCGTCAGATGGTCGTTCACGGCCACATCGAGGTCAACGGCAAGAAGGTCGACAAGCCGTCCTTCCGCGTCCGTCCGAACGACGTCGTGACCGTTCGCGAGCGCAGCCGTGCCAAGCACCCGTTCCAGGTCGCCATGGCCGGTGGCTACGCCGGTGAGGGCGAGACCCCGCGTTACCTCCAGGTCAACCTGGGCGCGCTGGCCTTCCGCCTGGACCGTGACCCGAACCGCAAGGAGATCCCGGTGATCTGCGACGAGCAGCTCGTCGTCGAGTACTACGCTCGTTGATCCCTTAGCGGCAGCTCTTCCGAGCGCTCTGCTCAGCCCGTCGTCTCCCCGGCCCCCGCGGCCGGTGAGCCGGCGGGCTCGTGCTTTTCCGGGCGCGGCGCGGGCACCGGCGGGGAGCCCGGGGAGGGCGGCACCCACGCCGCCACCGCGTCCAAGTCCAGCCGGGCACCTTCGCGCAGGCACTCCTCGTACCGCCGGGCGCCCAGCAGCTCCCGCAGCCTGCGCTCGGCCAGCGCGTGCGGCGCGTCGAAGTGGCGCGAGCCGGACAGCGGCAGCCCCACCGAGCGCCACAGCCGTCCCGCCGCCCCCTGGAGCACCGCGGCCTCCTCCGCCCCGTCCCGGGCGGCATCCCGCTCGTCCAGCGTCACCAGCGCCAGCAGCTCCACCGCCAGGGCCGTGCCCGCCAGGTCGTGGAAGGCGCGGTCGACGGCAAGACACTCCTCCACCAGCGGCCGGGCCCGTGCCGTGTCCCCGGTGCTCCACGCGGCGTACCCCAGGACGTACAGCGCGTACGCCAGGGTCCGGCGCTCGCCGTGGTCCGCGCAGACGTCCCGCACCTCCTCGCAGAGCCGTACCGCGTCCGCGAGGTCGCCCCGGAAGGCCCTCGCCAGGGCCAGCTCCACCTGGCCCATCAGCACAGTGCTGTTCAGCTCCCCGATCTCCCGGTAGCGCGCGAGCGCCGACCGCAGCAGCTCCTCGGCGCGGGGCAGGTCGTCCGAGACCAGCGCCAGGCAGCCCGTGCGGTGCTCGGCGTAGGCCAGGGCCCGGGCGTGGCCGCCGCGCGCGGCCGTCTCCCGGCACTCCGTCAGCGCCCCGGCCGCGGCCGTCGTATCGCCCTGCAGCATCGCCACGTGGCCGAGCACCCACAGGGCCTTCAGCCGAGTCTCCTCGTTGTCCGCCTCGGCGCGCAGCGCCCGGTCCAGCCAGTACCGCCCCTCCGCCAGGCGCCCGCAGCCGACCCAGTGGAACCACAGCGTCGCGGCGAGGTACTGGCCGATGTGCGCCTCGCCCTTCTCCTCCAGGCTGTACTCCAGGGCCGCACGCAGGTTCGGCAGCTCCGCCTCGGCGCGGGCCGCGACCTCCGCCTGCCGGGGGCTGAACCAGTCCAGCTCGCACCAGGTGACCAGGCCCATGTACCAGTCGCGGTGTCTGCGCCGCATCCGCTCGCCGTCCGCCAGCGCGTCCAGCCAGCCCGCCCCGTACATCCGCACCGTGTCCAGCAGCCGGTAGCGCGGCCCGAGCGGGGTGTCCTCCCGGACGACCACGGACTGCGCGACCAGCTCGGTGAGCACGTCCAGCAGCCGCTCCGCGGGCAGCTCGGGGCCCGAGCAGACGTACTCCGCCGCCTCCAGGTCGAACAGGCCGGTGAAGACCGTCAGCCGGGCCCAGAGCAGCCGCTCCGCGGGCGTGCACAGCTCATGGCTCCAGCCGATGGCCGTACGCAGCGTCTGGTGGCGCGGCAGTGCGCCCCGCGCGCCTCCGGTCAGCAGCCGGAAGCGGTCGTCCAGCCGCTCCAGCACCTGGGTCACCGACAGTGCGCCCAGCCGCGCCGCCGCGAGCTCCAGGGCCAGCGGAATGCCGTCGAGCCTGCGGCACAGCTCCTCCGTGGCCTCCCGCTCCGCCGCCCCGGCCGCGGGGCGCGCGCTCCGGGCACGGTCCTCGAAGAGCTCCGCCGCCTCCGGGACGGACAGCGGCGCCAGCGGGAAGACCTGCTCGCCCGCGACGCCCAGGGGCCGCCGGGAGGACGCCAGGACCCGCAGCCCCGGCACCTGCCGCAGGAGCGCGTGGACCAGCGCCGCGCACCCCTCGGTCAGCTGCTCGCAACCGTCCAGCACGAGCAGCATGCGCCGGCCGGCGAGCCGCTCCGGCAGCCACACGCGCGGCGGTCGTCCGGTGTGGTCGGCCAGCCCCAGTGCCTCGGCGACCGTGTGGTCCAGCAGCTCCGCGTCACCGAGCGTGGCCAGCTCGACCAGCCACGCCCCGTCGCAGAAGCGATCCTGCACAGCCGCCGCGAGCCGGGTCGCCAGCCGGGTCTTGCCGACGCCGCCGACGCCCGTGACCGTCACCAGCCGGGCCCGCGCCACGTGCGACTCCAGGGCGTCGAGTTCCCGGCCGCGACCGGTGAAGCGG
>NZ_JAINFC010000623.1 GCF_020740835.1 Streptomyces sp. UNOC14_S4
ACCCGCTGCCCGCCCCCACCAGGTCACGGAGCATGTCCATCGTGGCCCGGGTGTACGGATACCCGCCGGCCCACAACGCGGGCTCCGAGTGGATGCTCCACTCGATGCTCCGCCCCCTGGTCGCACGCGGCCACCGGGTGACGGTCTGGCTCTCGCACCCCGGGAGCATCCAGAAGAGCTACGACATCGACGGAGTACGGGTCGTGCCCTATCAGGAGGGCATCGACTTCTCCACCGCCGCACAGGAGGCGGACGTGCTCCTTTCCCAGTTCGAGAACGTCCCGATCGTGTCGGGGCTCGCCCGGGCCCGCCGGATCCCGGTGGTCGTGATCTGCCACGACAACTTCGCCACCAGTTTCCACAACGCCGCCGGCGCCGATCTCGTCGTCTACAACAGCGAATGGATACGACGGGACGGCGAGATCCACTACGGGCAGTACCCCCGCGAATTCCTGCCCGGGCGCACCATCGTGGTCCGCCCGCCCGTGATCGCGGAGGATTACCGCACCACACCGGGCGACCACGTGACCCTGGTGAACCTCAACCCCGACAAGGGCGGCGAGATCTTCTGGCAGATCGCCGCGTGGGCGCCGGAATGGAAATTCCTCGGTGTCCGGGGCGCCTACGGGCAGCAGATCACTCCACCGACGCGGCGGCCCAACTGCGAAGTCGTCGACGGCGTGCCCGGGAACGAGATGCGCGAGCACGTGTACGGCCGCGCCCGCGTGATGCTGATGCCGAGCCTGTACGAGTCCTGGGGCCGGGTGGCGGTGGAGGCCATGGCATCCGGCATCCCGGTGATCGCCCACCCCACCCCCGGACTCGTCGAGTCCCTCGGCGAAGCGGGCATCTTCGCCTATCGCGACGACCTCAACGCATGGCTCGACGCGCTGAGTTCGCTGAAGGACCCGAAGAACTGGGCCCGCGCCTCCCGCCGGGCGAAGGCCCGCTCCGCCGAGCTGAGCGCGACCCCCGATCTCGACCTCTGGTGCGACAGCGTCGAATCACTGCACGACGCGAGGCGACGGAGGCACTTCCGCGTGGCGGGTGCGCCGCACTCGTCCACTCCCGTTTCCGCGAAATAAGCAGACAAAGGAGAAGCCCCATGACATCGGTGTTACCTGCTCCGCAGAGCTTCGCCGCCGCCGACGGCGACCCCTATCGCAACCTGGTGAAGAACGGAGGTTTCCTGAACTCCCCCGTGTTCGCGGAGTCGGAGTACAGCTACTACACCGCGGTCGCCAGGCTGCAGAACGCGTACCTGTCCGACTGGGACTACGGCAGCAACGGCAAGAACAACGGCAATGACGGCGAGCCGAGGGGGTACTACATCGACGTCCGCAGCCACGGCTACGCCTTCGATGGGAACGAGTGGCTGGACAGGTCCAACGGCAGCAACAGCGTCGACCTCATCGGCCACGGTGACAACCGGCACGGTTTCGTGGGGCAGCACATCACAGGGCTGATCCCCGGGGCGGCCTACGACGTCTCGTTCCTGGCGGGCGCCGCGTTCGCCCAGGACTACCCGCACGCGGCGAGGATGGAGTACCGCGTGACCAACGGCCCCTCCCGGTTCGGCACCGAGGAACTGGACAAGGAGCTCATCGGGATGCGGCCCACCGACCCCGAGGTCATCAGGGGCAGCTGGATCCGGTACTGGGAGCAGCACCAGCGTTCCTTCACCGCCCGCTCGGCCGACGCGTACATCCGGTTCGCGGACGACACCCAGAACGGGTTCTGGTCGGGCGTTCAGCTGGCGGACGTGTCCGTACGGCTGCACACCTCCGGTTTCTCGGTTTCCCCGGGCGGGGATCCGGTGCCGCTGACACGCGCCGGGGAAACCCGCTACCCGGGCGTTCACCTGCAGGCCACCGAAGGGGGAGTCATCCCCCGGCAGACCGTCCACGTGACTCTTCCGCCGGCCATGGGCCTGCGATTCGTCCCCGAGAGCGGGAGCCTGTGCCAACTGACCGTGCAGGACGCCTTCGGGAACGCGACGCGGTATGCCGAGACCCTGCCGCGGGACGGCGACACCGCCACCTTCGAGGGCGTCGACCTGGCGCTGTCGGGAAAGGGAGCGAACTCCGTGGCCTGGGTCGCGGTGAAGGCCCTCCCGCACGGTCCGGGCGGGGAGACGAGCCTGACCTTCTCCGTGGGTGACAGGACGTCACCGTCCACCACTGTCCGGGTGCAGGCCGCATGACCGCGGCGGCCCTCCCTCTCCCGGAGGGCCGCCATCGGAGCCCCGAGGCCGCATCGGCGCCTCGGGGCTCCTCCTTGCCGGTCGGACCGCCGGCTTGGGGCACAAGCTAGAGTTAAAGGCGTTAACTTTACCGAGGGAGGGCGGGGCATGACCGTGCCGAACACATCGGGAACCGGGACCACCGGTCGGCGTCACCGCGTCCGCGAGGAGGCGCTGGCCGAGATCCTGCGCACGGGCCGCCGGCTCCTGGTCGAGGAAGGGCCGTCGGCCGTCACGCTGCGAGCCATCGCGCGGGAGATGGGTATGACCGCCCCCGGCCTCTACCGCTACCACGCCAGTCACCGCGATCTGATCCAGGCACTGACCTCGCACCTGTACGAGGAACTGGCCGCGGCCCTGACCGAGGCGCGCGAGCGCCGTCCGGCCGCCGAACCGGGACAGCGGCTGCGGGAGGCGTGCCGGGAGCTGCGCCGCTGGGCGCTGGCCCACCCCCGCGAGTTCGGGCTGCTGTTCGCCAAACCGGTCACGGACGCCGACACCGCGCCCGGTTCGGCCGCGCACGACCCGAGCTGGCGTTTCGGAAGCGTCCTCCTGGAGCTGATGGTCCAGCTGTGGCAGCGCGGTGACGTCCGGGCGCCCGCCGGCCTGGATCCGGCGTGGCTCGCCCAACTGGAGGAGGTCCGCGAGCACCTGGACGGCGAGCCCGTGCCGCTGGAGATCCTCTACGTCTTCGTCTCCTGCTGGGCCCGCCTGTACGGAGCAGTGGCCGTGGAGGTCTTCGGCCACCTCGATTTCGCCCTCACCGACCCCGGGCCGCTCTTCGAGCACACCCTTGACGGCATCCTGACGGAACTGGGCGAACCGGCCCGGTAGTCCGCGGCCGCGCCGGAACGGGAAGCACGGCCCGACCGCCACGGACATCGGCGCCGACGAGCTACGCGTTGGGCCGCAGCGTCCACCAGATCGACATCTCGCCCGTGACCCCGCCGTCCTCGCGGGTGATCTCGACGTGCACCGGGAATTCGGGACGCTCGCCCGCGTCCAGTTCCGCGACGACCTCGGCGGCGGGGCGGCCCAGGCGCGCGGTGGCGGTGACGGGGCCCTTGGCGAGCTTCTTGTAGCCGATCTCGGCGCGTACGGCGAGGGGGACGGCCCGGGAGAGCTGGTCGCCGAAGGCGGCCAGGACGATCGCGCCGCTCGCGGTCTCGGCGAGCGTGAACATCGCGCCGGCGTGCGGGCCCCCGACGTGGTTGTGGTAGTCGGGCTGGTCGGGGAGACGGACGACCGCGCGGTCCGCGCCCGCCTCCTCGAAGACGAGGTTGAGCGTGCGGGCCATGGGCACGGTGGCCAGGAGGAGGTCGCCTGTCGAAGGCAGTGTCTCGGACATGGGCGAGAAGTTACCAGTCAGTAGCTTCGACGGGAAGGGGCGCCCGTCCCGCAGATCACGGACTGCCTCTATGGTTATCGGCCATGTGGCCAGGACAGCAGCCGCCCGGGGGCGAGCAGAACCCGCAGGACCAGAACCCGTACCGGCAGCAGCCGGGGTACGGACAACAGCCCAACCCGTACCAGCAGCCGGGCGCGCCCACGCCGCCCGTGGGCGGGCCGGGGTACCCGCCGCCGGGCCCCGGCCCCCAGCAGCCGAATCC
>NZ_JAINFC010000624.1 GCF_020740835.1 Streptomyces sp. UNOC14_S4
CCCCGTTGTCGTGGTGCGGCCCGGTGGTCCGGTTGTGCCCACCCGTTCCGCCCCTAGCGGAACGCATGCCCACAACCAGCGGCAGGGGGACAGGGGCGCGGGGAACTGCGCGACCAGCCCCCACCGGCCCGCAGCCGCGCGCGGAGCGCAAGTGGCACCCCGGTGGGCGCACCCGCACGAACACGCCGTGGCCTTGGCCACACCCAGGCGGTCCGGCGCGCCCGCCGGAAGCCCCCCGACGCGGCCCCGAAGACACGTCGGCGCAGGTCGGCAGGGTTGGCCGAAGATCATCGACGATCAGCCGGAACCGTCCACGAACCGACCAAGCCTGTCCGCTATGCGGACAGGCTTGGTCACGTCGCACAGGCGTCTGTTTTACTTTCCCGCATGACCACGACGAGCTGCCGCACCTGTGCGACCGAGGCGATGCTGACGCCCGGTGCTCGTCGCATGTGTCGAATGTGTGACCGCTGAGGGCCCCCGTTCTGTGCCTCGCGCCCCGAAGCGAGACCCCTAGAGCCCGCTCCCGCCTTCCCGCGAGGACCGGAGCTCCGCCCCGCGTCACCAGGACCCCGAAGCCGCGTTCCGCGCCGGGGATCACCGATGCCGCGTTCCGCAATGAATGCCCGTGCCCGGCACCCTCCCGCCGCGCACTCGACAGTGACGGAAACCCCTGTGATCACCACCAAGGGCCTGACAAAGGTCTACCGCTCACGCGGCCGCGAGGTCACCGCCCTCGACGGCGTCGACCTCCACGTACGCGAAGGCGAGGTGTACGGCGTCGTCGGCCAGAGCGGTGCCGGTAAATCGACCCTCATCCGCTGCGTGAACCTCCTGGAGCGCCCCAGCTCCGGCACGGTCACCGTGGCCGGCCAGGACCTCACCGCCCTCGCCGGGCGCGGTCCCCGCGCCAATGCCGAGCTGCGCAAGGCGCGCAGCCGCATCGGCATGGTCTTCCAGCACTTCAACCTGCTCTCCTCGCGCACCGTCCAGAGTAATATCGAGCTCCCGCTCGAAATCCTCGGCGTGTCCGGCCAGGAACGCAGCCGCAAGGCGCTGGAGCTCCTCGACCTCGTCGGCCTCGCCGACAAGGCCAAGGCCTACCCCGCCCAGCTCTCCGGCGGCCAGAAGCAGCGCGTCGGCATCGCCCGCGCCCTCGCCGGCGACCCCAAGGTGCTGCTGTCCGACGAGTCGACCTCCGCGCTCGACCCGGAGACCACCCGCTCCATCCTGCAACTGCTGCGTGACCTCAACCGCCAGCTCGGCCTCACGGTCCTCCTCATCACCCACGAGATGGAGGTCGTCAAGACCATCTGCGACTCCGCGGCCCTGATGAAGGGCGGCCGCGTCGTGGAGCAGGGCACCGTCTCCGAGCTGCTCGCCACCCCCGGCTCCGAGCTCGCCGCCGAGCTCTTCCCCGTCGGCGGCGAGCCCTCGGGCCCGGACCGCACGGTCGTCGACGTCACCTTCCACGGCGAGGCCGCGACCCAGCCGGTCATCTCCCAGCTCTCGCGCACCTACAACGTCGACATCTCGATCCTGGGCGCCGCCATGGACACCGTCTGCGGCAAGCAGGTCGGCCGGATGCGCATCGAGCTCCCCGGCCGCTTCGAGGAGAACGTCGTCCCCATCGGCTTCCTGCGCGAACAGGGCCTCCAGGTCGACGTCGCACCCGTGAACGACCCGGCGCCTGCCGACAAGAACCCCGAGGAAGGTGCCAAGTGACCTGGTCCGAGATGCAGCCCCTGCTGCGCGACGCGTGTCTCGACACCCTCTTCATGGTGTGGTGGTCCACCGTCTACGCCATCATCGGCGGCCTGCCGCTGGGCATCCTGCTCGTCCTCACCGACCGCGGGGCCCTCCTCCAGAACGTCGTGGTGAACAAGGTCCTCGGCGCGATCGTCAACCTCGGCCGCTCCCTGCCCTTCATCATCCTGCTCGTCTGGCTGATCCCCTTCAGCCGCTTCGTGGTGGGCACCTCCATCGGCCCCAGCGCGGCCGTCGTCGCCCTCGCCATCGGCGCGATCCCCTTCTTCGCCCGCCTCGTCGAGACCGCCGTCCGCGAGGTCGACCACGGCCTCGTCGAAGCCGTCCAGTCCATGGGCGGCGGCACCTGGACCGTCGTCCTCAAGGTCCTGCTCCCGCAGGCCCTGCCCTCCGTCGTGGCCGGCCTGACCACCACCGTCATCGCCCTCATCGGCTACTCCGCCATGGCGGGCGCCGTCGGCGGCGGCGGCCTCGGCAACCTCGCCATCGCCTACGGCTTCCAGCGCCACGAGACCGGCCTGATGAACATCACCATCGTGCTGCTCATCGTCATCGTCACCGTCGTGCAGCTCCTCGGCGACCTCGTCGTCCGCCGCCTCGCCGCCCGCGGCTCCCGCCAGGCCGCCCCCGTCGGACTGCGCCGCCTGCGCCGCACCGCGGTGCCCGCGCAGCGCGAGCCCGAGGCAGCACAGTCCGAGGCACAGCCCGGGACCGCCGTACGGCGCACCGCCGTCGCCGCCTCCGCCGACCCCGCGGACGTCCGCGACGGCTCCTGAACCCGCGGGGCCCCTCGGCCCCGTGCACTCCACGAGCCCGGACCCTTTGCCGGGCACACACCTCGTGAGAAAAGAAAGAGGCACTCTTCGTGCGTACCACCACCCTCAAGCTCACCACCGCCCTCGCCGCTGCCGCCGCCCTCACCGTCGGCCTCAGCGCCTGCAGCGCCCCCTCCGACACCTCCTCCTCCAGCAGCTCGGAGAAGAAGGGCAAGGACGCCGACCCCGACGCCCAGCTCGTCGTCGCCGCCAACCCCACCCCGCACGGCGACATCCTGAACTTCGTCCGCGACAACCTCGCGAAGAAGGCGGGCCTCAACCTGAAGGTGCGCGAGTTCACCGACTACGTGCTGCCGAACACCGCCACCCAGAACGGCGAGGTCGACGCCAACTTCTTCCAGCACAAGCCCTACCTCGACGACTTCAACAAGAAGAACAAGACGGACATCGTCCCCGTCGTCAACGTCGAGATCGAGCCGCTCGGCCTCTACTCCAAGAAGGGCAAGAAGGTCTCCGACCTCCAGGGCGGCACCATCGCCGTCCCCAACGACGCCACCAACGAGGGCCGCGCCCTGAAGCTCCTCGCCGACAACGGCGTCATCAAGCTCAAGGACGGCGTCGGCTCCGAGGCCAAGCTCTCCGACGTCGAGGACAAGAAGGGCGTCAAGTTCACCGAGCTCGCCGCCGACCAGATCCCCTCCCGCCTGGACGACGTCGACGCCGCCGTCATCAACGGCAACTTCGCCATCGGCGCCAAGCTCAACCCGGCCCGCGACTCCATCGCCCTGGAGAAGGCCGACGGCAACCCCTACGCCAACTTCCTCGCCGTGAAGAAGGGCAACGAGGCCGACCCGCGCATCGCGAAGCTCGCCAAGCTGCTCAACTCCGACGAGGTCAAGAAGTACATCGAGGACAAGTTCAGCGGCGCCGTCCTCCCCGCCTTCGGTCCCGTCAAGGGCTGAATCCGGCCGCCCGCGCCCCTTCTCCGCCGGTTCTCTTCCGGCCGCACCACCCGTACGGCCGCAGGCCCCACGCACCCGGACGCGTGCGGGCCCGCGGCCGCGCCGGGTCGCGCTTGGCGCACTCGTACACCGATGCTGCATGCTGGTGCACCCGAGCCCCGGACCGAGACCGTCCAGAGCCCCCTCCCCGGCGTTGGAGCAGCACATGACATCCACCTTCCCGGACATCTCCATCAGTACGGACCGGCTGGTGCTGCGCCCGTTCGCCGCGGAGGACATCCCCGCACTCGCGGAGATGATGAACGACGAACTCGTCACCGCCTGGACCCGCGCGCCCCACCCC
>NZ_JAINFC010000625.1 GCF_020740835.1 Streptomyces sp. UNOC14_S4
AACCGGACCACCGGGCCGCACCACAGCGGGTCCAGGGGCGCAGCCCCTGGCGGGGTCCGGGGCGGAGCCCCGGGTGGGCGAGGCAACGCTGCCGGGCTCCACCCGTGGGTGGAGGCGCGGAGCGCAAAGGTCCACCCCGGCCTCGACCCTGGCTCCGATCCGTCTCCACCCGGGCAGCGCCTAGCGTTCTTCCAGAACGCCGCACCCGACGGAGGCACTCATGGACCGGCGCACACGACGAGCCCTCCTCGTCCCCCTGGCCATCAACGTGGCCCTGCCGCTCGGGGTGTACTACATATTGCGCGCGCAGGGCGCGGCCCAGTGGCAGGCCCTGCTGCTGAGCAGCGTGATCCCGGCCGCCCACGCCGCCGTCACCGCCTTCGTCCGCCGCCGCGTCGACTTCTTCGACCTGTTCATCGTGGTCCTGCTCACCGCCTCCGCGGGCGCCTCGCTGATCAGCGGAAACCCCCGGGTGCTGCTGCTGAAGGACGCCGCGCTCCCGGCGATGCTGGGGCTGTGGTTCCTGGGCACGCTGTTCATGTCGCGCCCGTCCACCTTCCAGTTCGGCGAGAAGCTGCGCACCGGGGCCGCCCTGGAGGAGGCCGAGCGGGCCTGGCGGGAGATGCCGGAGTACCGGAGCGCCCACCGCGGGCTCACCACCCTGTGGGTCTGCGCCGAATTGCTGGATGCCACGCTGAGCGTGATCGAGGCCCTGACCCTGCCGGTGGACGTGGTGCCGCTGATCGGGCGCTTCCAGTCCCTCGGCCTGATAGCCCTGGCCGTCGTGATCACGGTGCGCGGCAGCAGGCGCTTCCGTGCCCGGCACGGGATATCCCTCTTCGGCACGGGCGGCCCCGGCGAGCGGGAGCAGCTGGAGGAAGCCCCCAGCCGCGTCTGAGTCACGGCGCACGACCGGGGGCACGCCACGGCGCGGCCCGGGACTGGGCCCGGTCCCGGGACCGGGGCCGCGGCCTCAGTCCCTCGCCAGGCCGAAGCGGGAGAACAGGCCCGTGCGCTCGTCGGCGGCCACCGAGGCCGCGCCAGCCGTGACCGTCTCGTAGACGGCCAGGATGTCCGAGCCCACCCTCGACCAGTCGAAGCGGCGGACGTGGCTGCTGCCGCGCTCGCTCAGCCCCGCACGGTGCCCCGGATCGCCCAGCAGCCGTACGGCGGCCGCGGCCAGCGCGTCGGCGTCCTCATTGGCGAACAGCTCGCCCGCCGATCCCTGGTCGAGGACCTGGGCGAAGGCGTCCAGGTCGCTGGCGAGGACCGGCGCCCCGGCCGACAGTGCCTCGACGAGGATGATGCCGAAGGACTCCCCGCCGGTGTTGGGCGCCACGTAGATGTCGACGCTGCGCAGCAGCCGCGCCTTGTCCTCGTCGCTGACCATGCCGAGGAACTCGACGTTCGCCCGCATCTCCCGGGGCAGGGCCGCGACGGCCTCCTCCTCGTCACCGCGCCCGGCGACCAGCAGCCGGGTGCCGGGGCAGCGTTCGAGGATGCCCGGCAGGGCCCGCATCAGGACAGGCAGGCCCTTGCGGGGCTCGTCGATGCGGCCGATGAAGCCGATGGTGGGGGCGTCGGGGCGGCCCCGCCACTCCTCCTTCGGCTCGGCGCGGGCGAAGAAGTCCACGTCCACGCCGTTGGGGATGACCACGGCGTCCCCGCCGAGGTGCTCGACCAGGGTCCTGCGGGCGTATTCGCTGACCGCGATCCGCGCGCTGATCTTCTCCAGCGCGGGCTGCAGGATCGGATAGGCCGCGATCATCGCGCGGGAGCGCGGGTTGGAGGTGTGGAAGGTCGCCACGATCGGGCCCTGCGCGGCCCAGCAGGTGAGCAGTCCCAGCGAAGGGGAGGTGGGCTCGTGGATGTGGATGACGTCGAAGTCGCCCTCGTGCAGCCAGCGCCGCACGCGCGCGGCCGACAGGAAGCCGAAGTTCAGCCGTGCCACCGAGCCGTTGTACGGGACGGGCACGGCACGGCCCGCGGAGACGACGAAGGGCGGCAGCGGCGTCTCGTCGTCCGCCGGGGCCAGCACCGACACCTCGTGGCCCAGCCGGATGAGGTGCTCGGCCAGATCCCGGATGTGGAACTGGACGCCACCGGGGACATCCCATGAATACGGACAGACGATCCCGATCCTCAAGGCTTCTCCGTTCCGGAGCTCTTGTCGGTGGGCTCATCATCGCGCCGGGCGAGGTCGGCGAGCCACAGCCGCTGAAGCATGTGCCAGTCCTGCGGATGGTCGGTGATGCCGGAGGCGAAGGCATCGGCGAGCCGCTGGGTGAGGACCGCCGCCTTCTCCGCCCGGGTGCCGTTCTCCGGCACCTCCAGCGGCGCGTGGACCCTTCCCTTCATCACCGGCGAGTCGTCGTACCAGAGGGTCACCGGCAGCAGCCGGGCCCCCGTCTGCACCGCGAGCATCGCCGGTCCCGCGGGCATCTTCGCGGCCTCGCCGAAGAACGTGACCTCTATCCCCGAGGCGGACATGTCCCGGTCGGCCACCAGACAGACCAAACCGCCGGAGCGCAGCCGCCGCGCGAGCGTCCCGAAGGCACTGCCGCCCGCGTGCGGCAGCACCTCCATGCCGAGCCCCTCGCGATAGGCCACGAACCGGTCGTAGAGCGTCTCGGGCTTGAGCCGCTCGGCGACCGTGGTGAACCCCACCCCGAACCGGGTGGTGACCCAGGCCCCCGCGAGGTCGTAGTTGCCCATGTGCGGCAGAGCGATCACCGTGCCCCGGCCGCTCGCCAGCGACTCCTCCAGATGGTGCAGCCCCTCGGGCGTGAAGCCGTCACGGATGCGCTCCGCACTCCACGTCGGCAGCCGGAAGGACTCCATCCAGTAGCGCATGTACGAGCGCATGCCCGCCCGCGAGACCGCGGCGAGCCGGGCCGCGTCCGCGTCGGGCAGCACCCGTGCGAGATTGGACTCCAGCCGCAGCACACCCTTGCCGCGCCGCCGCCAGGCGACATCGGCGATCCGCTGTCCGAGCCCGACGGCGACGGGCTCGGGAAGCTTCTTCACCGCGCTCCAGCCGAGCCCGTACAGGGCATCGGTCAGCTTCTCGTTCACGCCCGGCCGTCCCCCGGCCGCGCCGGCCCGGCGGCCACCGCGTCCGCCTCGGCCGCCTCACGCCGCACGGTCACCACGCGCTGGACGAGCGTGACCAGGCTGCCGACGGCCACGGCCCACAGGGCGACCGGCAGCAGGTACTGCACACCCGGCACACCGAACGCGTGCAGCCCGGCGACACCACAGGCCACCAGGGAGATCACCAGACGCTCGGCACGCTCGACCAGGCCGTTGACGTTCACCGGCAGACCGATGCTCTCGCCACGCGCCTTGGTGTACGACACCACCTGGCCGCTGGCCAGACAGAAGATCGTCACGGCGCAGAGCGTGAGGCTGTCCCCCCGCCCGGCGTACCAGAGGGCGAGCCCACCGAAGATCGCCGCGTCGGCCACCCGGTCCAGCGTGGAGTCCAGGAACGCCCCCCACCGGCTGGAGCGCCCCAGCTGCCGGGCCATGTTCCCGTCGACCAGATCGGAGAAGACGAACAGCGTGATGACGACCGTCCCCCAGAAGAACTCACCCCGGGGGTAGAAGGCCAGCGCACCCGCGATGACACCACCGGTGCCGACGAGGGTGACCGCGTCCGGGCTGACGCCCAGACGGATGAGCAGGGCGGCGAACGGCGTGAGAACACGCGTGAAGAACGCACGCGCGTACTTGTTCAGCATGGCCTTCCCGGAGGGTCGTGACGGGCCGCGTGGTCAGGAGGCCACCGGCTGGCCCATCGTAGCCAGGCGGCCAGGGCCCGCCGCGGACGCATCGCTC
>NZ_JAINFC010000626.1 GCF_020740835.1 Streptomyces sp. UNOC14_S4
CAGCCGACAACAATCAGTCGCGCAACAGGTCCGGGACGCCCGCCGCGTCGGGGTCGTCCCGCTCCCCCGACAGAACCGTCAGCCGCTGCGTGGCGCGCGTCAGGGCCACGTACAGCACGCGCAGCCCCGCGGGGGACTCGTCGGCGATCTCGGCGGGGGTGACGACGACCGTGGCGTCGTACTCCAGGCCCTTGGCCTCGAGGCTGCCGAGGACCACGACGCGGTCGCCGAGTCCCGCGACCCAGTCGCGTGCCTCCGCACGGCGCGCCATCGGGACGACGACGCCGATCGTGCCGTCGACGTCGCCGAGCAGGTGCAGGGTCTCCGCGCGGACGGACTCCGCCAGGTCGCCGCCGGCCACGGCGAACCGCGGCACGACGCCCGTGGAGCGTACGGCGGAGGGGGCCCGCATGCCCGGCATGGCCAGGGCCAGCACCCTCGCCGCGAGTTCGGCGATCTCCGCGGGGTTGCGGTAGTTCACGGTGAGCTCGAAGCGGCGGCGCGGGCGGCTGCCGAGTGCCTCGTCACGGGCGGCGGCGGCCTCGTCCGGGTCGGACCAGGAGGACTGCGCGGGGTCGCCGACGATCGTCCAGGTGGCGGTGCGGCCCCTGCGGCCCACCATCCGCCACTGCATGGGCGTCAGGTCCTGCGCCTCGTCGACGATCACGTGGGCGTAGTCCCGGCGCTCCTGCGCCAGCCGCTCCGCGCGCTCGCGGCGGCTCTCGGAGCGCTGGGGCATCAGCTCCTCCAGGCCCGTGAGCGCGTCGAGCGGGTCGGCCTCGCGCGGCTGCTTGGGCCGGGCGGGTACACCGAGCAGCGTCTCCAGTTCGTCCAGGAGGGCCACGTCGTGCACGGAGAGCGGACCCTGGCCGCGGACGTCCAGCCGCTTCAGCGAGCGGGCCAGACGGCGGATCTCGCGCTGGTCGAGGTCGCGGCGGGCCCAGCGGGCGAGCCGCCGCTCGTCGGCCATCAGGGCCAGCACCCCGCGCGGGGTGAGCTCGGGCCACCACGCGGCGAGGAAGTCGATGAAGACGTCCTCGGTGGTGACGTCCTCGTCGAACGCCCTGCGGGCCTCGGCGGCGAGCTCCGGGTCGGTGTAGCGGCGCGGGCCGCCCGCCTTGGACCACAGGGCGTCGAGGATCAGTCTGCGGGCGCGCGGGCGCAGCAGGTTGATGGGCGCGGTGCCGCCGAGCGCGGTGTTGCGGATGCGCTTGAGCTCGTCGGCGCCCAGCTCCAGCCGGGCGCCGAAGACGACGACGCGCAGCCGGTCCGGGGTGCCCGGGGCGGTGTCCGGACCGCCGAGCGCGAGCTGCCCGGCCGCCTGTCCCTTGGGCGCGGGCGCCGTCTCCAGCGCACCGCGCACCGCCTTGCGGAGCACCTTGAGCATGCGGGTGGAGCCCTTGATCCGGGCGACCGCGGGCTCGTCGTAGGTGTCCGCCTCGGCGCCGTCCACCAGGGAGCCGACCGCGCGGATCGCCACCTGGCCCTCCTCGCCCAGCGAGGGCAGCACGCCCTCGGTGTAGGCGACGAGCAGCGGGGTCGGCGAGACGCAGAGGATGCCGCCCGCGTAGCGGCGCCGGTCCTGGTAGAGGAGGTACGCGGCGCGGTGCAGGGCGACGGCGGTCTTGCCGGTGCCGGGGCCGCCCTCGACCTCGGTCACGGAGGCGGCGGGGGCCCGGATGACGAGGTCCTGCTCCGCCTGGATGGAGGAGACGATGTCGCGCATGGTGTGGCTGCGGGCCTGCCCGAGCGCGGCCATCAGGGCGCCGTCGCCGACGACGGGCAGGGCGCCGCCGCGCAGGGTGGCGGTCAGCTCGGGGCGCAGCAGGTCGTCCTCGACGCCGAGGACCCTGCGGCCCTTGGAGCGGATGACGCGGCGGCGTACGACACGGCCGGGCGCCACGGGGGTGGCGCGGTAGAACGGCGCGGCCGCGGGGGCGCGCCAGTCGATGACGAGCGGGGAGTAGTCGGCGTCCAGGACGCCGAGACGGCCGATGTGCAGCGTCTCCGCGATCTCCGCCCGGTCGTCCCGTACGGCGTCGTCGGCGGGCTCGACGGAGGTGTAGGCGCCGTCGGGGCCCTTCTTGCCGTCCTTGCCGAGGAGCAGGTCGATGCGGCCGAAGAGGAAGTCCTCGAACTCGCTGTTGAGCCGGTTGAGGTGCACACCGGCGCGGAACACCTGGGCGTCCCGCTCGGCGAGCGCGCCGGGGGTGCCGACCTGGCCCCGTTTGGCGGCGTCGTCCATGAGGAACTCGGCCTCGTGGATCTTCTCCTCCAGGCGTCGGTACACCCGGTCGAGATGCTCTTGTTCGGTCCGGACCTCACGGTCGCGGACCCCGTCGGGTCCCGTCGCCGGTCCCGTCGCCACCTGCGTGTCCGTGGCGTTCTGCGCGGCCACCCAAGCCCCCTTCTGCTGTGCCTAGGGCAGCGGACAACCGTACGCGAACACAGGTGCTGAGCGCACCTGTCAGGACATCGGCCGAATGGCCTGGTTGGTGCCTGATCGGTCACACCTTGACGGTGGCCAGGAGCTTTCCGTCGAGCGTCCGGACCTCGAAGTGGTCGATGTCGTTCCGCGGGAAGGCGGCGCCGCCGTGGGTGTAGAGGGGCTCTTTGCTCCACTTGTCGCTCTTTTCTCCCCCCTCCAGGCCGTATCCGGCGGCCGGTACGGCCCAGGTCGTCACGGTCTGCCGCTGCCCGTTCCTGCCGACGGCCACGAGGTCGCAGGTCAGCGGGCCCTTGACGTGGGCGAGCCGGAGGGCGGCGTGGGTGCCCCAGGGCTTGTCCTCCAGCGAGACGGTGGCGTCGACCTTGGTGACGGGGTCGACCGCGCCGTACTTCTCGCCCTCCTCGTACATCTGCCTGGCCGCGCTCACGGAGCTGTGGTCCGGCGTGCGGTCCGGCGTGCGGTGCGCGGTGAGGGCGGCGCCGACGAGCGGCCCGGCGACGATCAGCACGGCGGCCGCGGCGGCCAGGCACCGTCTGCGGACACGCTGGGCGCGGCGCACGGCGGCGGCCCTGCCGAGGAGGCCGTCCAGGAATCCGGGGCCCGGCCGGGCGGTGAGCGTGTCCGGGTCGGGCGTGGCCTCCTTGAGGTCGGCCAGGAGCGGGGTGAGCCCGAGCAGGCCGTCGAGTTCCGCGGCGCACTCGGGGCAGTCGGCGAGGTGCTCCTCGAAGCGGGCGGCATCGTCCTGCTCCAGGGCGCCGAGCGCGTAGGCGCCCACGTCGGTGTGCGGTGCGGGCCGGTTCATCCCGTCACCCCCCGTTCTTCGAGCGAGAGCCTCATGGAGCGCAGCGCGTAGAAGACCCGGGACCGCACGGTCCCGGCAGGCACACCCAGCACTTCGGCGGCCTCGCTCACCGTACGTCCCTTGAAGTAGGTCTCGATCAGCGCCTCGCGGTGGGCCTCGGTCAGGTCGCCGAGGGCCTCGGAGATGGTCATCAGGCGCAGGGCCCGGTCGATCTCGTCGGCCGCCGGGACCAGGTCCAGGGGCGCCGGGTCGACCTCCCGGGGACGGGCCTGGCGGCTGCGGTGGTTGTCGATGACGATGCGCCGGGCGACGGTCACCAGCCAGGGCCGTACGGAACCGGGGGCGCCGCGCAGGCGGTCGGCGTTGCGCCAGGCGCGCAGCAGCGTCTCCTGGACGACATCCTCCGCGCGCTGGCGGTCCCCCGCGACCAGACGCAGCACGAACGCGAGGAGCGGGGGCGCGTGCTCGTCGTAGAGCACGCGCATCAGCTCTTCGTCAGGACTCGCCCTGCCGACCTCGGCCACGGCGGCATCCTCGCGCACGGGGGTTTTTGATCGGTAGGGGCTGCGCCCCTGGCCCCC
>NZ_JAINFC010000627.1 GCF_020740835.1 Streptomyces sp. UNOC14_S4
GGGCCGGGACGGGCCGTGGGGGGCGGCGGGAGCGTGGATACGCCCCCGGCAGCCGTGATCAAGACATTATCCGTGGTCTGCCCCCGTGGACGGGATCGGATGAACGGGCGTACGGATTCTGGTGATACCCGGCCTCACACAGAGTGAGGCGGTGCTCACGGTTGTGGCTGGATTGCTGCTGGTCAGCCGTGCGCGCTTTGCCTCACCTGCGGAGATGTTGATGACATGTACGCGGAAGATCGTGCTGGGGGAGCCGTCTTCCGCGCGGCGCTGCCGCGTATCTCCAGCCCGAAGCCATCCCGGTGATCCGCTCTGCGCGGCCGCGTGGCCGCAGGGCGGTCGTGTCGGTTTCGGGGGCGGAAGGCGGCGGCATGCCGGTCGAGGTCATCTTCTTCAATGTCGGCCAGGGGGACTGTACGTTCCTGTGGTTCTACGAGGTGGTGGGCGGTGGTGGCGGAGGTGGGGTCTCTCCGCTGGCGAACCGTCAGGGCGTGGCCGCCGCGCTGATCGACTGCGGGGCGAAGCCTGCGGTGGCCCATCACAGCACGGTCGGACAGCCCGGGACGGCCGGGGAGCGGATGGTCGGGCACATCCGCGACGTCATCACCGACCGCCTGGGACGGAACGCCGGGGCGGCCAAGGATCGGCTGGACTATCTGTTCCTCAGCCACTCGGACGCCGACCACTACAACAAACTCGGCGATCTGCTCTGGGATACGACGAACAACCGGCTGAGATTCGGCATCGAGAACGTCTGGTACACGGGTGAGCCGAAGGACTACCACCGGGGCAGTACGACGAGCTTCATGTACCAGCTGCTCCAGCAAGGGCAGTTGACCAAGAATCCGCCGGAAGCGGCCGGCCTGTACTCGGACGTCATGCCCTTCGACATAGCCCCGCACGTGAGCGGACTGCCGGAACTCTCCCTCATCTGTTCTTCCCTCTTCGCCGAGGTCGTCAACAAGAAGAAGAAAAAGAAGGAGGTGTCCAGGACCGAGGACCGCCCGTCGACGTGGAAGAACGCCGCCAGCCTCGTGTTCATGCTCACGGGAACCCCCGCGGCGGGCTCCAATCACCGTCAGAAGGTCCTGCTGATGGCCGATGCCGAGCGTGGCGTCGAGGAATTCCTGATGGGGTCCGACCTGATGGCGCACACATACCAGCGGGAGAGCAATCTCTGGCTGAAGGCCGGTCATCACGGGAGTGAGCACGCGTCGAGCCCGGACTGGGTCGCCTACACCTCTCCCGACGCCGTGTTCATCAGCTCCGGAACGGGAGTCTTCAACGGTACGGGCATGCCGACCGAGTCCCACCTGAACACCATTCGCCCGGTGCTCGGGCCGAAGCCCGTCATCCTGCCTCAGCAGCAGCACGACTACGCGTCGTTCGTGCCGAACGCGACTCCGTCGGAGTTCGTGGTCCACAGCACGCAGGACGGTATCTGCACGACCATGACCACGTACATGCCCCCGACCACACCCCCGACCAAGCAGCAGCCCAAACCGAAGGGCGAATGGCTCGGGACCGACTGGCACCTGATCCTCGACGACCCCCAGCCCGGCAAATACCACCTCGAATGCAACTGAAGGAGCAGGAGCAGCCCGTCATGGCACTCACGGTCGCCGCGCTGCAAGCGGTTCTCGACCAGACGCAGGGGACGTTCCGGCTCGACACCGGCACACTCGAACTGCCCGACTTCACCACCCAGTGCACCACCTACCTGGGCACCGGCGAACTCGCTCTCACCGATGTCACCCACGTCGATCCCACCGGTTTACGGGTCGACGGAACCGTCTCCCTCAAGGGCGGGGTGACGACACCCGGCAGTGTCGTCTTCGTCGCCGACGACGAGGGTGTTTCCGTGACCGGTGCCCGCGTGGAAGCCGGAGTCCCGGCCGACAGCGCGCTCCTCTCCGACGCCGCCCGCGCGGCTGTCGCGAGCCTCGCCGCACTCAAGCCGAGCGGCCCGCGCCTGGTGTTCGGGTGCGAGCCCGGCCGTGACGCCCGGGTCGTCGCCCGTACCGGCGTCGGCGTGGCCCTGGACTTCCCGGCGGCCGACGCCTCCGTCAAGCCGTACCTGTGGGCGTACGAGCCCGCGCGGGACGGCGAGGCGTGGCAGATGGCGGGGGAGTTCGACGGGGTGTCCCTCACGGACCTCTCCCACCTCGCCGACCTGAGCGGCACGCCGGACGGCGACGGCTTCGCGCTCCCGCAGGACGTCCCGGCCCCCAAGGGCCTCTCCCTCACCGCTCTGTCCGTCTCCTTCGCCCCCGGCAAGGACGGAGGAGCGGCGCGGCTGCTGTCGATGTGGTTCCGGGTGGCCCTGGGCATCCAGTGGCCGCTGTTCGACGGGCAGTTGGTGGTCGAGGACCTGCACGCGGAGTTCGGGGTCATCCTTCCGCGGAGTGCCAAGCCCAAGCTGATGGCCGTGCTCGGCGGCGAGGTCGCGCTCGGCCAGGACGCCGCCGTGGACGTGGAGATCACCCTGCCCGGCCGCGAGATCCGCGCGTCGCTGACCCACCACCTCCGCCTGAAGCCGCTGGTCGAGAAGTACTTCCCTGGCGCCCCGGCGCCCGACGTGACCGTCGACGACCTGACCCTGTGGGGCGCGCTCGGCGGCGACCGGCCCGGCTACGGCTTCGACCTCGGCCTCGCGGACGTCTGGCAGATCACCGACCAGGCCGCGCTGTCCCACGTCACCTTGTCCGTCGGCAGGTCCGGCGCGGAGACGTCGGCGTCGCTCGACGGGCTGTGGAATTTCGGCGGCGCGGACCTGGACGTGCGCGGCGAGTGGGCGACCGGCTCCGGCTGGAAGCTCTCCGCCCATGCCTCCAACGTGTCCCCGGGCGACCTGTTCTCCGTCTTCGGCATCGCACCGCCACCGGTCCTCGAAGATGTCGCCCTGGAACAGGTCGCGGTCGAGTACGACAGCCAGGCCGGCTACTTCCAGCTCGACCTGAGCGGCGGGTTCCCCCTCGGCGGGGCGCGGGCCACCCTCGGACTGTCCATCGGCCTCACCAAGGGCTCCGGCGACTCCGGCGGGTCCGGCTACGACCAGCAGTACGAAGGCACCCTCTCCCTGGAGATCCCCCAGGGGCAGGAGAAGTCTCGCGTGCTGACGTTCACCGTGAAGGACGCCCAGCAGGCGCAGTTCAGCGCCACATGGGAGGACTCCGAGGGCGTGTCCTTCAAGGACCTCGCCGCGCTGCTGGGCGTGACGGACCCGTCCGCCACCGAGGTACTGAACAGGCTGGGGAAGGTCACCGGGCTGACGGTCGGGTACGCGTCCGCCCGCAAGTCCATCGTCCTCGCCGCGAAGGACGCGAAGGACTCGAAGGAGAAGGACGGCGGCTCGCTCGTCGTCGTGTCGGACCGGCCGAAGGGCGGCATCCGTGCCTGGGCCGTGCGCGTGGGCATCGGGCTGGACGCCAAGCTGTCGGACGTGCCGTTGCTGCGGGGGCAGATACCCGACGGACAGGATCTCGGCGTGACCGGCCTGGGCGTCCTGCTCGCCTCGGACGAGCTCGGCGCCGATCGTGTCACCGAGCTCAACAAGGCGCTCGCGGCGAGCGACGGCACACTGCCGCTGCTGCCCGCCGACGGCCTGGGCAAGGGCATGGCCTTCACGATCGACCTTCTGCTGCCCGGGCATTCCGGGACGACCGCGGTCGTCGTCCGGGGCGACAGCCGCAAGGCCAAGGCCCCCGTCCCCGCACAACCACAGGGGCAGCCGCAGCCGAAGACGATCACGCAGGACGGCGCCCCCGTGTCCGGGAATGCCCCTGTGCCCGGGGACATCCCCCTGTCCGGAAACGCCCCCGAGGC
>NZ_JAINFC010000628.1 GCF_020740835.1 Streptomyces sp. UNOC14_S4
GTCCCCGTCCTCGTCCCCGTCGTCCTCCGCCTCCAAGTCCTTCAACCCGCTGGACCCGTTGGGCCTCGGCGACAAGCTGCGGGACATCCTGACCGGCGGTCACGGCGAGCACGGTGAGGAAAAGCCGGGCGAACCGCCCTCGACGGGCACCTCGCCCGCCCCGCCCGCTCCGCCCGTCTCTCCGTCGCCGTCCGCCTCACCGTCCGCGGGAGGCGGGGACAAGGCCAAGCCGGAGCCCGGTGTCGGTGCACGGAAGCCGTCCACTGCCCCTTCCTCGGCCCCTCCGTCCGCGCCCTCTTCCCCGGGCACGAGCGCGAGCCCCAGTCCTGGCGCGAGTTCTTCGGCTTCCCCCGGAACCGGAACGCTCCCGCCCTGCCCGAAGCCGGACGTGGTGGACGAGAAGGAGGGGCACGCCTTCCCCATCCAGCCCTGGTATCTGGAGTCCAGCGCCCTCACCCTCCACGGTCTGACCTACCAGGGGATCAAGAGGATCAAGATGGTGAACGGGCAGGAGAAGAACGTCCTGAAGTTCACCGCCGACGCCGTCACGATCAAGGACCTGCACCAGATCGTCAACACCTACGGCCGCGAGAGCCACATCACGGGCCCCGGTACGAACTCCACGATCACCGGCGACAAGGTCACCCTGTACACCGAGGAGCTCAAGGGCAAGCTGCTGGGGATCATTCCGACGACCCAGAGCCCCACCAGCCCGCCACCGCTGATCCCCGGGCTGAAGGTGCCGATCCCCCTCCTCTTCACCGATGTGAAGCTCCGTCAGGGAGGCCAGTTCGGCGGCACCCTCCACATCGAGAACCTGCACCAGTACTACACGGACGGTACGTACCCCTAGATCTCCGGGAGCCGCCGGAAAACGACGATGGCCGTCACCCCGAAAAGGGGTGACGGCCATCGTCACGTTCAGCGGCGCCCCGACAGGGGCGCGGGGCGGTCACATTGTGCGGCTCCGCCGCGTGGGCGCGCCCAGCCGAAGCGGACCCGCAGTCACCGACCTACGGTCAGCGCCCCTCACCGAGGTGGTGAACCCGGACCATGTTGGTCGTACCCGGAACGCCGGGGGGCGACCCCGCCGTGATCACCATCGTGTCACCCGCGTTGTAACGCTTGAGCTTGAGCAGCTCCGCGTCCACCAGGTCGACCATCGCGTCCGTGTTGTCCACGTGCGGGACGACGAAGGACTCGACGCCCCAGCTCAGGGTGAGCTGGTTGCGGGTCTCGGTGTCCGTGGTGAAGGCCAGGATCGGCTGGGCCGTGCGGTAGCGCGACAGGCGACGGGCCGTGTCACCGGACTTGGTGAACGCCACGAGCGCCTTGCCGTCGAGGAAGTCCGCGATCTCGCACGCGGCACGGGCCACGGAGCCGCCCTGGGTGCGCGGCTTCTTGCCCGGGACCAGCGGCTGGAGGCCCTTGGAGAGGAGCTCCTCCTCGGCCGCGCGGACGATCTTCGACATGGTCTTGACCGTCTCGATCGGGTACGCGCCCACGCTGGACTCGGCGGACAGCATGACCGCGTCCGCGCCGTCCAGGATCGCGTTGGCGACGTCGGAGGCCTCGGCGCGGGTCGGCCGCGAGTTGGTGATCATCGACTCCATCATCTGGGTCGCGACGATCACCGGCTTGGCGTTGCGGCGGCACATCTCCACGAGGCGCTTCTGCACCATCGGGACCTTCTCCAGCGGGTACTCCACCGCCAGGTCACCACGGGCCACCATCACACCGTCGAACGCCGCGACGACGTCCTGCATGTTGGCGACGGCCTGCGGCTTCTCGACCTTGGCGATGACCGGCACGCGGCGGCCGACCTCGTCCATGACGCGGTGCACGTCGAGGACGTCCTTGGCGTCGCGGACGAAGGACAGGGCGACCATGTCGCAGCCCATCGCGAGCGCGAACTTCAGGTCCTCGACGTCCTTCTCGGACAGCGCCGGGACGTTCACCGCCGCGCCGGGCAGGTTGATGCCCTTGTGGTCGGAGATGACACCGCCCTCGATGACGATCGTCTTCACCCGCGGGCCCTCGACCCCGGTGACCCGGAGCTCGACGTTGCCGTCGTTGATCAGGACCTGGTCGCCCTTGGAGACATCGCCCGGCAGGCCCTTGTAGGTCGTGCCGCAGATGGTCCTGTCGCCCGGGACGTCCTCGGTGGTGATGGTGAACTCGTCACCGCGCACCAGCTCGACCGGACCGTCCGCGAAGGTCTCCAGGCGGATCTTCGGACCCTGGAGGTCGGCCAGGACGCCGACCGCGCGGCCGGTCTCCTCGGAGGCCTTGCGGAGGCGGTGGTACCGCTCCTCGTGCTCCTGGTGGGACCCGTGGCTCATGTTGAAACGGGCCACATTCATACCCGCCTCGATCAGCGTCTTCAGCTGGTCGAAGGAGTCGACGGCGGGGCCCAGGGTGCAGACGATTTTGGAACGGCGCATGGGGCAGATCCTATCGGTTTGTTTCGGAGCGGAATATTCGAGCTGTGGGAAAGGACAGGCGCGGTGCGCCGACCAAAGCGGTGATCAAGCGCTGACCAGCGCGTACGACTGTGTGGCGATCTCCAGCTCCTCATCGGTGGGCACCACGGCGACCGCGACCCGGGCGTACTCGGGGGAGATCAGCCGGGGCTCGCCGGACCGGACGGCGTTGAGGTCCCCGTCCACGACCAGGCCGAGCTCCTCCAGACCGGCCACCGCGGCCTCGCGGACCGGGGCGGCGTTCTCGCCGACACCGGCAGTGAACGCGATCGCGTCGACCTTGCCGAGAACGGCGTAGTACGCGCCGATGTACTTCTTCAGTCGGTGCACGTAGACGTCGAAGGCCAGCGCCGCCTGCTCGTCGCCCTCGTCGATCCGACGGCGGATCTCGCGCATGTCGTTGTCGCCGCACAGACCGATCAGACCGCTCTTCTTGTTCAGGAGCGAGTCGATCTCGTCGACGGACATCCCGGCGTTACGGGAGAGGTGCAGGATGACGGCCGGGTCGAGGTCACCCGATCGGGTGCCCATGACCAGGCCCTCCAGCGGGGTCAGGCCCATCGAGGTGTCCACGCAACGGCCGCCGCGCACCGCGGAGGCGGAGGCGCCGTTGCCCAGGTGCAGCACGATCACGTTGACCTCGGACGGGTCCTTGCCGAGCAGCTTGGCGGTCTCGCGGGAGACGTACGCGTGCGAGGTGCCGTGGAAGCCGTAGCGGCGGACCGAGTGGGCGTCGGCCGTGGCCGTGTCGATCGCGTAGCGGGCGGCCGACTCCGGCATCGTGGAGTGGAAGGCGGTGTCGAAGACCGCGACCTGCGGCAGGTCCGGGCGCAGGCCCATCGCCGTACGGATACCGGTGATGTTCGCCGGGTTGTGCAGCGGCGCCAGCGGCACCAGCTTCTCCAGCTCGGCGACGACCTCTTCGGTGATCACGGTCGGCTGGGTGAACTTCTGACCGCCGTGCACGACCCGGTGGCCGATCGCGGCCAGCTCCGGCGAGTCCAGGCCGAGCCCGTCCGCCGCCAGCTCCTCGGAGACGGCCTTCAGCGCGGCCGCGTGGTCGGCGATGCGCTCCTCGCGCTCGCGCTTGGCACCGTCCGTCGCCAGCGGGGTGTGCGCGAGCCGGGAGGTCTCCTCACCGATGCGCTCGACCAGGCCGACGGCCAGACGGGCGCCGTCGGCCATGTCGAGCAGCTGGTACTTGACCGACGAGGAGCCGGAGTTGAGGACGAGGACGCGGGAGGGGCCTGCGCCCGGACCTGCCGCAGGTCGCGGTCTTCGACACCGCCTTCCACTCCACGATGCCGGAGTCGGCCGCCCGCTACGCGATCGACACG
>NZ_JAINFC010000629.1 GCF_020740835.1 Streptomyces sp. UNOC14_S4
TCACTACTTTAGCGGATTTCCCCGGCGACTCCTAATCGGAGTCCGGAACCGAATTCCGGGCAAGCCGAAATCCATCCCGTTCAGGGGCCGTGCAGTAGAGAGTGCCGCCGGTGCGGCGTGAGTGGCCACCACCGAACCCGGAGGTCCGCGTGGCAACTCGGAGAACACTACCCACCGGCCCTACCCGTGTCAACCGGTGGCCGATGCCCACTGACAGCTCGTCAGTCGAGGTCGCTGAGGCGTCCGCCCGCGTCGGGCTGGGCCCGCTCCACGCGGCGCAGCAGCCGGGTGAGCATCTCGCCCAGCCGACCGCGTTCCTCGCCGGAGAGGTCCTGGAGCAGCTCCTCCTCGAAGACCGAGGCCATCCGCATGGCCTCGAGCCATTTCGCGCGGCCCTCCTCCGTGATGCCGACGATGACGCGCACCCGGTTGTTCTCATCGCGCTCCCGGGTGACGAGGCCTTCGGCGACCATGCGGTCGATGCGGTGGGTCATCGCGGCGGGGGTGAGGCCCAGGCGCTTGGCGAGGTCCCCGGGGCCCATGACGTACGGGTCCCCGGCCAGGACGAGTGCCTTGAGCACCTCGAATTCGGCATTGCTCAGCCCGAGCTCCGCCGTCTGGCGCCCGTACGCGACGTTCATGCGCCGGTTGAGGCGGCTGAGGGCGGAGACGACCTTCTCCACCTGGGGGTCGAGGCCCTGGAATTCGCGCTGGTAGGCCGCGATCTGCTCGTCGAGGCTCGGCTCGCGGGTGCCGGGGGTGTCAGCCATGGGCCGAAGTATCCCACGACTCGTTGGCGCTAAAGCCCTTTGACGTGTACTCTTTAGCTTCGAAGTTTATAGGTGAAGTCTTCAGGCCTGGACTGTCCGGCTTCCTCCGTCCGTCCTGCCCGGCTGCCTGTCATCCCTTCTCGTTCTTCTGTCCTTCCCGTCCCCCTGATCAAGTGAGGTGAGTGTGACCACCGCGATGGGCGCCGCGCTGCGCCGGATCCAGCTGGGCAACGCGTTGAGCGCGTTCGGCAGCGGCTTCACGATCCCGTTCCTGTTCATCTATGTGTCCCAGGTACGGAACCTCGGCGCGAGCACGGCCGGTGTCGTGCTCGCGACCTTCGCCGTGGCCGCGCTCGTCGTGCTGCCCTTCACCGGTCGGGTCATCGACCGGCGGGGTCCGCTGCCCGTGGCCGTCGCCGGTACGGTCGCCGCGGCCTGTGGGTCGATGGGTCTCGGGCTGGCCGACAGCAAGCCGCTGGTGATCGCCGCGGCGGCCGCCCTCGGCTCCGGCATCGCGGTGATCCAGCCCTCGCTGGCCACCATGATCGTGTGGTGCTCGACGACGGCCACCCGCTCGCGCGCCTTCGCGATGCAGTTCTTCCTGAACAACCTCGGCCTCGGCGTCGGCGGACTGCTCGGCGGGCAGCTCGTGGACACGTCGAACCCGGGCAGCTTCGTCCGGCTGTTCTCCATCGAGTCCGTGATGTTCCTGGTGCTGGGCGCGGTCATCGCGACCGTGCGCCTGCCGAAGGCGCCCCGGGTCGAGGACGCCGTGCCGACCGACGACGCGGCCAAAGGCGCCTGGCGGACCCTGCTCGGGGACCGCGCCATGGTGCAGCTGTGCGTGCTGGGCTTCGTGATGTTCTTCGCCTGCTATGGACAGTTCGAGTCGGGGCTCGCGGCCTTCGCCGTCGAGGTCACCCGGATCTCGCCGGCCACGCTCGGCATCGCCCTCTCCGTGAACACGGCGGCCATCGTGGTGTCGCAGTTCGTGGTGCTGAGGCTGGTCGAGCGGCGGCGGCGCAGCCGGGTCATCGCGGTGGTCGGGCTGATCTGGACGGTGGCGTGGGTCGCGGCCGGTGTGTCGGGGCTCGTGCCGGGGGCGCATGGCGTGGCGATCGCGCTGCTGGTCTCCACGTACGCGCTCTTCGGCGTCGGCGAGTCGATGCTGGCGCCGACGATGGCCCCGCTGGTGGCGGACCTGGCCCCGGCGCGGCTGGTGGGGCAGTACAACTCCGCCTTCGCCCTGGTGAAGCAGCTGGCGATGGCGATCGGGCCCTCTGCGGGCGGCCTGCTGGCCGGTGCCGGGATGTATGCCGTGTACATCGTGATGCTGATCGTGTGCTCGCTCGGCATCAGCGTGCTGGCGCTGCGGCTGGGCAAGCGGCTCACCCCGGCGCAGGAGCTGCCGCCGCGGGCGACCGTCGTGGCCCGGAGCGAGCCGGTCGGGGAGCGCGAGCGGACGCCCGTCGCCGTGTGACGAGCGGCGCCCGGAGCGCATACGCAAGCTCTCCGTACACCTGTGCGCCGTACGCATGCGCAGTGCATATATAAGGAAGCGCCGTGGTGCCGGTGAGCGCCTGTGGCCCGGGAACCTCGTGTTCCCGGGCCACAGGCGCTTGCGTCAGGTGTGGCCCGCCGGGAGCGCGAATTCGCACCAGACGGCCTTGCCGCCGCCCGGAGTGCGCCGCGAGCCCCAGGAGGAGGCGATGGTGGCGATGATCGAGATCCCGCGGCCCGCCTCGTCGCCCGGCTCGGCGCGGCGGCGGCGCGGCAGGTGGTCGTCCCCGTCGGTGACCTCGATGATCAGCCGTCGGTCGGTGCGGCGCAGGCGCAGCCGCATGGGCGGGGTACCGTGCTGGAGGGAGTTGGCCACGAGCTCGCTGGCGGCCAGCACGCCCAGGTCGCGCAGCTCGGTCGGGAAGCGCCAGCTGACGAGGACGCCGGAGGCGAAGGCCCGCGCGCGGGGCGCCGCCTCGACGCCGCCGAGCAGCTCCAGGGCGGCGTTGTGGAAGAGCTCGGCGTCGTGGCCGGTGCGGGCGGGGTGCTGGAGGACGAGCATGGCGACGTCGTCGTCGTGCTCGTCGGTGACGCCCATGGCGCGCATCAGGCGGTTGCACATGACCTGGGGCGAACCGGTGGCTCCGGCGAAGGCGCGCTCCAGGGCCTCGACGCCCTCGTAGATGTCCTCGTGGCGGCGTTCGACGAGGCCGTCCGTGTAGAGGACGGCGCTGGCGCCGGGACCGAGCGGCACGGTGCCGGAGGTGTGCACCCAGCCGCCGGTGCCGAGCGGAGGACCGGTGGGCTCGGCGGCGCGGCGGACCGTGCCGTCGGGGTCGCGGACGAGGACGGGGAGGTGGCCCGCGGAGGCGTAGACGAGACGGCCCTCGTTGGGGTCGTGGACGGCGTAGACGCAGGTGGCGATCTGCGTGGGGTCGATCTCGGTGGCGAGGCCGTCGAGGAGCTGGAGGACCTCGTGGGGCGGCAGGTCGAGGCGGGCGTAGGCCCGTACGGCGGTGCGGAGCTGGCCCATGACGGCGGCGGCCCGTACCCCGCGGCCCATCACGTCACCGATGACGAGGGCGGTGCGGCCCGCGCCGAGGGTGATGACGTCGTACCAGTCGCCGCCGACGGCGGTGTCCTTGCCGCCCGGCTGGTAGGTGGCGGCGACGCGGAGGTCGTCGGGCTGTTCGAGCTCCTGCGGGAGGAGGCTGCGCTGGAGCGTCACGGCGGCCTCGCGCTGGCGGCGCTCGCTGGCGCGCAGCCGCTCGGCCGCCTCCACCTGGTCGGTGACGTCGGCGGCGAAGACGAGGACGCCGGGCTGGGCGTCCTCGTCGTGGCCGACCTGGATCGGGGAGCAGGTGAAGGTGTAGTAGCCGTGCCGGGCCTCGGCCTCGGGCATGCCCGGCGCGTCCGGGCCGGGCACGCCGGCGCGCGCGTCGGCGGTGACGCGGCGGGACTTGACCGTGCGGGGCCTGCCGCTGCGCAGCACCTGGTCCATCAGGGGGAGCAGGCCCAGCTCGGTGAGCTCGGGGAGCGTCTCG
>NZ_JAINFC010000063.1 GCF_020740835.1 Streptomyces sp. UNOC14_S4
GGCATGACCTGGGCCAAAATGGCCGACGGACCCGACGGCACCGTCCAGGTCGGCGGCCCGGGCGGCACCCCGAGCAATCCCTACCAGGGCGACACCCCGGCGAGCGCCGTGCTCCCCGTCCTCTGCCTGAAGGTCGACGGCAGCCCCGTCCCCGACGGCATCACCCCCGGCTTCTACACCGGCTGGGCCCAGGGCACCGTCGCCGCCAGCAGACCCGTGCGCGGCTCGCGCCTCAACAGCAGGAACGCCGCCGACAGCGTCTGCCAGGCCGAGTTCGGCGCGGGCTGGCGCATGGCCGAGTTCCACGACGGCCACTACGGGCCCGACCTGAGCCAGACCGGCGGCTGGACGTTCTGGGCCTACGGCAACCTGCCCGCCAACACCCGCCTGTGGACCGCCATCAACGACCAGCGCGCCAACCCCTGGGACTGACCCGCCACCGCCGGGCCCGGACAGGCGCCGGTCATACCTGCCGTTCCAGCAGATACGCGCAGAGCTCGGCGATCTCGTCCACCGCGCCGTCCACGCGCGCGACCGCGCCGAGCCGGTCGCGCGCCGCGGCCACCTGACGGCGGGCCTCGGCCAGCGCGAACTCCCGCCCGCCGGCGTCCGCCACGAGCACGGCCGCGCGTTCCGCGTCGGCCGCCGACAGCGGGCCCGGCGAGCCGAGCAGGCGCGCGAGCCGGGCGGCCGCCGCCCCGTCCAGTGCCATGGCGGCCAGCACGGGCAGTGTCTTCTTCCCCCGGCGCAGATCACTGTGGACGGGCTTGCCCGTCACCAGCGGATCGCCCCAGATGCCCAGTACGTCGTCGACCGCCTGGAACGCGATCCCCAGCAGCCGCCCGGCCTCCGCGAACGTCCCCACCACCGGCGGGGACGCGCTCGCGAGCGCCGGGCCCAGGGCCATCGCGCAGCCCAGCAGCGAACCCGTCTTGCGGGCCGCCATGTCCCGGTACTCCGCGACGCCCACCGCCTCCGGGCCCGTCCACGGCCGCGTCTCGAACAGCAGGTCGTCCGCCTGGCCGTGCACCAGCTCGCCCAGCGTCCCGGCGAGCAGACCGACGGCCCGGCCGCCGTGCTCCCCGCCCGCCTCGCTCAGCGTGCGCACACCGAGCGCGAACAGCGCGTCGCCCGCCAGCACCGCGGGCCCGGTGCCGAACGCCTTCCACACCGCGTCCCGGTGCCGCCGCCGCTCGTCACCGTCCATGACGTCGTCGTGGATCAGCGAGAACGTATGGATCAGCTCGACCGCGACCGCCGCGGGCACGGCATGCTCCACCGGCGCGCCCACCGCCTCGACGGCCAGCACGGCGAGCGCCTGCCGCACGCCCTTGCCGCCGTTGCCGCTGCTCGGCGTACCGTCCGCCTCGCACCAGCCGAACGAGAACGCGGCCATCCGGCGCGGCTCGGGGTGCAGACTCTCCACCGCCGCTCTGAGCGCGGGTTCGACCAGCTCCCGGCTGCGCGCGAGAGCACTGATCCGGGGCGCGGTCGCGATCGTCCGGAGTCCGGCGTGCATGGTCATCGGGTTTCTTCCCCCTGTGGTGGCGCTGGTGGTGGACCGGTGCCGGACGCGGGCGGTGGCCCGTCCGGCGACCTGTTACGGGCAGTGGCCCGTTCGGCGACCCGTGTTCAGCCCACGGTCAGGACGCCCAGCTCGGCACGGGCCTTGTCGACCATCTCGCGGGCGTGCTGCAGGCCGAGCGAGCCGAGCGCGCGGTGCAGCGCGTCCAGGTCGGCCGCCGTCTCGGCACGGTCACGGCCCAGCCGGGCGCGGGCCTTGACCCACCCCAGCCGGGCGAGCGCCTCGCCGCGCGGCTCGCCCATGGCCCGGAACTCCTCCAGGGCCCCGCTGTAGCAGTCCTCCGCCTCGGCGTACCGGCCCGCGCGGAAAAGGACGTTGCCGCGCATCTTGTGGTTGTACGCCAGCGCGCTGACCAGCCGCATCCGGGAGCAGATCGCCTCGGCCCCGGCCAGCAGGCCGAGCGCCCGGTCCGTCTCGCCGCGCAGCGAGAGCACGTCCGCGATGCCGCGCAGTGCCCACGCGCGCCCGCGGGCGTCGTCCGCCCTGTCCGCGATCTCCGCGGCCTCCTCGAACATGGCCAGGGCCTTGTCGTACGCGCCGGTGTTGCGGTGCATCTGCGCGATGCCCTCCAGCGCCCATACGGTGTGCCGGGCCTCGCCGCGCCGCCGGGCCTCCGCGAGCAGCTTCTCGTGCAGCTCGCCCACGGCCTGGTAGTCGCCCTGTATCCGGCCCGTCTCGGCGAGCCCCGCCAGTGAGTAGCCGCGCGCCACGATATCCCCGCCCCGCTCGGCGAGTTCGGCCGCCAGGGACAGCCGGCGCCGGGCCAGTGCGAGGGCGCCGCGCTGCCGGGCCAGCGTGCCGCCGCTCCACACCGCCCAGGCCATGGCCCCCAGGTCACCGGCCTCCCGGGCCGCCCGGTAGCTGGCCTTCCAGGCGGCCTCCGCCTCCTCGGTACGGCCCAGGCGCCGGTACGCCTCGGCGGCCGCCAGCCCCGCGTGCGCCGACTCCGGCGCGGTGCCCGCCGCTTCGGCCTCCCGGCGCCGCTCCAGGGCCTTCGCCAGCACCTCCTCGAGCGAGGCGTTCACCGAGAGGTTGCCCAGGGAGCCCCGGTATTCGGGCGCGAATGCCTTGCCGTACATGCCTGCCTGCCTCACTTCGGGTTCATCGACGGCGGTGAGCCGCTGATCAACGACGCTAGGCGGCCGACAGGCCGGGGAAATCCGCCCCGGAGTCGGTGTCCTGTACATCTGAAGACCGGTGCGGGGGCGGGATGTCATACGTGAGATGTACGGGACCCAGCCGACGGGCCGTCAGAACACCGGCTGGGCAAATGTCAAGAGACCGGAGCACGATTCCCGGACAGCCCCGCAGGGGGTTGCACACCGTTCAGCCGGATGATCATCAACACCGTCCGGACTGGTAGCTTCAGGTCCTGATCAGGACCTGATCCTGAGCCACCCCCACCCCCGTAAGGATGCGACGTTGTCCCGTACCCGCGCCCGCCGTTCGAACCGACGGCTCGCAGGATCCGCGATAGCCTCCGCGGTCGCTCTGGCCGTACTGCCCACCACCCCGGCCTTCGCCGCCGACTCGGCCACCCCGCACCTCGACGCGGTCGAGCAGACGCTCCGTCAGGTCTCGCCGGGGCTCGAGGGCGACGTGTGGGAGCGCACCAGCGGTAACAAGCTGGACGCCTCCTCCGCCGACCCGACCGACTGGCTGCTCCAGACCCCCGGCTGCTGGGGCGACGACAAGTGCGCCGAGCGCCCCGGGACCAAGCGGCTGCTCGCCAAGATGACCGAGAACATCTCGAAGGCGACGCGCACGGTCGACATCTCCACGCTGGCGCCGTTCCCCAACGGCGCCTTCCAGGACGCGATCGTCGCCGGCCTCAAGTCCTCGGCGGAGGCGGGCAACAAGCTCAAGGTCCGCATCCTCGTCGGCGCCGCGCCGATCTACCACATGAACGTCGTGCCGTCGAAGTACCGCGACGAGCTGAACAGCAAGCTCGGCAAGGCCGCGGGCAACATCACGCTGAACGTCGCGTCGATGACCACGTCCAAGACGGCGTTCTCCTGGAACCACTCCAAGCTCCTGGTCGTCGACGGCCAGTCGGCCGTCACCGGCGGCATCAACGGCTGGAAGGACGACTACATCGACACCGCGCACCCGGTGTCCGACGTCGACCTCGCCCTCACCGGCCCCGCCGCCGGTTCCGCGGGCCGCTACCTCGACCAGCTCTGGTCCTGGACCTGCCAGAACAAGAGCAACATCGCGAGCGTCTGGTTCGCCTCGTCGAACGGCGCCGACTGCATGCCGACGCTGCAGAAGGACGCCAACCCCAAGTCCGTCCCGGCCACCGGCAACGTGCCGGTGATCGCCGTCGGCGGCCTCGGCGTGGGCATCAAGGACAAGGACGCGTCCTCGGCCTTCCGCCCGGACCTGCCGAGCGCCTCCGACACCAAGTGCGTGGTCGGCCTGCCCGACAGGACCAACGCGGACCGCGACTACGACACGGCCAACCCCGAGGAGAGCGCCCTGCGGGCGCTGGTCGCCAGCGCCAAGAGCCACGTCGAGATCTCCCAGCAGGACCTCAACGCGACCTGTCCGCCCCTGCCGCGCTACGATGTCCGCCTCTACGACACCCTCGCCGCGAAGCTGGCCGCGGGCGTCAAGGTCCGCATCGTCGTCAGCGACCCGGAGAACCGCGGCGCGGTCGGCAGCGGCGGCTACTCGCAGATCAAGTCGCTGTCCGAGGTCAGTGACCTGATCCGCAACCGCCTCGCGCTGCTCCCCGGCGGGCAGCAGGGCGCCAAGGCCGCGATGTGCAGCAACCTCCAGCTCGCGACCGCCCGCAGCTCCGACAGCGCCAAGTGGGCCGACGGCAAGCCGTACGCGCAGCACCACAAGCTGGTCTCCGTGGACGACTCGGCCTTCTACATCGGCTCCAAGAACCTGTACCCCTCGTGGCTCCAGGACTTCGGCTACATCGTCGAGAGCCCGGAGGCGGCCAAGCAGCTGAACACGAAGCTGCTCGCGCCGCAGTGGCAGTACTCGAAGGCGGGCGCCACGTTCGACTACGAGCGCGGTGTGTGCCAGGGCTGACCGGGCCCGGATGAACGAAGGGGCTCCTGCCCCGCGTCCCGTACGGACGCGGGGCAGGAGCCCCTGTCTCTGTCTCTGTCTCTGTTTAGAGGATCCCCAGGTCGTAGAAGAGCTGGTAGCGGCGCGGGTCGTCCGGCAGGAACCAGTGGAAGCCCTCCAGACAGAGGACCGCGACCAGGTTCACCGCGGTGACCAGCGCGACGAAGGCGAGTACGAGCATGCCGGCCGTACGCTGCGGGAACGCCGGGACGGTGGGGCCCGCGGTGAGGTGGGCGAAGGCCATGACGACGCCGATGGCCACCATCGAGAGCATGAACAACACCCACGCCCACACATACAGGTGCAGCCCCAGCACCGGGGAGCCGTAGCCCTTGTCGCCCGGCAGGATGTGGAGCATGGTCTGCCGCCAGGACGCGAACCCCCCTGCCATGCAGGCCACCACGGACAGGCCCCAGCCCGTCATGTAGTCGCGTCCGGTGATCGTGCCGCGCATGCCCTGGCGTACGACGTACCCGGCGCCGAGCGCGGCGAGCAGCATGAACATCCGCTGCACCATGCACAGCGGGCATGGATAGTCCCAGGCACCGAACTGCACGGACAGCCCGCCGCAGACCACGGCGGTCCAGCCGACGGCGAAGAGACAGGCGAACCAGAACTGAGCCTGCGCCAGGAGGCCGGCAGGGTGGGGCTCGGCGGGGGAGACGGTCTGCGCGGTCGTCATCAGTAGCTCAGTCCCAGCTTCAGGCTGCTGGTGATGTGGTGGGCCAGCAGGAAAAGGGTCACGACCAGAAGCACCCACCACGAGCCCAGCACGATCATCCGCCCTCTGCGCCCCGGGGCCTGTCTGAACAGGGCGATCACCAGGGCCAGCAAGCCGGCGAAAATGAGTGTGTCCACAGCGGCGGACCGTACTGACGGCGGCCGCCCCCCGGCGGGAGCACCGCGAGGACACTCCCGGTGCTCCGCCCGATCAGCGTAAGCGCCGCGCGGCACCTGGCGGCACCCGGCGGCATCGGACCGGTCGGCCTTGTCGGCTCGGCTTCACGCCCGGCCGATTCCGTGGGTGACCGGATCGGGGTCGGCAGGGGGCGTGCTTCGCACCTTCAGATGAACTCTGCCGGATGGGCGCATCCCGCCGCGAGCTCTGGGCATCGTGCTCCTTGTTGACGCTCCTTGTTGACGGAAGGAGCCGTTGTGACCGTCTCCGCCACCGACCGCGACACTCCTGAGCGCGGCTCTCCCGGTCCCGGCCTCCGATGAACGGAACACGGGTCCTGGCCCGTACGGGAGACCCCGCGTCCCCCGGCGGCTACGAGGTCACCCTCGCCGCCGACGAACCGGGCGTGCGCGCCGCGCAGCGGCTCCGGCACGCCGTCTTCACCGAGGAGTTCGGCGTCGGCGCCGTGACCGGGGCCGACGGCCGCGACGTGGACGCCTTCGACGCGTTCTGCGACCACGTCGTCGTCCACGCGACGGCCACCGGGGAACTCGTCGGCACCTACCGCCTGCTGCCCCCGCGGGCGGCGCGCGCCGCCGGGAAGCTCTACGCCGACGGCGAGTTCGACCTCGGCGCCCTCGCGCCCCTGCGCGATGACCTCGTGGAGGCCGGGCGCGCGTGCGTCCACCGTAGCCACCGCAACGGCACGGTGATGCTCGTCCTGTGGGCGGGCATCCTCACCTATCTGACGAGGCGTCAACTGTGCTGGCTGTGCGGCTGCGCCTCCATCCCCCTTGACGACGGCGGCAGCCGGGCGGCCCTCGCCTGGCGGACGGTGCGGGAGCGGCACTACGCGCCCCTCCCGCACCGGGTGAGTCCCCACGTCCCCTGGCGGGCCCGCGTCGGTCCAGGGAGTCCCGGCGGCGTTCCGGGGGACCCCGGCAATGCCCTGCCCCCGCTGCTCCGGGGCTATCTGCACCTGGGCGCCCGGGTCTGCGGGCCACCGGCCTACGACGCGGCCTTCGACGCCGCCGACCTGTTCGTCCTGCTGTCCCTGGACCGCGTGCACCCCGACTACCTCCGCCTGCTGCGAAGGATGAGCCAAGGATGAGTGAGGGATGAGCGGATGACGGCTCCGTGCCCCGCGGCCGTCGCGCCCTGGCGGCCGCTCTCCCCCTGCGGGCGCGGCTGCCTGTGCCCCGCACCGCCGACCGTCGGACACCTGCGCCGGGCGGCGCGGATCGCCGCGTTCCTGCTCCTGTTCGCCCACGTGCCCCTGCTGGCCCTGACGAGACTCGCCGGACACCGGGTGTCGGACGGCGCGTACCGCTGGTTCATGCGCGGCGTCCTGCGGTCGGTGGGCGTCCGCTGGACGGTGACGATCCGCGGAGCGCATGCCCCCACAGGCCCCGTGGCCCCGCTGGTCGTCGGCAACCACACGTCGTGGCTCGACGTCTCCGTGCTCCCCGCCGTCCTGCCCGTACGCCTGGTGAGCAGGGCCGATCTGCGCCGCTGGCCGGTCATCGGCTGGATCGCCGCCATCGGCCGCAGCCTCTACGTCGACCGCGACCGGCTGTCCACGCTGCCGGACAGCGTCGCGCGCGTCGCCGAGGCGCTGCGTCACGGCGACGCGGTCGCCGTGTTCGCCGAGGGCACCACCTGGTGCGGCGCCGCCGGAGGCCGCTACCGTCCCGCCGTGTTCCAGGCCGCTCTCGACGCCGGGGCGGCCGTGCGCCCGGTCGCCCTCCGCTACCACGTCGCCGGTACGCTCACGACCGCCGCTTCCTACGTGGGTTCCATGACCGCCGCGGAGTCCCTGCGCAACACCGCCGCGATCCGCGGGCTGGCCGTCGACGTCACCGTTCTGCCCCTTATTCCCCCGGGCGCGGCACTCGACCGCCGCGGCCTCGCCGCCCTCGCCGAACGCGCGGTCGACGCCCACGGCCCGGTGTCCCTCCGCTGCTCGCTGCGGCACTGCGCCTGCGCCGTACCGCACGCGGTGTGCACCCGTTGCGCACGCAATTCCCGTGAGAACGAACCTGTCGCGAACGAATCGATGGCGGAGGACGACGATGAGCAGCAGCGCTTACGAGACCCTGACCGAAGCCCTCGTCACCCGCATCGGTGTCGATCCCGAACGGCTGGCTCCTGAGCGCACGTTCGCGGAGCTCGCCCTGGACTCCATGGCCCTGGTGGAACTGGCCGTCGCGCTCGACGGACACGCCGACGCCGGGCTTCCGCTCGAAGGCCTGAGCACACTGACCCTCGCCGAGGCCGCGGACCTGCTGTCCGCGCCGACGGCCGGACGATGACGAACGGCGACGTCGCCGTCACCGGCCTGGGGCTCGTCACCCCGGCGGGCGTCGGGGTGGCCGCCACCTGGGAGGGCCTGCTGGCCGGCAAGTGCCGTGCCGCCAGGGACCCGCTGCTGGCCGGACTGCCGGTCGACTTCTCCTGCGCGAGCGCCTTCGACGCGGCCGCCGCGCTGGGACGGCGGTCGGCGGCCCGGCTGGACCGGTTCAGCGCCATGGCCCTGGCCGCGGCCCGTGAGGCCGTCGCCGACGCCGGTCTCGACACCACCGCGTGGGACCCGCTGCGGGTCGCCGTGGTGATCGGCGCGAGCACCGCGTGCATGGAGCACTACGACCGGGAGTTCGCGTGGATGGCCGCGGGCCGCCCCGACCGCGTCTCACCCATGGCGATCATGCGCAGCATCCCCAACATGGCGGCGGGCGAGGTCGGCCTCGACCTCGGCGCCCGCGGCCCCAACCTGGGCGTCTCCACCGCCTGCGCCTCCGGTGCCACGGCCATCGGGGTGGCCCGCGACCTCGTACGGGCGGGCAGCTGCGACATCGCCCTGGCCGGGGGCAGCGAATCACTGCGGGCCCGCAGCACCGCCGTCGGCTTCCACCAGATGCGCGCCCTGTCGGCCCGCGGCCACGACCCGGAAGGCGCCTCGCGGCCGTTCGACGCCGACCGCGACGGCTTCGTCCTCGGCGAGGGGGCCGGGGTGCTCGTCCTCGAACGCCCCGCCCACGCCCGCGCCCGCGGCGTCCGGCCCAGGGCCCTGCTGCGCGGGTACGGGGCCTCCTGCGACGCCCACCACACCGTCGCCCCGCACCCGGACGGGCGGGGCGCGGCGGACGCCCTGCGCGCGGCGCTGGCCGACGCGGATCTGGCACCCGGCGACGTCGACCACGTCAACGCCCACGGCACCGCCACGAGGATCAACGACCTCACCGAATACCGCGCCCTCGCCCGGGTGTTCCGCACCCCGCCGCCCGTCACCGCGCCGAAGAGCGTCCTCGGCCACTCCGCGGGCGGCTCGGGCGGCATCGAGGCGGCGTGCGCCGTCCTCACCCTCCAGTACCAGCTGATACCGCCCACCGCGAACCTCGACAACCCCGACCCCGACCTCCCTCTCGACGTCGTCCGCACGTCCCCGCGCCGGGTGCGGCTGGCCACGGTGGTCAGCAACTCCTTCGGCTTCGGCGGCCAGAACGCGGTCCTGGCCTTCAGTACGGCGTGAGCGCCCAGTACGGCGTGAGCGCCGTGCCGAAGGGCCGGCCGGGGTGCCCGGGCCGGCCCCTCTCACCTATCTCAGCTACGGGGTCAGCGCAGCGCGGTTATCGCCGCTGCCGGGCCCGGCTTGCCGTTGTCCTCCGGGACCTTGCCGCAGTACCCGGCCTCCAGCAGGGCGTTCGAGTCGCCCGACCAGTCGCCGTTGAAGTTGAACGCGGCGGTGTGCTTGCCGTCCGGGGTGGCGGCCACCATGGAGGCGGAGCCGGGGATGCCGCCGCCGTGGGCCCAGATGTCCACCCCGCACGACAGCTTCTGCGCGTAGACCCCGAGGCCGTACGAGGCACCCGGAAGCCGGCCGCGCGTCGACACCGTGGTGAGCAGTTCGCGCTGCTGGGGCTGGGGGAGGAGCTTGCCGCCGAGGAGCGCGCGGTAGAAGGTGTTGAGATCGCCGGTGGTGGAGATGATCTCGCCTGCCGCTCCGGCCCACGACGGGTTGAAGTCGGTGACGTCGTAGATCTTCGCGTCCGGTGCCGGCTGTATCTCCAGCTTGCTGTAGGCGCGCCCGTGCGGGTTCGGCATCCACGGCGAGGCGCCGGGGAGCGTGGTGGCGCGCATGCCCAGCGGCTTGAGGACGCGGCGCTCGATCTCGGTGGCGTACGAGTGCCCGGAGACCTTCTCCACGATCATGCCCGCGAGCACGTAGTTGGTGTTGGAGTAGTTCCAGCCCTCGCCCGGCCGGAAGTCCGGCGCGTGCTTCATGGCGATGTCCACCAGTTGCCGGGGCGTCTTGGTGTCGAAGCGATGCCGCTGGAAGTCCGTGGTCAGCGCGGCGACGACGGCCGGATCCTGGGTGTAGTTGAAGATCCCGCTGGTGTGGTTGAGCAGCTGGCGCACGGTGATCGCGCGTCCGTCGTGGCCGCCCCGCACCACGCCCGGCAGCCAGTGGTCGACCGTGTCGTCCAAGCTGATCCTGCCCTCCGCCTCCTGCTGGAGCAGGACGACCGAGGTGAACGCCTTGCTGATGCTGCCGACGCGGAAGCGGTCCTGCGCCTGCCGCGGCCGCTGCGTGTCGCGGTCCGCGACCCCCGCCGACCCCTGCCAGACGTCACCGCCGTCCTCGGTCCGCCCCAGCACGCCGGGCACCCCGCCCTTCACCTGTGCCTCCATCGCGGCGCGGAGGGCGGAGGCGCGGTCCTGTGCCGAGGCGGATGAGATGGACGATGCCGACGTGGCCGATGCGGACGACGTGAGGACCGTCGCGGTCGCCGTGGCGGCGACCAGCGCGCCCACCAGTGCTCTTCGAACCGTGCGTACCGTGCATACCGTGCGAACCGTCATGCGATGCAGCCTTTCCCCTCCGGTTGGTGTGTACGACGGGCAGGACTCCGTCAACACCGTTCCGGTTGAGTGCGGTTGCTCGCAAGGGGGCGGAATCAGGCCATGGTCGGGCGCCCCGGGAGCAGCGTGCGGTGGGCCGGGAGCGCCTGCTCCCGGCCGAGCCCGCAGACGGCGGCGAGCCGCTCTCGCGGGTCCTCGGGCAGCTCCGGCCGCCCCCGCCGCGCGGTTCCGGATGTGCTGCCGGTCAGTGCTCTGCCCTCCGTCGATGCCGTTTCCGTATGCGTACGGTAACGCACCGTCGCGACCGTTCGTTGGGTGGGCGGCACGTGTAGCTTTGCCGTACAGCCGTGCCGTCGACCCCGCGCGGCACGTACCCCGTCACCCGCGTGATGTACTGCCGTGCCGGTACCGCCCTACCGATACAAAGGACGCCCCACCCATGCCGTACGTGCGCCATTGGCTGCGCAACTCCATCCTGCTGTTCGCTGTCGCGATCACGCTGGGACTGGTCGCCGCGCACACCCGCCTGATCCAGCCGCACGACCTCAAGCTGGACCGCACGATCCAGACCCATCTCCGTGCCCCGTGGCTGAACCATGTGATGGAGGGGATCAGCGCCCTCGCCTCGCCGGTGGCGGGCGTGGTGATCCTCGCGCTCTGGAGCGGCTGGCTGCTGTTCGTGCGCAAGCGGCCGATGCGCGCCGCGGCCACGTTCCTCGTCGTCGCGGTCGGGTGGAACAGCACCCAGGTGGCGAAGGCCATCGTGGCCCGTCCCCGGCCGCCCCGCCAGTTCATGCTCGACCCCGAGATCGGCTCCAACAGCTTCCCCAGCGGCCACACGGCTTTCACGGTCGCCGCGGTGGTCGCCGCGTACTTCCTCCTCCGTGAGACCCGCCACCGGCGGACGGTCGTGGTCTGCGGCGTGCTCGCCGTGCTGCTCGTCGCCTTCTCCCGCATGTACGTGGGCGCCCACTACCCGACGGACACCCTCGGCTCCGTGCTGATCGCCGGTTCCGCGATCCTCTTCGTGACGGGTGTCTGGCACGCGTGGCTGCTGCCCCGGCTGCACAAGGTGCCGCTGATGGAGCGCTACGGCCTCTCCCGCGAGCTCGCCGAAGAGGAGTACGACGCCGCCCAGGAGCACGCGTACGGTCACGACGGTCACGCCCACGGCGCCGTGCCGCGCTCCCGCCGCCGCGCGGGCGGGCCGCCCGCCGCGGGGGGACGTCACCGCAGGCACGCGGGCCGACGCTGACGTAACCCGCGTATCCCGCGTATTCCGCGTATCCCACGTATTACGCCAGAACTGAGGGCCGGTCGCCGGGGGCGACCGGCCCTCAGCCGTCCCCAGGGGCTCTGAGGCACAGCCTTCCGAATTTCTGCAACGGGTTCTACCGTGTCCGCCGTCACCCGCAGCGTCGGCGAGACCCTGGAGGGCCCATGGACCTCGATCAGACCCCGGAACAGCGGAAGCTGCGCGCCGAACTGCGGGAGTACTTCGCCGCCCTGGTCCCCGACGACGCGGGCGCCCGGCACGCCGACCCCGCCCGGCAGAAGCGCTTCTACCGCGACACCATCCGCAGGCTCGGCGCCGACGGCCGCCTGGGCGTGGGCTGGCCGAAGGAGTACGGGGGCGGCGGCATGACCCCCGCGGAACAGTTCGTCTTCTTCGACGAGGCCGCACAGGCCGGGGTGCCGCTGCCGCTCATGGCACTCAACACCGTGGGCCCCACGCTCATGCAATACGGCACCCCCGAGCAGAAGTCGTACTTCCTGCCCCGCATCCTCTCCGGGGAGATCGACTTCGCCATCGGCTACAGCGAGCCCGACGCCGGTACGGATCTCGCCTCGCTGAGGACCCGCGCCGTGCGCGACGGCGACGAGTACGTCGTCAACGGGCAGAAGATCTGGACCACCAACGGCGACAGCGCCGACTGGATCTGGCTCGCCGTACGCACCACGCCCGTCCGGGAAGGCGTCCCGCCCCACCGCGGCATCAGCATCCTCCTGGTCCCGACGAACGCGCCCGGCTACTCCTGCACCCGTATCGACACGCTCGCCTCCCACGGCACCACCGCCGGGTACTACCAGGACGTCCGGGTGCCCGTGCGCAACCTCGTCGGCGAGGAGAACAAGGGCTGGCGCCTGATCACGACCCAGCTCAACCACGAGCGCGTCACCCTCGCCGCCCACGGCACCGCGGCGATCCGCGCCCTGCGCGACGTACGCGAGTGGGCGGCACGGACCCGCCTGTCCGACGGCCGCCGCGTCCTCGACCTCGGCTGGGTCCGCACCGGGCTCGCCCGCACCCACGTACGGCTGGAGGCGATGCGCCTCCTCAACTGGCAGATGGTCGACGCCCTCCAGCACGGCACCCTCACCCCCCAGGACGCCTCCGCCGCCAAGGTCTACGGCTCCGAGGCCCGCCGCGACGCCTACGCCTGGCTGATGGAGATCGTCGCCGCGACGGCTCCCCTCAAGGAGGGTTCCGCCGCCGCGGCCCTCCACGGCGAACTCGAACGCGGCTACCGCAGCGCGGTCATCTTCACCTTCGGCGGCGGCAACAACGAGATCCAGAGGGAGATCATCTCCTGGATCGGACTGGGGATGCCGAGGGTGCGGCGCTGACCGGCGAGGAGAGGAACGCGGCTATCGCCGTCTCGCGGTATCCGTAGAAGCGCCCGCGGGCGGCGTCGTCGTCCACGGGAGGGACGTCGCCCCACTCGACCACATGGCACGTGTCGCGGTACGGGGCCCACCGCAGCCGCGGCGCCGGAAAACCGGGACGGTGCGCGAGGAGCCCGCGCACCGCCAGGCCGACGGTCACGTTCGGGACGGGGAAGTAGCCGCCGCGCCGCGGCCCGCCGACGGGGACGGCGAGCAGGGGCACGCGGGCGATGCGGACGGCGACGCCGGTCGCGAGTACGGAGGGGTCGGCGAGCAGGTCGCGGAAGTACGCGTAGTCGTACGCGGCGGTCACGGGCAGGACGGTGAGCGGCGGGAGCGACGGAGCGGTCACCGGCCGTCGTCCCTGACCCGGGCGAGTGCCCGCTGGAGATCGCGCAGCTCCCGGACGCTGCGCGCCAGCCCCCGGCAGTAGGCGAAGGCGCTCTCCAGCCCACAGCCGGGGCCCACGTTCCGCGCGCGGTGAACGGCCTCGTCGGCGACCTCCTCGACGGCGGTACGGCGGGGGTCGCCGGGCAGCAGCAGTTCCCGGGCGTCGTGCGTGACCCGGGGAGCGAGGGTGTCGATGCAGCGGCGGAGTTTCAGCGTCGACGCCTCGACGACGCCTGCGGGCGGCGAGCCGGCCGCGCCGAGGACGAGGCCGATGATGTGCTCGATCTCGGCGTACTGGCTCCGGACCGGCTGGGTGTCGAGGTGTCGTCCTCCGACGGGCATGGCAGATGTCTCCTTGGAGCGGAACGTGGGGGCAGCCGGAACCATGGGGCGCCCGAGTTGGCCTGAACCTCTCCGTGTGCGGTGCCGCTCGACGGGCATCACAGCGTCAGGCGCCGAGAGCCAGGGCGTCCGGTTCCGCTGACCAGTATCTGCCCGGCCCCCTATGCTCGACCACGTTCAGGGCTTGAGCGACGTACTCAGTCATCTGGGGGATACAACTATGGCAGCCCTACGGCCACTTGACTCATACCTGGTCCGGGTCGCCGAGCTGGGGAACGCCATCCGTGAACACCGTCTCGCCAAGGGCTGGAAACAGGCCGAGCTCGCCAAGGCGGTCGCCTTGTCGCCCACGGCGATCTCCCACTTCGAGAACGGCAGCCACGTGCCACGTCGTGACGTGACTCGCCGCATCGATGACGCCCTCGATGCAGGTGGACGCCTGTGGAGATTCCGGGATGAGCTGGACGACAATCCTGATGCCAAATGGATCGCGCGATACCTCAGAGAGCAATCGAAAGCGGCTACGATCCGGCAGATCACCGGATTCGTCCCAGCCATGCTGGAGACGGAGGAGCACACGCAGCTGGCCTTGGAAGCCGGTATGCCGTTCTACGGCGGAAACCTGCAAGACAAGATCGACTACCGAGCCAAGATGCGGGCGATTCTGCGCAAGCCGCAGCCACCGACGCTCCGTGTCGTGATGTGGGAATCCGCACTGCACACCATGGCGGGCGACACCCGGGTCAAGAGAGAGCAACTGCTTCATCTCATCAAAAGATCGCACGACCCAAATGTCGAACTCCGCCTACTGCCGTTCCACATCGGCAGCATTTTCATGTACGAGGGATTCGCAACGATCATCGGTCGCCCTCGGTCAAGCCCTCTCGCACATCGGGCGATTGGTCGCCTGGGGAAGTTCACGACCAACCAGACCTCCGTCGCAGAGCTCACCCGTCTTTACGACCACCTACATGACTTGGCCCTTGCGCCGGACGAATCGAGAGCTTTCCTTCGCAAGACCGTTGAGGAGTTGCCCCCATGCCCATAGCCCGACCCGACCTGACAATGGCTTCCTGGCGCAAGAGCACCCACAGTCAAGGCGGCGGCGGCTGCGTCGAGATCGCCGAGCAATACCCGGGTGTGACGCCGGTCCGCGACTCCAAGGACACGAGCCGCACACCGGTCGTCGTCCCGCGCGCGGCCTGGGGCCGGTTCGTGACCGCCGTCGTGGCCACCCACGGCGATCTGTCCACCTAGCACTACAGCCGTTGCGATCACGGCGAGTGGGCTCGGGCTGTCCGTGTGCGCCAGTGGCCCGTGCGGGTCCGGTTTTAGGGGTGTCTGTCGCCGGGTAGCCACTGATATGCCGTTTGACCGGTCCATATGGGAACCGCGATGCCGTGATCTCATCCGCACTCATCGAGTGCCTGGAGCCTGCCTGGGCGTGCTGGTCGATGGCGAGGCACACGAACTGGCGGTCGGTGTGCTCGATCTGGTCACCGGCGCCCCCATGGCCACCGACGTGCTGTTCCAGATCGCTTCGCTCACCAAACCGTTCACCGCGACCCTCGTCATGCAACTGGTCGGCCACGGCCTCCTGTCCCTCGACACCCCGGTCCTGGACGTCCTGCCGGAGCTGCGCCTGGCCGACCCGCGTGCCGCGCGACAGATCACCGTCCGGCACCTGCTCGGCCACACCAGTGGCATCGAGGGCGGGTTCTTCCCCGACACCGGCGGCGGGGACGACTGTCTGGACCGCTACGTCACCGCCTGCGCCGGGCTCGGCCAGTGCCATCCGGTCGGCGCCACCGTCTCGTACTGCCACAGCGGTTACGTCCTCATCGGACGTATCGTCGAACGGGTCACCGGACAGGTCTGGGACAGCGCGCTGCGCGAACGGCTGCTGGACCCCCTCGGCCTCCGGCACACCGTGACCCTGCCTGCCCAGACGCGGGGCTTGCGCCTGAGTCCTGGACATGCCGGTGACTTCGACGCGCCGTATGTATGGCGTCTGGAGCCGCCGCGCTCGGCGGGGCCCGGCGGGGGCATCCGCACCACCGTCGCCGACCTCCTCGCCTTCGCCCACGCGCACTTGCACGACGGCGCGGGGATCATGCCGTGTGCCCTGGCGGCCGCGATGCGCGCACCGTACGCCAAGGTGCCCGACCACTGGACCGCCGAGCACCGCGGCCTGGGGTGGCTGCGGTACGGCTGGGGAGGGCGCGAGGTGTACGGGCACGCCGGGCATGGCCCCGGCCAGTACGCGTTCCTGTACCTGGTCCAGGACCGGCGGCTGGCCATCGCCCTGCTCACCAACGGAGGCGACTCCCTGGCCCTGCGCACCGACCTGTGCGGCGCGCTCCTCGACGAGCTGGCCGGACTCACCATCCCCCGGCTCGTCGTGCCCCCTTCACCACCGGACGTCGACGTGGTGCCGCTCACCGGCACCTACCGCAACATCCTCTCCGTCGTCCGCGTCGAAGCCGACCGCAACGGACTGCGGGCCTTCCCCCGCTACGCCAGCGCCATCGCCGCCTTCCAGCCGCGCAGGACCCGGCTCGTCCCCGTCACCCGCACCGTCTTCGCCGGACACGACCACGCCCACCGCGACCCGCGCGCATGGACCTTCTACCGGCTCCCCGACGGCACCCCCCATGTCCTGGTCGGAGGTTCCTCCATCCCCAAAGTCGGCTGACCGCCCGAGAAAGGAACGGCATGCGCGTAGCGGTGGCATCGGCACCCGGCACGGAGCAGGATGTGAACGAGGACGCCGCGTTCACCGGCCCCCACGCCGCCATCGTCCTCGACGGGGTGTCCGAGCCCCCGAGCAGCCCCTCCGGCGGCTCCTGCGGTGCTTCTTCCGGCTGTGCCCACGGCACACCGTGGTACGTACACCACCTCGGCAGCCGCCTCCTGGACCTCTCCGCGGACTCCTCCCGGTCCCTCTCCGAAGCCCTTTTCCAGGCCATCGCCGACGTCGCCGCTCTGCACCGCGCCACCTGTGCCCCGGGCCCGCCGTGGGCACCCGCCGCCACCGTCGCGATGATCCGCCGACGCGGTGGCCTGCTCGACCATCTCGTCCTCTCCGACAGTTCCCTCGTCCTCGACCTCGGCGACACCGGCATCCGCGTGATCACCGACACCACTCTCGACGACCTGGCCCGTACCCACCTCCGTGCCGCGCTCGCCGACGGGACACCGGCCGACCCCGCCGCACTCGTCGCACGGCTCACGGAGCTCCACCGGCAACTGCGCAACCGGTCCGACGGTTACTGGATCGCCTCGACCGTCCCCGAAGCCGCCCATCACGCCCTCACCGGCACGTGCCGGATCTCCACCGTCCACCGCGCGGCCCTGCTCACCGACGGCGCGAGCCGCCTCGTCGACACCTTCCGCCTCCTCACTTGGGCCCAGCTCCTCGACACCCTCCAGCATGAAGGCCCGGCCGCCCTCATCGCCGGGACCAGGACAGTCGAACGAACAGACCCCACCCGCACGCGCTGGCCACGTTTCAAGACACACGACGACGCCACCGTGGTCCTCGCGGAGTTCGCCCCATGAACCCCCGCCTGCAACGGGAACCACCCTCCTCCCGGCGAACTCGCCGACGAGCTGCGGGCGGTCGCCGGTGTGACGCGAGGTCCGTCACGACCGGTCCGGTGCAGGTGGAGGCGCCATGCCACACTGGCTGCAACCACGTACTCCCGGGCGGGGCTCCGGCTCCCGCTGTGTCGACATCACGCCTATTTGAGCAGCTTCATCGTCCACTCTCGCTGCTCAGCGGTGTCCGGGACGGCGAGCCCGCGAGCTCGTTCGATCCGGTTCCAGGCGGTGTCAGGGTCGACGCCGTTGAGGATGAGGAGTGCGGCCGCGAGGAGGGATGAGCGTCCGATGCCGGCTCGGCAGTGGGTGACGACGTGTGCGCCGCCGTGCAGCCGTTCGGCCAGTTCGTGCAGGGTGGGCAGGACCATGGTGCGGTCGGGGACGGTGCGGTCGGGGATGGGTATCGCGACGAATTGCAGCCCGGCCGCCGCGGCTGCCCGGGGTTCGTCCGCGAGGCCGAGTTCGTCGAGTTCGGGTCCGGTGAGCGCGCAGACCAGGACGTCGACGCCGTAGTCCTTCAGCGCGGCCATCTCGTCCTCAAGCCATTCGTTGCCACGGGGTCTGGCCATGGTGCTCAGTCGTCCCGGGCCGGGGATGTCGATGGTGAAGAGGGCGGGTCGCATGTCAGCGGTACTTTCGGTCGGTGGAGTCAGGTGGTGATCGGACAGCCAGGGCAGGGGCGACCAGGTTCGGCGCGGAGCTCGCTCGGGGGCGGGTCGGCTGAGGTGGCCACCTCAGCGAGGTGTTCGAGCAGGCGATCGAGGGCGCTCTGGCCGTCGTCGACGGCGGCGCGTTCCTCTCCGGTGAGCGGAATGCTCACAGGTATGCGCTGCGCATTGTCCTTGGCTTCGACGAGTTGGGCTTTCGCCGATTCCTCAGGGGCGCGGAAATCGCAGAGGGCGCAGGCCGTCCGGTGCTGGCACTGTTCGAAGAACGAGTAGAAGCACAGCCCGGGACCAAGATCATATTACTGCCGTGGTTCCCCGTCCAGCGCTGGAAGTCGGCGTGCTGTCGCCGGCCGGGGCGGCCGGGGCCCGGCCCGGTGGCCGGCAGCCGTCCGGTTCACGCCGGGGCGCTACAGCTTGTCCGCCTCCCGAACGGTGTGGAGGTGGACCAGGACGTCGTATGTCCCGCCGATGGCGATCTCGGGTGTCTTGTCGTTCGGGTACTGCGTGCCGACGCTGTATGCCGGGCGCGGAATGTTCAGCCAACTGCGGGCGGCGGCAGGGGCCCTGCGCAGGTCGGCGTAGTAGTCGCGGTACCGGACCTGGTCGAGCGTGTACTCGTTCGTGCCGGGACCGGCCGGGCCGACGGTGAACTTCTTCCACTCGCCGCCGAGCGCTTGGCCCTTGGAGAGGAAGGAGCCCCGGTCGAAGGTGGTGCCGATGGCCAGGTAGTCCGCGCCCAGGGCGTCGCGGAGGAACGAGCCCTGGGTCTTCGGGTACGTAGTGGGATCGGAGGCCGCGTAGCCCGCGTGGTCGTTGTGGGCCGACAGCAGGACCCTGCCGCCGGTGCGCCGCTGCCACCATGCCGTGGTCTCGGCCATCACCTGGTCGCGGTAGCGCTGCATGGCGGTCAACGATCCCTGGTCGCCGAGGTCGACGCTCAGGAAGGTGTAGGTCTGGGCGATGTTGCGTGCGTTCTGCAGCGCGAACTCGAAGTCCTCGCCGCCTCCGGACCTCTGGCCTTGTGCAAGGTCCAGCACCTGCTTTGCTCTGGCCGCATTCTGCTGCCGCTCCGCGAGCGGCCGCTCCAGGTAGGCGATGGCGTCGTCGAGCGGGCGCAGACCGGTGAGGAGCTCGTTCAGGCGCGACGTCGACTCCGGACGGGTCCGCCGGACGTAGTCGGTGACGCTGTCGAAGACCCGTTCATCGAGCCTGGGCGCACCGATGTCGTCGCCCAGGAAGCGGACCGGGCGGTCGGGGTGCCGGCGGTTGTGGTCGCGCATCCACTGGACGAGGGTCGCGAACTCCTCACGATCCCAGGGGGATCCGGCCATCGCCTCGTGCACGACCTGCCGTGCGTCGCGGTCACCGTCGCCGCGCTGGAGGTAGTCGTCGATCCGCAGACCCGCCGACCAGCTGATCTCCAGGGCGAAGGTGGTGAATCCCTTCTGCTCGACGAGGTAGCGGAAGACCCGGTCCTTCAGGGCGAAGAACTCGTGCGAGCCGTGCGTGGCCTCGCCCACGCCGACCACCTTGGCGTCGCCGACCATCACCCCCAGGGCGTGCAGATCGGCCGTGCCGGTGCCCGGCTCCGCGGACCGCAGCGGACGGGCGATGCTGTCCAGCGCGCGGCCGGGGTCCGATGCGACGGCCGACGAGACGGCCGACGCGGACGCCATCGGTGTCGCGTGCGCAGCCGCCGCGGGGGTCAGCGTCGCGGCCAGGGCGAGAGCCGCCACCGCGAATCGCTTCCCATTGCCGATCATGTGCGATCACTCCTCAACGTGCGTGGCGTCAAACGCTGCTGAGAAGATCGTCACGTGCGTGGCGGCCCCGGCGCGCTGGGGGCGGCCCGACACCTTCCCGGGGGATAACCCCATGACCCGGGTTCCAGGGTCAGGCGCACGACCGGTCCGGTACGGGCGCAGGCCCTGGCACACTGGCTGCAACCGCGCACTCCCGGGCGGGGCTCCGGCTCCTGCCGAGGGCCGAGCGTGGTACCGACCGCCCCGAGACCCAGGGGGACTTGATGTGGGCCATACCCTTTCTCGTCTGCGGCGTACTCGTGGCCGTGGGCGCCTGGCGGCTGCGCGGGGGCGAGCCGGCGGCGCGGCCCTCGCCTCCCGAGACTCTGACAGCACACAGTTTCTCGCTGTACGACGCCGCCTATCTCGGCGGCGGCGCGCCGCGCGCGGCGCTGACCGCCCTGGTGGTCATGCGGATCGGGGGCAGGCTGATCCTGTCGCGCTCCGGCACCCTCACGGTGACCGATCCCGCGCCCAGGAACGATGTCGAAGCCGCGATCATCGCTCTGGTCGGCGACACCCGTCGGCGGGAACTGGGCGGGATGAGCAGGGAAATCCTGCGCGGCCGGGCGATCCGGGCCATCGGTGACCGGCTGGCCCGGCAGGGGCTGCTCACCGCGTCCGAACGTCCCCTTCCCGATCCCCGGCTGGCCCGGGCCCGGGTGTTCCACGGGTGGATGCTGGTGGTGGCGCTGGTCGTCGGGGTGGTGACCGTACCCCTCGCCGCGGTCACCGGAACCGGCGGACTGTGGGCCCTGTCGGCCTTTGTCCTCCTGCTGGCCCTCGGGTCCGTGCCGCTGGTCGGCTTCCGGCTCCACAGGCCCGGGCAGCCGACCGGAGCCGGCCGGGCATGGCTTGTGTCCTTGGGTGAGGACACCTCCTGGCCGACGGGCGACGTGGGCCTCGACGCGGAGACCGTCGGCCGGCTCAAGCCGTTCGTGCTGCGGCGGGCCGACGAGGTGCCCGGCCTGGAGGACGAGGAAGTACGCGCGCTTTTCGGTGAGTTCGGGACGCGTCGGCGGCCGAGGAACGCCCGTACCGCCACCGTCGGCGCGGCCAGCGGCGGTGCCGCGGGCTTCGCCGTCGTCAGCTGCGGTTGCGGCACCGGGCATGGTCACGGTGGCGATCACGGTGGCGGTGGCGGTCACAGCAGTTGCGGTGGCTGCGGCGGTGGCGGGTGCGGCGGTGGGTGCGGAGGAGGATGCGGCGGCTGCGGAGGCTGAGCGTTGCTCCGGTACGGCCGGGCGGTGGCCGTCGTCGAGCCGCCGCGTCGGCCCGTACCCTCACACCGCGCGAATGGTCCGGCCGCTCACCTCGCCCGGGACGACACGTACCCACAGGTCCCGTTTGCCCCCGGCCCATGGCCGCGCGCCGGGCCGTTCCGAAAGGGACCGGATCGTGCCGGGGTCGGTGACGTGTTCCGCCGCACCCGTGACGAGGACGCTCCAGCCGCTGCTCAGCTGTTCGTCGATGTGGTCGGCCTCGAAGGCGACCAGGGTTCCCGCAGCGACGGCTGCGGGGCCGCCGTGCTCCGTCCGGTAGACGACGGCGCACCCGTCGACCAGGAAGTTGACCGGGAGCACCACCGGGCCCGCCTCCGTCGACAGGCCCAGACGCCCGATGCCGTGCGTGCCGAGCCTCTCCCAGCACTCGCGTTCCGCCAGCCGCATCAGCACGGGGTGAGCGGCCGCCGTCCCCTGGCCCGGAGGAGCGTCCCGGCGGCCCGTCACGAGTTCGTCGTACGGCATCTGCAGCACGGCGGCGAGCCGCATGAGGGCGCCGGGGTCGAAGTCGTAGCCGATCCTGCCCAACTGGTCGAGGTAGGCGACGGACATCCCGGCCCGGCTCGCCGCCTCCTCCCGGGACAGCCCGAGCTGCTCGCGCCGGAGCGAGGCGCGCGCGGCGACGCCGTCATCACCGTCACCACCGTTCGCGGCGGCACCGGCCGCACCGCCGGTCGGCACTCCTTCGCCCTGCACGGCCGCTCCTCCTCAGACGCACCTCGCCGGGCCGTGCCCGTGGCGCGGCCCGGCGACCCGGTTTCCAGAGGAACAGAAGGAACGGCATCGTGCCAGCGCTGATCGGCCGTCCGGTACGTCCAGCCCGTCCGGCGCGAGCGGCGGAACTAGGCCGGGACCAGAGAGTGCCCCCGCGGCCGCGCGTGGGGGCGCGTCGCCACGCGCTGTTCGAGCCGGGTCCGGATCCCGGACCACTCCTCGTCGAGGATCGAGTGGAAGGCCGTACCGCGCACCGCGCCGTTCAGGCCGCGGGTGTGGGCGCGGAGGGTTCCCTCGAAGGTCGCGCCGAGCCGTTCGATCGCCGAGCGCGAGCGGGCGTTGCGGGCGTCGGCGCGGAGGGAGACACGGCGGACGCCTCAGATCTCGAAGGCGTGGCGCAGCATCAGCAGCTTGGTTTCAGCGTTGGCGCCCGTGCCCTGGGCGCGGGCGGAGAGCCAGGTGCCGCCGATCTCGACGGCGTCGGGGACGGCGGTGAGCGGGTCGCCCTCGGGGCCGCGCGGCGCGGGCGGCCCGCGGCACCGGCCCCTGCCAGTAGTCCAGCTCGCAGAACCGTGTGGACCCGAGCAGCAGGCCGTCGGCGTTCCGGGCGGTGGCGAAGACCAGAGCCTTGCTGGCCGACTGGGCCGCGAGGGCCTCGGCGACGTAGCGGCGCGTCGCCGCCGTACCGCTGGGCACGGGCGTGAAGCGGTGGCTGCTGTGGTCCTCGGCCGCGGCGGCGGCCAAGCCCTCGATGTGCTGCTCGTCGAGCGGCTCCAGCCGCACGGTGCGACCGTGGAGGACGACGGGTATGGGCATGGTGCGGTGGTTCCTTCGGCAACGGGGGCGGGGCGAGCCCGGTGGGGCCTGGTCAGTATGGGAC
>NZ_JAINFC010000630.1 GCF_020740835.1 Streptomyces sp. UNOC14_S4
CTCATGAGGTCGGTGTGCGACTGCGGGTTGTTTTGGGCTGGTCGCGCAGTTCCCCGCGCCCCTTGCGGGGCGTCCGGGGGACGCAGTGCACCGGCAGCAGGCTCAGGCCCCAGGCGCCCGCGATGACGAGGCCCTCCACCGGGCCGGAGAGGGGCGGGTGGGTCAGGAGGCGCAGGCCCGCCCACCACCAGGCGCCGGTGGCCGCCGCCGTCATCGCCCAGCCCAGTGGCCCGCGCGAGCGGGCCACTGCCCGTATGCCGTGCCGGGCCCCGGCCATGGCTGCCTCCCTCCGGGCGACATCGGGCGAACCCTCGCGACGCTAGACAGCCCCGCGGGACCCGGGAAGACGCGCTCGGGAGCGCGACGGCGCCGGCCACGGCCGTGCGCACGCCGCCGTCGCACCGGACCGCTCAGGCGTTCTCCGCCTGGAACATCCAGTGGTGCTTCTCCAGGTCGCCCGTCAGGCCGATGAGGATGTCCTGGGTGACGGGGTCCGGGTCGGCGGTGTCCGTGATGCGCTTGCGCATCCGGGTGATCACCGCGTGCAGGGCGTCGACGAGGGTCTGCACCGCCGCCGTGTCCTTCTGCCAGCCGTCCCCGACCTGGCCGATACCGCTCGTCTTGGCGACCGTCCCCGCGCGCCCGTCCGGTGCCACGCCCACCGCCGAAGCGCGCTCGGCGACCGTGTCGGCGTGCAGGCGGGCGCTGGCGACGACCTCGTCCAGCTGGAGGTGGATCGAGCGGAAACGCGGGCCCACCACGGTCCAGTGGACCTGTTTGGCCACGAGCGAGAGATCCACGAGGTCGACGAGAGCGCCCTGCAGGGCGTCGCCCACGATCTTCCGGTCCTGTTCGGACAGCGGGCTCTTCACCACGGACATCCGCTTCTCCTGTTCACGCCGGGATCACGAAGGATCGCTCTGGCCCGTTTCGCCCCCGTTCATCCACCATCACACAAAACTCCGGAGCAGGCCGAGAACGATCAGCGCGAGACCGAAGGGCGGGGCCGAAGGCGAGGCCGGAAACGCAAGGATCCCGGTCGGAACACCGACCGGGATCCTCCGGGTTCAAACAACGGGAACAAACGTTTCCGGAAGGAACGTCCCCCGCGTCCGCTTCAGGCCGCGACCACGTCGACGGCCTCCGCGGGAGCCTTGATCGTCACTCGCTCCCCCGGGACGCCCGTCACGGACGTCACGGACACCGAATTGAACATGGGCCGCATCGGCGCGGGTACCGGCTCGCTCGCCGCCGCCGACTGCGCCAGCTCGGCGAGCGACAGTTCGTCACTCACCTCGCGCATGACCTCGGACATCCGTACGTCCAGAGCGTCGCAGATTGCGGAGAGAAGCTCGGAGGACGCCTCTTTCTGCCCGCGCTCGACCTCGGAGAGGTAACCGAGCGAAACCCGGGCGGACGAGGAGACCTCGCGCAGAGTGCGGCCCTGGCGCTGGCGCTGCCGACGCAGCACGTCACCCAGCAGGCGACGGAGCAGAATCATCGGTGGCTCCCTCCTTGGACCGCGAATCCGGATCCTTCACGCCCCACCGTACCGCCTCGGACTCCGGCCGTGCGGGGAGCTATGTCGTGTTCACTCAGGGCTGCAAACATCCATTCCCCCCGTTGTGTTCCGTATCCTTTGCGCCCACGTTTTCTGCCAGTTCTTCCGTCAGTTCGCTCAGCAGCAGTTCCAGAACCGCGCGCACGCTCTCCGCGCGGATGCGCGCCCGGTCGCCCGTCAGGTCCAGCCGCCGCACGGCGGTCCGGCCGCCCGGTCCCGCGGCGGCGACGAACACCGTACCGACCGGTCGGCCGTCCTGCGGCTCGGGCCCCGCGACGCCGGTCGTGGCGATGCCCCAGTCGGCGCGCAGCAACGCCCGTACACCCGCCGCCATCTGCCGCGCGACGTCCGCGTCGACGGCCCCGCGCTCGGCGAGCAGCGCGCCGTCCACGCCCAGGACCTCGCGTTTCACGTCCGTCGCGTACGCGGTGACCGAGCCGCGCACCGCGCGCGAGGCACCCGGCACCGCGGTCAGCTCGGCGGCCACCAGGCCGCCGGTGAGGGACTCGGCCACGGCCACCGTCCCGCCGCGCCCGGTCAGGGCGGCCAGGACCGCGGGGGCGCCCGCCGCGCCGTTGCCCTGCGCGCCTGTGCCGTCCTCCGTGGCCGTACCGCTCATCGCACGGAGTCCCGGGTGGCCCGCTCGCGCTCCGCCGCCAGCCCGGCCCGGCGCAGGACGACGGCCTGCCGCACGTAGTCGAGCCCGGTGAACACGGTCAACGCCACGGCCACGGCCATCACCCAGAAGCGGGCAGTGGCCAAGGGGCCCGTGAGCGCGAGGATGTACATCCCCACGGCCACGCCCTGGGCGAGCGTCTTCATCTTGCCGCCCCGGCTGGCCGGGATGACCCCGTGCTTGATGACCCAGAACCGCATCAGCGTGATGCCGATCTCGCGGAAGAGGATCACGCCCGTGACCCACCACGGCAGGTCGTCCAGGGCGGACAGGCAGATCAGCGCCGCGCCCATGATCGCCTTGTCGGCGATCGGGTCGGCGATCTTGCCGAAGTCGGTGACCAGGTCGTACGTCCGGGCCAGATGGCCGTCGAACAGGTCCGTGATCATGGCGACGGCGAAGGCCGCCCAGGCGAAGGAACGCCAGGCCGGGTCGTAGCCGCCGTTGTGGAGCATCAACAACACGAACCCCGGCACGAGCAGGAGCCGCACCATGGTGAGGATGTTGGCGATGTTCCACAAGCTCGCCGGCCGCCTCATGGCGGCCGGGGCATGGCCTCCGGCTGCGGAGGCCGGGACTCCGGTCATCTGGCCGCCTCCTCGGTACACCCACCGTCGCCCAGGGGTTCGGCGACGAGGTCCACGCCCTCGGTCGCCACCACCTTGGCCACGACCATACGGCCGGGGGCGAGCTCCTCGTCAGTGGTGAGCAGCACCTGGCCGTCGGTCTCGGGTGCCTGGTGTGCGGCGCGGCCGACGACGCCGTCCTCCTCGTCGATCCGGTCGACGAGTACCTCAATGGTCTCTCCGAGCCGCTCCTCCGCGCGCTGTGCGGTGAGCTCCTCGGCAAGCCGCGAGACACGCTCCAGCCGCTCGGCGACGACCTCGGGGTCGAGCTTGTCGCCGTAGGTGGCCGCCTCGGTGCCGTCCTCGTCGGAGTAGCCGAAGACGCCGATGGCGTCCAGCCGCGCGCCCGCCAGGAAGCGCTCCAGCTCGGCCACGTCCGCCTCGGTCTCCCCGGGGAAGCCGACGATGAAGTTGGAGCGGGCGCCGGCCTGCGGGGCCTTGGCGCGGATCGTCTCCAGCAGGCCCAGGAAGCGGTCGGTGTCGCCGAAGCGGCGCATCGCGCGCAGCACGCCGGGCGCGGAGTGCTGGAAGGAGAGGTCGAAGTAGGGGACGACCTTCTCCGTGGAGGTCAGCACGTCGATCAGGCCCGGCCGCATCTCCGCGGGCTGCAGGTAGCTGACGCGGATGCGCTCCAAGCCGTCCACGGCGGCGAGCTCCGGCAGCAGGGTCTCCAGCAGGCGGATGTCGCCGAGGTCCTTGCCGTACGAGGTGTTGTTCTCGGAGACCAGCATGATCTCCTTCACGCCCTGCTCCGCGAGCCAGCGCGTCTCGCCCAGCACGTCGGAGGGGCGGCGGGAGATGAAGGAGCCGCGGAAGGACGGGATGGCGCAGAAGGAGCAGCGGCGGTCGCAGCCGGAGGCCAGCTTCACGGAGGCGACGGGGCTGCTGCCGAGCCTGCGGCGCAGCGGCGCGCGCGGGCCGGAGGCGGGGGCCAGGCCCTCGGGGAGGT
>NZ_JAINFC010000631.1 GCF_020740835.1 Streptomyces sp. UNOC14_S4
CACCACGACAACGGGGGTCCGGGGGCGAAGCCCCCGGTGCTCAGCGGCGAGCCGCCCTCTTGGCCGGGGCCTTCTTCGCCTTGCGGGCCGCAGGCCGAGCCGAGTCGCTGACCCGGTCACCCAGAAGCTCCCGCAGGAACTTGCCCGTGTGGCTCTCCGGCACCGAGGCCACCGCCTCCGGCGTGCCCTCGGCGATGACGAGGCCGCCGCCGCTGCCGCCCTCGGGGCCCATGTCGACGATCCAGTCGGCCGTCTTGATGACATCGAGGTTGTGCTCGATGACGATGACGGTGTTGCCCTTGTCGACAAGCCCGGACAGCACGGTGATGAGCTTGCTGATGTCCTCGAAGTGCAGACCCGTGGTGGGCTCGTCGAGGACGTAGACGGTGCGCCCGGTGGAGCGCTTCTGGAGCTCGCTGGCGAGCTTCACGCGCTGGGCCTCGCCGCCGGAGAGCGTCGGCGCGGACTGTCCGAGGCGGACGTAGCCGAGGCCGACCTCGTGCAGGGTGCGCAGGTGGCGCGCGATGGTCGGCACGGCCTCGAAGAAGGTGAGGGCCTCCTCGATGGGCATGTCCAGCACCTCGGCGATGGACTTGCCCTTGTAGTGCACCTCCAGGGTCTCCCGGTTGTAGCGCGCGCCGTGGCAGACCTCGCACGGCACGTACACGTCCGGCAGGAAGTTCATCTCGATCTTGATGGTGCCGTCGCCGGAGCAGTTCTCGCAGCGGCCCCCCTTGACGTTGAAGGAGAAGCGGCCCGGCAGGTAGCCGCGGACCTTCGCCTCCATGGTCTCCGCGAAGAGCTTGCGGACGTGGTCGAAGACGCCGGTGTACGTCGCGGGGTTGGAGCGCGGCGTCCGGCCGATGGGCGACTGGTCGACGTGGACGACCTTGTCGACGAGGTCGTCGCCGTCCACGCGCGTGTGCCGCCCGGGAACGGTCTTCGCGCCCTGCAGCTCGCGGGCCAGGTGGGTGTAGAGGATGTCGTTGACCAGCGTCGACTTGCCGGAGCCGGAGACGCCGGTGACGGCGGTGAGCACGCCGAGCGGGAAGGCGACGTCGATGTCCTGGAGGTTGTTCTCCCGGGCACCGCGCACGACGAGCTGCCGGTCCGGGTCGACGGGACGGCGCTCGTCCGGCGTGACGATGGCCTTCTTGCCGGCGAGGTACTGGCCGGTCATCGAGTCCTTGTTGCGCAGCAGCTCCTTCAAGGGGCCGCTGTGCACGACCTTGCCGCCGTGCTCGCCCGCGCCCGGGCCGATGTCGACGACCCAGTCGGCGACCTTGATCGTGTCCTCGTCGTGCTCGACGACGATCAGGGTGTTGCCCATGTCCCGCAGGCGGACGAGGGTTTCGATGAGGCGGTGGTTGTCGCGCTGGTGCAGGCCGATGGACGGCTCGTCCAGCACGTAGAGGACGCCGACGAGGCCGGAGCCGATCTGGGTGGCGAGCCGGATGCGCTGGGCCTCGCCGCCGGAGAGGGTGCCCGCGGCGCGGTTGAGCGAGAGGTAGTCCAGGCCGACGTCGACGAGGAACCTCAGCCGCTCGTTGACCTCCTTGAGGACCCGCTCGGCGATCTTCTTCTCGCGGCCGGTGAGCTTCATGTCCCGCAGGAAGTCGGCGCATTCGCTGATCGACATCGCCGAGACCTCGGCGATGGACCGGCCCTGCACGGTGACCGCGAGGACGATCGGCTTGAGCCGGGTGCCCTCACAGGTGGGGCAGGGCACCTCGCGCATGTAGCCCTCGAAGCGCTCGCGGCTGGAGTCGCTCTCGGCCTCGGAGTGGCGGCGCTTGACGAACGGCACCGCGCCCTCGAAGGCCGTGGTGTACGCGCGCTCGCGGCCGTAGCGGTTGCGGTAGCGCACCTCGATCTGCGTCTTGTGGCCGTTGAGGAGCGCCTTCCTGGCCCGCAGCGGCAGCCCCGCCCAGGGGATGTCCGTGCGGAAGCCGAGCGCGTCGGCGAGCGCGCCGACGAGGCGGCCGAAGTACTCCTTGGTGTGGCCGTGCGACCAGGGGCTGATCGCGCCCTCGTCCAGGGACTTGTCCGGGTCGGGGACGATGAGCTCCGGGTCGACCTCCATCCGGGTGCCGATGCCGGTGCACTCCGGGCAGGCGCCGAAGGGGGAGTTGAAGGAGAAGGAGCGCGGCTCCAGCTCCTCGAACGACAGGTCGTCGTACGGGCAGTAGAGGTGCTCGGAGTACATCCGCTCACGCTCGGGGTCGTCCTCGGCGAGGTCGACGAAGTCGAGGATCACCATGCCGCCGGAGAGGCCGAGCGCGGTCTCGACCGAGTCGGTCAGCCTGCGCTTGGCGCTGTCCTTGACGGTGAGGCGGTCGACGACCACCTCGATGGTGTGCTTCTCCTGCTTCTTGAGCTTGGGCGGCTCGGAGAGCTGGATCGTCGCGCCGTCGACGCGGGCGCGGCTGTAGCCCTTGGACTGGAGGTCGGCGAAGAGGTCGACGAACTCGCCCTTGCGCTCGCGCACCAGCGGGGACAGCACCTGGAAGCGGCTGCCCTCGGGCAGCTCCAGCACCTTGTCCACGATGGCCTGCGGCGACTGGCGGGTGATGGGCCGGGAGCACTCGGGGCAGTGCGGCTTGCCGATGCGGGCGAAGAGCAGCCGGAGGTAGTCGTAGACCTCGGTGATCGTGCCCACCGTCGAACGGGGGTTGCGCGACGTGGACTTCTGGTCGATCGAGACGGCCGGGGAGAGGCCCTCGATGAAGTCCACGTCGGGCTTGTCCATCTGCCCCAGGAACTGCCGGGCGTAGGAGGAGAGCGACTCGACGTAGCGGCGCTGCCCCTCGGCGAAGATCGTGTCGAACGCGAGGGAGGACTTGCCCGACCCGGAGAGGCCCGTGAACACGATGAGGGAGTCACGGGGGAGGTCGAGCGAGACGTTCTTGAGGTTGTGCTCGCGAGCGCCACGGACGATGAGACGGTCGGTCACGCCGGTCGGCACCTTTCTTGAGAGCGATAAGACGCGCGCCTGGCGCGCGATGGGATGCGCCGCACCCCCGACCCAGGGTATGGGGGTCGCCGCACGGATGTCGGATCCGATGCCACACACGAGCCTATAGCACGAACATTCGAATATGGGCCCGAGCGGCACGGCTTCACCCGGACGAGTGGCGGCGCTATCGTCGCCGCATGATCGATCATGTGCACGACCTGGCATCTGTACGTGAAGCTACCGACCGCCTCTTCACCGGCGTCGGAAAACTGGACAACAGCGCGGTCTCCGGGGCCTCCCGGCTCCCCGGCTGGACCCGCGGCCACCTGCTGTCCCACCTCGCCCGTAACGCCGACGCCCTGGTCAACGTCCTGCGCGGGCTCCCCATGTACGCGGGCGCCGAGGCCCGCGACGCCGACATCGAGGCGGGTGCCGCGCGCCCGCTGGACATCCAGCTCGCCGACCTCCGCGACAGCCACGCCCGCTTCCTCGCGGCCACCGAGGAGGACCCGGGCGCGGACTGGTCCCGCATCGTCACCATGCGCAACGGCGTGACCGACGCGGCCGCGAACGTGCCCTTCCGCCGCCTGGTCGAGCTGGAGCTGCACCACGTCGACCTCAACATCGGCTACGAGCTGGAGGACCTCCCGGAGGAGTTCACCGGCAGGCAGATCGCCTGGCTCGCGCAGCGCTTCTCGGGCCACAACGGGCTGCCGCCCGTCACCGTCACGGCGGCCGACGGCCGCCAGTGGCACACCGGCGGCACGGAAGGCCGTGCGGTCACCGTCACCGGCCCCGCCCCCGCCCTGCTGGGCTGGCTCGCGGGCCGCGGCGACAAGGGGGCGGGCCTGGAC
>NZ_JAINFC010000632.1 GCF_020740835.1 Streptomyces sp. UNOC14_S4
GGCGGGGCCTCGTCGCCGTCGAGGGGGAGTCCGGCGCGCTTCGCGTCGACGGCCGCGGCGATGACCGCCGCCTCCACCTCGGCGTCGCCCTCGGGGGTGCCGGCCATGTCCCGGCGGGCGACCTCGGCCGCCGCGGCGTCCCGTACCGATGCTCGACGGTACCGGCGCAGGGCCAGCACGCAGTCGTTGATCTCGATGACCCGGCGGTGGAGGTGGAAGTCGAGGTCGTGGGTGCCGGCCTCGGTGTTGCCCGGGTCGAGCACGACCTCGGGGACCGCCGAGGTGACCTCCCGCCACAGGGATTCCAGCGCGGTGAACGAGTTCCGCTCCCAGCGATGGCGGCGCAGTTGGCTGAGCGGCCACAGCAGGGCGGGGAGGGTGAGTCCGACGGTGATGAGGAGGACGGAGACGGCGGGCGCGGTCACGCTGAACGTGCAGCGGAAGGGGGCCAGCGGGCTCGAGCACCGGGCGTTCTCGGGCACGAGCCCCAGGCCGAGCCCGATGGAGACCAGGGTGAAGAGCTTGTACGCGGCGTAGACGAGGGCGAAGCCACAGCCGGCCGAGGTCGTGCGCAGGCCCCAGCGCTGACTGCGGCGGGCCGAGCGCTTGGACTGGGCCCAGGTCTGCAGCATGAAGTCCTTGGCCGTGTACCCCAGGCAGGAGATGTAGATGAGCACATAGCACGCGTACAGCACCGGGTTCCGCCCGGTGAGTTGTTCGGCGATGAAGAAGGCGGTCATGCCGGCGACGGAGATCGCGAGGGCGATGACGCGCAGTCGGATCTGCCGGTGGGCCCGTTCGCGCTCCAGATTGAGCTGGAAGAGGAAGGCGAGGACCGAGGTGGCCGCCGTCAGGGTGAAGGTGTTGCTGAGGAGCCGGGCGCCATGGGGGACCACCGATTCGATCGCGCGCTCCACGGCGGGCGCGTAGGAGGCGAAGGCGAGGGCGAACGAGGTCAGCAGCGCCGCCATCGCCCAGGTGCCCGTAGGGCGGTGTCCGCCGCGCCCTCGCACCCAGTAGACGGCGAAGCACAGCAGCACGACGGCCGTGCCCGTGAACAGGGCGTTGATCATTTCCGGTGGCGTTTCTTCCTGTGTGGCTCGGCGAACAGCGCGTCCCAGCTCTCGGCGCCGCTGGCCGGCCGGCCCGACGGACTCTCGCGTCCCCGGTACATGAGTTGTCGGATCACGCTGGCCATCACCTCGGCCTCGCGTTCGTCCTCGCTGGTGTAGCTGGTCCGGCCGGACATGCGCTGCACGAGGGTGGGGTTGAACCCGATCGCGCGCAGGGTGTCCTGGTCCAGTTCCAGGCTGCCGGGGTGGTCGCAGATGATGTGGCTGATCTCGTGGGCGAGGATGTGGTTCTGGTGGAGGGGGGAGGTGGCCTCCTCGTAGAACAACAGATCGGCTTCCGGGGTCTCCAGGCGGATGCCGCACGGAGCGTCCATGGCGCCCAGAGTGCTCAGGGGGCGCAGGATGATGGGGCGTCCGCGTTGTTCGGCCACGGCGTCGCGGAGGTCGCGGGTGCTGAAGCGGTGCGGGAGCCGAAGCACCTCGACGCGCGCCTCACACGTGGCGCGAAGCTGCTCAAGGTCCATGTCCTCACTCTGGTGACGCCGGGCGGGGGCGGTCGGCTGGGGCGCACCTCACCCTGGAAGCCCGGTACGCGCGCCCAATGCTGACACGTTCGCGGTTCCGCTTCGAGGGCGGGGTGCCGCTGCGGTCGGACCTTGCGGCTCGGGATGCCGGGCTTGTGCCGGGGGACGCCCGACACCCCCTTGTCGTCGAGCGACCACAAGGGGGTGTCCACAAGGGGGTGTCGTGTCGGAGTGCGGGAAGCGCGTGATCGCCGCCCGGCGCGCGGTTCAGTCGTCCAGGTCGAGGTCCTGCGCGGGGTCGTCGGTGGTGAGCCCTTCGAGTTTCCGGGCCTGCTCGATCACGGTGGACAGCATCTTCAGGCTGTCGACGCTCAGGCCGTTGGCGCGCAGGGCCACCTTGCGGACGTCCTGATCGCGCATGGCGGCGAGGAGGTCGATCTCCGCCTTGGTGCGTTCGGCCGCCGCGCTGTCGACGAAGTAGCCCGCCGGTACGCCGAAGAAGTCGGCCAGGGCCTTGATGGTGTGCCGTGTCGGGTTCCGCTTGGCGCCGGTGCGTAGTTGCTGGATGGCACTCGCCGTCACCCCGCGCCCCTCTCCGGTCGCGGCCTTGCGGATTCCCTCGGCGACCTCCGCGTAGGTGTAGGGCCCCCGGGAAGGGGGGTGCACCTCGCGGAAGAGGTGGTCCAGGAGTTGGGCGAAGGTGGGCGACTGGTCATCTTCCACGTACACGACCTCCTTGGTGTGATGCCGAGCCTTGCCCACCACAGTGTTTCTCGAAGCCCATCGGGCTGGCTCCGGCAACACTTTGGTTGACGCCGGACAGTCACTCTGGTGTACGTTACCAACGCTTCGTCGCCACTGAAGTGTCGAGGGGGGAAGTGGCGACGGTGCCGGCCGGGTCGCGGTCGAGCTTCACGGGGGTGAGCTCGGCCGACGGCCCGGAGTGCCATGGCCGCGCCGGACGGGGCCGGACGGGTTCGCTTGCGTGCGGCGGCGAGCTCGGCCTCCGCCGAGTCCACGACCGGGGACGACGCGGCAGCGGGAGGCACCGGGTGCGAGCCCGGGCGCCGGCATCTGGGGGCAGGGCTCACATCTGTGCTACTCCACCGTGCAGACCCCCGTGCTGCGCCTTGGCCGCATGCTCTGGACCCGGTGGCTGACGGCATTCGAGCGCAGTAGGGCCTGTGACCTGCAAATGTGCAGGCCACAGGCCCTTTCCCGCACTCCTAGAAGAATCCCAGCTTCTTCGGCGAGTACGAGACGAGAAGATTCTTCGTCTGCTGGTAGTGGTCCAGCATCATCTTGTGCGTTTCCCGCCCGATCCCCGACTGCTTGTAGCCGCCGAAGGCGGCGTGGGCCGGGTAGGCGTGGTAGCAGTTGGTCCAGACGCGGCCTGCCTGGATGGCGCGGCCCGCGCGGTAGGCCGTGGTGCCGTTGCGGGTCCAGACGCCTGCGCCCAGGCCGTAGAGGGTGTCGTTGGCCAGGGTCATGGCCTCGTCGAAGTCGGTGAAGGGGGTGACGGCCACGACCGGGCCGAAGATTTCCTCCTGGAAGACGCGCATGGTGTTGGTGCCCTCGAAGATGGTGGGGCGGACGTAGTAGCCGCCTTCGAGTTCGCCGCCGAGCTCGGCGCGGGTGCCGCCCGTGCGGATGCGGGCGCCCTCCTGCTTGCCGATGTCGATGTAGGAGAGGATCTTCTCCAACTGGTCGTTGGACGCCTGGGCGCCGATCATGGTGGTGGTGTCCAGCGGGTGGCCCTGCACGATGCGTTCGGTGCGGGCGGTGGCCGCTTCCAGGAAGGCGGCGTAGTGGCCCTGCTGGATCAGGGCGCGGGACGGACACGTGCACACCTCGCCCTGGTTGAGGGCGAACATCGTGAAGCCCTCCAGCGCCTTGTCGAGGAAGTCGTCGTCCGCCGCGGAGACGTCGTCGAAGAAGATGTTCGGGCTCTTCCCGCCGAGTTCGAGGGTCACCGGCCGCAGGTTCTCCGAGGCGTACTGCATGATGAGACGGCCCGTCGTCGTCTCGCCCGTGAAGGCGATCTTGGCGACCCGGGGGCTGGACGCCAGAGGCTTGCCCGCCTCGGGGCTGGCAACACCAAGCGACCTTCAAGTTCCAAGCAGTGCTGACGTCCTGACCTGCGGAAACGCCGCTAGCAACACTGAGGCCCCTCCACGACCCACCAGAGATGGCGGATCAGAGGGG
>NZ_JAINFC010000633.1 GCF_020740835.1 Streptomyces sp. UNOC14_S4
AACGCGCCCCACGCGCCGCACCCGAACATCGTCCACCGGCAGCCCGTACAGCGCGGTGACATCGCGGCCGCCCGCGCCGCCGCCGACGTGATCGTCACCGGGGACTACGAGGTCGGCATGCAGGACCAGGCCTTCCTCGGCCCCGAGTCCGGGCTCGCCGTGCCCGCCGAGGACGGCGGCGTCGACCTCTACATCGCCACCCAGTGGCTCCACGCCGACCTGCGCCAGATCGCCCCCGTACTCGGCCTGCCCGAGGACAAGGTGCGCATGACGCTCTCCGGCGTCGGCGGGGCCTTCGGCGGCCGCGAGGACCTCTCCATGCAGGCCCACGCCTGCCTGCTGGCGCTGCGCACGGGACGGCCCGTCAAAATGGTCTACAACCGCTACGAGTCGTTCTTCGGCCACGTTCACCGGCACCCGGCGAAGCTGCACTACGAGCACGGCGCCACCCGCGACGGCAGGCTGCTCTTCGTCAGCTGCCGCATCGTCCTCGACGGCGGCGCCTATGCCTCCTCCTCCCCGGCCGTCGTCGGCAACGCCGCCTCCCTGGCCGTCGGCCCGTACGTCGTCGAGAACGTCGACAGCGAGGCACTCGCCCTCTACACCAACAACCCGCCCTGCGGCGCGATGCGCGGCTTCGGCGCGGTGCAGGCGTGCTTCGCCTACGAGGCCCAGATGGACAAGCTGGCCGCCGCCCTCGGCATGGACCCGGTGGAGCTGCGGCAGCGCAACGCCATGTCCCAGGGCGCCGTCATGCCCACCGGCCAGGTCGTGGATTCCCCCGCGCCCGTCGCCGAACTCCTGCGCCGCGTCAAGGCGCTGCCGCTGCCGCCCGAGCGGGAGTGGGAGAGCGCGGGCGGCCCGCCCGATGTCCGCGCCCTGCCCGGCGGCCTGTCCAACACCACCCACGGCGAGGGCGTCGTCCGGGGCGTCGGCTACGCGGTCGGCATCAAGAACGTCGGCTTCTCCGAGGGCTTCGACGACTACTCCACCGCCCGGGTGCGGCTGGAGGTCGTCGCCGGACAGCCGGTGGCCACCGTGCACACGGCGGCGGCCGAGGTCGGCCAGGGCGGCGTCACCGTGCACGCCCAGATCGTCCGCACCGAACTCGGCGTCACCCAGGTGACCATCCACCCCGCCGACACCCGCGTCGGCTCCGCGGGCTCCACCTCCGCCTCTCGCCAGACGTACGTCACCGGCGGCGCCGTCCGGCACGCCTGCGAGGCCGTACGGGAACGGGTCCTCGCACTCGGCCGCGCCCGCTTCGGGGCCGCGCACCCGGCCTGGCAGCACGCCGAACTCCTCCTGGAGGGCGGCAAGGTGGTCACCGACGACGGCGAGGCGCTCGCCGACCTCGCAGACGTCCTGGAGGGCGAGGCGATCGACGTCGAGCTCGAATGGCGGCACCGCCCCACGGAGGCCTTCGACCTGGAAACCGGTCAGGGCCACGGACACGTGCAGTACTCCTTCGCCGCCCACCGCGCCGTCGTCGAGGTCGACACCGAACTCGGTCTCGTCAAGGTCGTCGAACTCGCCTGCGCGCAGGACGTCGGCAAGGCCCTCAACCCGCTGTCCGTCGTGGGCCAGATCCAGGGCGGTACGACGCAGGGGCTCGGGCTGGCCGTCATGGAGGAGATCGTGGTCGCCGAGGACGGCCGCGTACGCAACCCCTCCTTCACCGACTACCTCATCCCCACCATCCTCGACACCCCGGCCATACCGGTCGACATGCTCGAACTGGCCGACGACCACGCCCCGTACGGGCTGCGCGGCGTGGGCGAGGCGCCCACGCTGTCCTCGACCCCGGCCGTGGTCGCCGCGATCCGCCAGGCGACGGGCCTGTCACTGAACAGGGTGCCGGTACGCCCGGAACACCTCACAAATACCTGACAGAACATCAGAAGCACTCTTCGCAAGCGCACTTCACCAACGTCTCGGGCCGTCCCCCGGGTGCCCCTTTGAACCTTGGGAAGGCAGCAATGACCCACTCGTCCGTGGAGACCGGGACCACGGCGGAGGGCGCGGGCGCGGGCCCCTGTCCCCCCGCGCGGCTCTCCCGGCTCGACCGGTACTTCCACATCAGCGAGCGCGGCTCCAGCGTCTCGCGCGAGGTCCGCGGCGGCATCACCACCTTCATGGCGATGTGCTACATCCTGCTCCTCAACCCGCTGATCCTCTCCGGCCCGGACGCCGAGCGGCACACCCTCGGCCACGGCGCCCTGATCACGGCCACCGCGCTCGCCGCGGCCCTGTGCACCCTGCTCATGGGCCTGGTCGGCAAGGTGCCGCTCGCCCTCGCCGCCGGGCTCGGCGTCTCCGGCGTGCTCTCCGCCCAGGTCGTGCCGCACATGACCTGGCCGCAGGCGATGGGCATGTGCGTGCTCTACGGAGCGGTGATCGTGCTGCTGGCCGTGACCGGCCTGCGCGAGCTGATCATGAACGCGATACCGCAGCCGCTCAAGCACGCGATCACCATGGGCATCGGCATGTTCATCGCCCTGATCGGCCTGGTCAAGGCCGGTTTCGTGCACGCCGCGGCGGGCGGCGGCGGGCCCGTCACCCTCGGCCCCGCGGGCGAGCTCGCGGGCTGGCCCGTGCTGATCTTCTGCATCACCCTGCTGTGCGTGCTGATGCTCCAGGCACGCAAGGTGCCCGGGGCGATCCTCATCGGCATCGTCGCCGGCACCGTGCTGGCGGTCGTCGTGAACGCGGTCGGTGACCTCCCGCCGAAGACCTGGCAGAACGGCGCGCCCGAACTGCGGGGGAGCGCCGTCTCCATGCCGGACTTCTCGCTCTTCGGCCACGTCGCCTTCGGCGGCTGGGGGACGCTCGGCGGCATGAGCGTGGCGATGACCGTCTTCACACTGGTGCTCGCCGGCTTCTTCGACGCGATGGCCACCATCATCGGCGTCGGCACACAGGCGGGGCTCACCGACGCCAAGGGGCGCATGCCCGGCCTGAGCCGGGCCCTGCTCATCGACGGCGCGGGCGGAGCGGTCGGCGGGGTCGCGGGGGCCTCGGGCCAGACCGTCTTCCTCGAATCCGCCACAGGCGTGGGCGAGGGCGCCCGCACGGGCCTCTCCTCGGTCGTCACGGGGCTCTTCTTCACTGCCTGCCTCTTCTTCACCCCGCTCACCAGGATCGTGCCGGGCGAAGTCGCCGCGGCGGCCCTCGTCGTCATCGGCGCGATGATGATGAGCAACGCGCGACATGTCGACTGGGGCGACAACGCGGTGGCGGTACCGGCGTTCCTGACCGTGGTGCTGATGCCGTTCACCTACTCGATCACGGCGGGGGTGGGGGCGGGCATCATCGCCCACACGGCGATCCGCACGGCGGAGGGCAAATGGCGCGAACCGGGTTTCTTTCTGTGGGGGCTGACGGTGGTCTTCGGGGTCTACTTCGCGTTGCATCCGATCGAGGGGTGGCTGGGGGTTACGTGAGGTGACGCTGCGCTGTGCGGTGTCCTTGGCTTCCGGTGCGCCTACCGGGGTGCGGCTTGCGCTGGGCGCGCGGCTGTGGGCCCCGGTGGGGGCTGGTCGCGCAGTTCCCCGCGCCCCTTGAAGGGGGCTTCGCCCCCTGGCCCGGTGGCCGTCTGCGGCCCGGTGGGGTTTCTCGCGCAGTTCCCCGCGCCCCTGACGGGGCGCGCTGCTCCGCCCGGCACCGTGACGCACCCCCAGCGAGGCGCGGCGGCGGGGACAACCATCCCCCTGCGGAGAGCCGACAGCGGACGTAGGCGCCCCTTACCGGCAGCCGACGTCCGGTGGAGGGGGTGGGGCCGGAG
>NZ_JAINFC010000634.1 GCF_020740835.1 Streptomyces sp. UNOC14_S4
GAGGTAGATCACCTCGAAGGCGGGGCCGACCGGGCCGCCGCCCGCCGTGAGCTCGGGGTGGCAGCCCTCGGTCCGAGCGGGCCGCCACGCGCGCGTGGGGCGCGGTTCCGGTGCGGACGGGGTGACGGCCTCGGTGCGCCACGCGTACGCGGCGACCGGCGCCGTCTCCCCCGACAGCGCCCGCGCGAGCGCGCCCAGCACCTCGACGAGGCCCAGGCCGCCCGCGTCGACGACACCGGCCTCGCCGAGCACGTCGAGCTGGCCCGGGGTGACGGCGAGGGCGGTACGGGCCGCCTCGTCCGCGGCGCGGGCCACGGCCGGGGCGTCGCCCTCGGTCTGCGCGGCCGCCCTGGCCGCGGCGGCGGCGACCGTGAGCACGGTGCCCTCCACCGGGCGGGCCACGCCCTCGTACGCGGACGCGACGGCGCGCTCCAGGGCCGCACGCAGCAGCTCGCCGCCCTCGGCGCCCTCGGGGGCGGCGGCCAGGACCTCCGCCGTGCCACGCAGGAGCTGCGCCAGGATCGTGCCGGAGTTGCCGCGGGCCCCTATGAGGGCGCCGTGCGCCATGGCCCGCACGACCTCGGGGAGCGTGGGCGGAGCGGCGGGGTCCGCGGTGGCGTGGCCGTCGAAGACCGCCTCGACGGCGCGGGAGGCCGACTCGACGGTCAGGTAGAGGTTGGTGCCGGTGTCCCCGTCCGCGACCGGGTAGACGTTGATCGCGTCGATCTCCTCGCGGGCCCGCCCGAGCGCGTCGAGGGCCAGGGCGCACCAGGTGCGCACCACGGCGGCGGCCCGGGGGCACCCCCGGACGGAGTCTGCGGGAGTGTGCGGCACCTGTGTCCTCCTCGGGCTCCTGGGGGCGTGGGCAGTGATCGGCAGCGTAGTCCTGCCGGGTCGGGGAGCGGGTGGCCGGGAGCGGATCGGGCAGGCATGGTAGTTTCGTTCTACGGAAGCAGTCGATGTATGCTGCTCCGGTTGCCTGATGAGAATCAGGAACATCCCCTGGTACTGCCGGTCGCTTCAGATCTCGGCACGCAGGGATTCACCGTACGTGCCTGTCGTCTTCGTGCAAGCGGAGATGACCCGTCTTTGGAGTAACCCGTGGCTGCCAACTGCGACGTCTGCGGCAAGGGGCCGGGCTTCGGCAACGCTATCTCGCACTCGCACCGCCGTACCCCCCGTCGTTGGAACCCCAACATCCAGCGGGTGCGCGCAGTGATCGGGCGCACGCCGAAGCGGATCAACGCCTGCACCTCGTGCATCAAGGCCGGTAAGGTCTCGCGCTGAATTCAGTAGCGGAACCGGTCCATCCTCCCGGATGGACCGGTTTTTCGTTTTTCCGGGCCTGAGTGACCGGGACAGCGCGCCCCATCAGGGGCGCGGGGAACTGCGCGACCGGCCACGACGCAACCGGCAGCCGCGCACCGAGCTCACGAGGCACCCGGTAGGCGCCGCGCAGCGGCCCGCAGCCACCCGTGGTCCACCGGCCCGATCCCCGCTCCCAAGGAGAAGCCCGCCGCTATCGCGCCGGTGACGTACGTCTTGGCGAGGGTCACAGCCGACGGCACGTCGTGCCCCTTCGCCAGTTCCGAGGCGACGGCGGAAGCCAGAGTGCAGCCCGTCCCGTGCGTATGGCGGTTGTCGTGGCGCGGGGCCCGCAGCCAGTGTTCCTCGGTGCCGTCCGTCAGGAAGTCGACGGCTTCGGAGCCGTCCAGGTGCCCGCCCTTGATGAGCGCCCACGTGGGCCCGTAGGAGAGCACCGCGTCGGCCGCGCGCCGCAGATCGTCCTCCCCCGTCACGTGTACGCCCGTGAGCCAGGCGACCTCGTCGAGGTTGGGGGTGGCGACCGTCGCCAGGGGCAGCAGCCTCGTGCGAAGGGCGTCGAGCGCGGAGGCGGCCAGCAGCGGGTCGCCGTGCTTGGAGATGCCGACGGGGTCGACGACCACGGGGGCGCCGACCCCGGTGAGGAGTTCCGCCACGGTCTCCACGAGTTCGGCGGAGGCGAGCATCCCGGTCTTGACGGCCTCGACGCCGATGTCGTCGACGACGCTGCGGAACTGGGCGCGGACCGCCTCGGCGGGCAGCGGCCAGGCGCCCTGCACGCCGAGCGAGTTCTGGGCGGTGACAGCGGTGAGCACGCTCATGCCGTGCACGCCCAGCGCGAGCATCGTCTTGAGGTCGGCCTGGATGCCCGCACCGCCGCCGGAGTCGGAACCGGCGACGGTCAGCACGCGCGGGGGGCGGGGCGAGGGAGAAGGAACCGGCATGCGGCCGAATCTACTCGCGGCCCCCGCCGTCTATTCGTGGGGGCCGTCGTCCCCGAAGTGGTCCCAGCCGCCCGCCTTGTCCCAGGGGGCGCCGTCGACGGTCACCTGCGGCAGCGCGGAGGGGCTGACGACCTCGCCGATGACCTTCCAGCGCGCGGGCAGCTTCACGTCGGGCGGGAAGGTCGCGACGATCGCGTGGTCCTCTCCCCCGGTGAGCACCCACTGCAGCGGGTCGACGCCGACGGCCTGGCCGATGTCGGACATCTGGGTGGGCACGTCGATGGCGGCCGTCCGCAGGTCGATGCGGACCTTGCTGGCGTCGGCGATGTGTCCGAGGTCGGCGATGAGGCCGTCGCTGACGTCGGTCATGGCCGTCGCGCCGAGAGCGGCGGCGGCGGGGCCCGCGTGGTACGGCGGCTCGGGGCGGCGGTGCGCCTCGACGAAGGCGCGCGGCGAGCGGAAGCCGCGGACGAGCACGGCGAGCCCGGCGGCGGACCAGCCGAGCCAGCCCGTGACGGCGACGACGTCGCCGGGCTTGGCGCCGGAGCGGGTGACCGGCTCGTGGTTGCGCAGGTCACCCAGGGCCGTGATGGCCACGGTGATGGTGTCACCGCGCACCACGTCCCCGCCGACCACGGCGGCGCCCGCGACCTGGCACTCGTCGCGGATGCCGTCCATCAGCTCGGTGGGCCAGGTGGCGGGGAGTTCGGCGGGTACCACGAGCGCGAGCAGCACGGCGGTCGGGACCGCGCCCATGGCCGCGATGTCGGCGAGGTTCTGCGCGGCCGCCTTGCGGCCGACGTCGTAGGCCGTGGACCAGTCGCGCCGGAAGTGCCGCCCTTCCAGGAGCACGTCGGTGCTGGCCACGACCCTCCGGTCGGGAGCGGCGACCACCGCGGCGTCGTCCCCCGGCCCGAGCCGGACCGCAGGGGTGGTGGTGAGCCGGGAAGTAAGCTCTCTGATGAGCCCGAACTCCCCCAACTCGCCCACGGTGCCTTTCACTGAGCTCCTCCTAGGAGTATCGGTTGTGACATTCGCCGCGCCGCGCAGGCAGCGCGGGTCTCCCCGCGTCGTACGGCAACGCGGTACCGTGGCGTCTCTTCTCCCCACATGATCCTCGTAGCCGCCCTGGAGGTCCCGTGGTACAGGCGTACATCCTGATCCAGACCGAGGTCGGCAAGGCGTCGACCGTGGCCGAAGTCATCGCGAAGATCACGGGCGTGATCCAGGCGGAGGACGTGACGGGTCCGTACGACGTGATCGTGCGCGCCCAGGCGGACACCGTCGACGAGCTCGGCCGGATGGTGGTCGCGAAGGTCCAGCAGGTGGAGGGGATCACCCGCACCCTGACCTGTCCGGTGGTCCATCTGTAGCTCCCCGTATGCTCGCCCGGTGAAGTCTTCGCTCCGCCGGTCGCTCGGCCTGCCCGTCCTCGCCGTCCTGTTCGCCGCCGTGGGCTGCTCCGCGGACGGCGGGACGGCGGGGCCCGCGGTGCCCACCC
>NZ_JAINFC010000635.1 GCF_020740835.1 Streptomyces sp. UNOC14_S4
CCCCCACCGAGCGCCTCAGCTCATCCGCAGCGCAAGGAAGAAGTCCAGCTTGTCCTCCAGGCGGGACAAGTCGCGCCCCGTCAGCTGCTCGATCCTGCCCACCCGATAGCGCAGGGTGTTCACATGCAGGTGCAGGCGCGTGGCGCAGCGGGTCCAGGAGCCGTCGCAGTCGAGGAAGGCTTCCAGGGTCGGGATGAGTTCGGCGCGGTGGCGGTGGTCGTAGTCGCGCAGCGGGTCCAGGAGGCGGGCCGTGAAGGCGCGGCGTACGTCGTCGGGGACGAAGGGCAGCAGCAGGACGTGGGAGGCCAGCTCCTGGTGGCCCGCGGCGCAGACGCGGCCCGGGCGGGCCGCGGCGACGCGGCGGGCGTGGCGGGCCTCCTCCAGGGCGCCGCGCAGGCCCTCCGCCGAGTGCACGGGGGCGCTCACGCCGAAGGTGACCCGGCCGTCGTCGTCCAGGCCGCGGGACAGCGGTTCGCGGACGGTGGCCAGCAGGGTCTCCGCGTGCAGGCCGCCGCCGGACGCCGTCGGGGAGTCCTCGGCCGCCCCCATGCCGTCCGCGCGCAGCGGCACCAGTGCCACCGCCTCGTCCCCCAGGTGGGCGACGGCGATCCGGTCGGACGGCTCCGTGCCGGGGGACTCCGGGTCGACGAGGATCTCCTCCAGCAGGGCCTGGGCCACCGGGCCGCCGGGCGCGTCCGCGCCCTCCCACTCGACGCGGGCGACGACGACCTGCCAGTGCGGCGCCGTCCCCAGGCCGGGCAGCAGCACGGGCGCCGCGACCCGCAGGCGCGCCGCGATCTCGGTGGGCTGCGCACCCGTCTGGACGAGTTCGAGGACCTCCTGGGCGAGCCTGCGGCGTACCGTGCGCGCCGCGTCCCGCCGGTCCCGTTCGACGGCGATCAGCTGGGTGACGCCGTCGAGCAGGTCGAGCCGCTCGGCGGACCAGTCGCCGGCGTCCGCCTCGACGGCCAGCAGCCAGTCCGACAGCACGGTCTCGCGGATGTCGCGGCCCGCGCCGCGCCCGCCGCCGCTGATCGGGAAGAGGGAGTACGTGTTGCCCCCGGCGCTCACCCGGTGCGGGCCGCGGCGGCCCGTGCGCGCGGCGGCCAGGTGCTCGCCCGCGAGGGCGGCGCACACGGCGGGCGGCAGCTCGGGCCCGGCGCCCGCCAGCGAGGAGCCGGCGATCGGCCGGCCGGTGGGGGAGAGCACCCAGGCCCGCAGGTCCAGGTCGGAGCCCAGCAGGTCCAGGACGACCTCGGGGCCGCCGCCCGTCGGGCCGGAGGTCATCAGCCGCCGGTGCCGGTCCACGACCGCCGCCAGGTCCCCGGCCCGCTCGCTGGAGACCTGCCGCACCACGTGCTCGGTGATGGACGCGAACGACACGTCCTCCACCACCGAGAACAGCGGCAGCCGGTGCCGCGCGCACGCCTGGACCAGGTCGGCCGGGATCGACCGCAGCTCCGCCTCGCCCGCCGCGAGCCCGGCCACCCCGGCCGCCGCCAGGATGCGGACGAAGCGCTCGGAGTCCTCCGGCTCCCGGCGCCAGGCCAGGCCCGTCAGGACCAGCTCGCCGCCGGAGAGATACCGGCTCGGGTCGCGCAGGTCGGTGGTCATCACGCCGCGTACGGAGCGGTCGAGCTCGTCCTCTCCGCCGAGCAGCCGAAGGCCCAGCGCCTCGGTCTCAAGGAGTGCGCGCAGCCGCATCGTGGTCGCCGCCGATCTGTCGTGTTGTAACCAGTGGAATGCGGTGAGGTTTCTGAACCCCGCCTTTCGTTCGAATCTACAAGACGAGGGCCGTGGCCAGCGAACCGCTTCATGGTTTCGGTGACTGCACCAGGGTGCCCGGGCACCCTTGTACTGGCTGCACGCCGCGCGAACGGGACACGCGACGCCCGGTCCGGAATCCCCCACGCACCCATCGGACCGCCCCCACGGGACACCGTCGAGAAGAGAAGACCCCATGGACTTCCTGCGCCCCGGCAGCTGGGAGGAAGCGCTCGCCGCCAAGGCGGAGCACCCCACGGCCGTGCCCATCGCGGGCGGCACGGACGTGATGGTCGAGATCAACTTCGACCGGCGCCGACCGGAGTATCTGCTGGACCTGAATCGTATCGGCGATTTGTACGAATGGGGGGACGACGCGGGCGACGTCCGCCTCGGCGCCGCCGTCCCCTACACCCGGATCATCGAGGAGCTCGGCGGCCCGCTGCCCGGCCTCGCGCTCGCCTCGCGCACCGTCGGCTCCCCGCAGATCCGCAACCGCGGCAGCGTCGGCGGCAACCTCGGCGCCGCTTCCCCGGCCGGGGACGCCCACCCCGCGCTGCTCGCCGCGGGCGCCGACGTGGAGGTCGCCTCCGTACGCGGCACCCGGCTGATCCCCGTCGAGGAGTTCTACACCGGCGTCAAGCGCAACGCCCTCGCGCCGGACGAGCTGATCCGGGCCGTACGCGTCAGGAAGGCCGACGGCCCCCAGCAGTTCTCCAAGGTCGGCACCCGCAACGCCATGGTCATCGCGGTCTGCGCCTTCGGCCTCGCCCTGCACCCCGAGACCCGCACGGTGCGCACCGGCATCGGCTCCGCCGCCCCCACCCCCGTACGGGCCCGGGCCGCGGAGGACTTCCTGGCCGCCGCGCTCGCGGACGAGGGCCTGTGGGAATCCGGCGCGCCCGTGCCGCCCGCGCTCGTCCGGCAGTTCGGCGAGCTCGCCGCGGGCGCCTGCAACCCCATCGACGACGTGCGCGGCAGCGCCCGGTACCGCAGGCACGCGGTGGCCGTCATGGCCCGCCGTACGCTCGGCTGGACCTGGGACGCGTACCGTGGCAGGGAGAGGACCGCACGATGCGCGTGAACTTCACGGTCAACGGACGCCCCCAGCAGGCCGACGACGTCTGGGAAGGCGAGAGCCTGCTCTACGTGCTGCGCGAGCGGCTCGGCCTGCCCGGCTCGAAGAACGCCTGCGAGCAGGGCGAATGCGGCTCCTGTACCGTCCGCCTCGACGGCGTGCCGGTCTGCGCGTGCCTGGTGGCCGCGGGCCAGGCGGAGGGCCGCGAGATCGTCACCGTCGAGGGCCTCGCCGACTACGCCCGCCACCGCGCGGGCAGGCCGCCGCGCGAGGACCCGGCGGAACTCTCCCCCGTCCAGCAGGCGTTCATCGACGCGGGCGCCGTGCAGTGCGGCTTCTGCACCCCCGGCCTGCTCGTCGCCGCCGACGACCTCCTGGAACACAACCCGGACCCCTCGGACGCCGACATCCGCGAGGCACTCTCGGGCAACCTCTGCCGCTGCACCGGCTACGAGAAGATCCTCGACGCGGTCCGCCTCGCGGCCGCCCGCGCCGGAGAGGCGGGCTGAACCGTGGACGTCTCCCGCACCCCCGTCTCCCTGACCCAGGGCAGCCGCACCCCCGGCGGCATCGGCGAGTCCACCCAGCGCCCCGACGGCACCCTGAAGGTCACCGGCGACTTCGCCTACGCCTCCGACCTCTGGCACGAGGACATGCTCTGGGGGCACACCCTGCGCAGCCCCCACACCCACGCCCGCATCCTCTCCGTCGACCTCTCCGGGGCGTACGCCACGCCCGGCGTGTACGCCGTGCTCACCTGCGCCGACCTGCCCGCAGCGACCCGCTACGGGCTGGAGATCAAGGACACCCCCGTCCTCGCCGACGGCGTCGTCCGCTACCACGGCGAGCCCGTCGCGCTCGTCGCCGCCGACCACCCCGAGACCGCCCGCCGCGCCGCCGCGAAGATCGAGGTCGCGTACGAGC
>NZ_JAINFC010000636.1 GCF_020740835.1 Streptomyces sp. UNOC14_S4
GGGCTGCTGCGCGCCGTGCTCACCGGCAACCCCGGGCTCCACGGCGTGCTCTTCGACCAGCCGCAGACCGTCGCGCAGCACGTGCTGGACGACGAGGGGCTGGCGGGCCGCTGGTCCACGGCGTCCGGGGACTTCTTCACCGCCGTACCCCCGGGCGGCGACATCTACATCCTCAAGCACATCCTGCACGACTGGAACGACGAGGACTGTCTGCGCATCCTGCGCACGGTCCGCCGTGCCGCCGCGCCCGGCGCCCGGCTCCTCGTGATCGACGCCGTCCTCCCGGCGGGCGAAGAGCCCCACCCCGGCAAGGACCTGGACGTCATGATGCTGGCACTGGTGCCGGGGAAGGAGCGGACGGAGCCGGAGTTCGCCGCCCTCCTCACAGAGGCGGGCTTCAAACTGAACCAGGTCCTCCCCACCCCGTCGTTCCACTCCATCGTCGAGGCGATCGCCATCTGACTCCGGGACCGTAGGCCGCGAGTTCCCCCGAGGGCCCATGCCGACCGCCGGGCCACGCCCCATCAGGGGCGCGGGGAACTGCGCGCCCAGCCGTACACAGCCTGCAGACGCGCACCGGGCTCACGAGGCACCCCCATGGGCGCCACCGAAAAAACCAAGCCGCACCCCGCATCCGCGAGCCGCGAGGCGCGAGGCTCAGCCCAGCCGCCGGTACTTCCCCCGGAAATACGTCAACGGCCCACTCTCCGTACTCGGCGCCGTCGCCGTCAGCACACGCCCGATGACCAGCGTGTGGTCGCCCGCCGCGACCCGCTGTTCCGTGCGGCACTCCAGCGCGGCCAGCGCGCCGCGCACCAGCGGCGCGCCCGACGCCTCGCCGCGCTCGTACGCGATGTCCTCGAAGAGCAGGCGGTCGCTGATGCGGCCCTTCATCGCGAAGCGGCCCGCGATGTGGCGCTGGCTCTCGGCGAGGACGGAGACCGCCCACAGCGGCTGCCGCTCCAGCAGGTCGTCCATGCGGGAGTCGTTGCGAACGCTCACGAGCACCAGCGGCGGTTCGAGGGAGACGGACAGGAACGCCGTCGCCGTCATGCCGGCGTCCTCGCCGCGCGGGCCGTGCTCCGCGTCGCGCGCGGTCACCAGCACCACGCCCGCGGCGAGGCGGGCGAGGGCGGCACGGAACTCGTCGGCGCTCACCCCTTCAGCATGGGGTATGGCGGAAGGCACCGCCGGGGGCTCGTGGGGCGAAGTCGTCTGCAACACGCTTGCACGCTAGCTCCCGCGCCGCCCTCCGCGCATCGGGCTTCCGGACCAGCCGGGGCCCCAGCCAGGACCTAGGCCGCGGGGCGGCGGCGGAACTACCCGTGGCAGATAAAAGGGGTCCCGGCCGCCATTCTGCCCGGCGATCCGGACGCTCGCGCTCCGCGACCGTTTCACGCCAATGCGTGGCCGAATGGGCGTCGAATGGCACCCGAGCCCCTTCAGAACGCGTCCATATGAGTGGGGAATCGCTTTCGGATTTGCGTTCACGAAGGTTTCACGCAGCACAGGAGACTCTCGGGCGCCAGTATCCGGAGGCCATCACGGAATGTGACATGAGTCACAGAAGGCGCTAATTGTTGACCCTGTGTACCGAGTGGTCAGCTCACTGTGATTCAGTGGCCGTGATAAACGGACGACAAGAAGCCTGGAGTTGCTGTCGAGGTCTCGGGGGAGAGCGAATATGGAGACCGAGTCGGAGTCGTATGTCCGCCTTGCGACCTTGCGGGGATTGCATCAGGTGGTTGCCGATCTGAACACGGCACGGAGCCTCGCGGACACCTTGCAGACCGTCGCCGACGGCGTCATAGCCGGCCTCGGTTATGAGCTTTCCGCGGTCAATCTCGTACGACCGGACGGGGACCTCGTCGTGGCGGCCGTCGCGGGCAGCGCCCAGGCGGAGGCCATGATGGCGGGCCGGGTGGGCTCCAGGGCCTCCTGGGAGCGCCGGCTGGACATGGCCGACCAGTGGGGCTCCCTGCGCTTCATCCCGTACACCGAGGGCTGGATCCTCGATGACGACGACGTGCCCCAGTGGCACACCGCGGGACCGGCACCGCGCTTCCCGGACGAGTGGCACCCCATGGACCGCCTCTTCGCCCCGATGTACACCTCGGGCACCGCCGGAGGCGAACTCCTCGGCGTCATCTCGGTCGACAAACCGCGCAACGGCCGCCGCCCCGGGGCCTGGGGCCGCGAGTCGCTCCAGATGTACGCCTTCCAGGCCGGAATTGCGATCAGCAACGCCCGGCTGCGCGCAAACATGCAACGGGCACTCGTCCGGCTGGAGCGGGAGCAGCAGGCCCTGCGCGCCAGCGAGGAGAGTTTCCGGCAGGCCTTCGAATACGCGCCGAGCGGCATGGCCATCGCCGAACTGGGCGGTGACCAGCACGGCAGGCTGCACAAGACCAACGACGCACTCTGCCGCCTGCTCGGCAGATCCGCGTCCCAGATGCGCCGCTATTCCTTCTCCGACCTCGTGCACCAGGAGGACATCGGCACCCTGCTGCGCACCTCCGCCGAGGGCGGCCGGGCCGAGCTGCGCCTCCAGCGCCGCGACGGCAGCTATGTGTGGGTCTCGCTGCGCAACTCGGTGGTGGCCGACGCCGCCGACGGCCCGCGCTATCTGCTCACCCACGTCGAGGACATCGAGGAGCGCAAGCGCCACGAGCTCCAACTCGCCCACCGGGCCAGCCACGACTCCCTGACCGGCCTGCCCAACAGCGCCGAGCTGCGCGCCCGCCTCAGCAGCAGGCTGTGCGGCATCCCGGCGGGCGCCGAGGCGCACGCGGTGGTCGCGGTGCCCCCGTACGGCTCGCTGGAGGGCTTCGACGAGGTGGAGGGCGCGGGGTACGGGCCGTACGGCCACGGCTTCGGCTCCGACCTCGGGCCGGACTACGGGCCGGAGTTCGGCTCCGACTTCGGCTCCGACTACCCGCCGGACACGGCCACCGGCGAGTTCGGCGCGGAGCACAGCGGCGCGTCGTCCTGCCCGGGCCACGTCCACGCGGTCGCGCCCGACGAGGACGCCGAGGACGACGGCGCCAAGGGCCTGGCCGTGCTCTTCTGCGACCTCGACGGCTTCAAGTCCATCAACGACCGCTTCGGGCACCACACCGGTGACGCCGTCCTCATCGAGGTCGCCCGCCGGCTGACCAGCGGAGTGCGCGAGGGCGACACCGTCGCGCGGCTCGGCGGGGACGAGTTCGTGGTCCTCGCCGACGGCCTCGGCCAGGCCGACGCGGAGGACCTGGCGGTCCGGCTGCGCAACGCGATCGTGCCGCCGATAAGAGTCGACGGCCGGGCCGTACGGGTCGGCGCGAGCTTCGGTATCGGCTGGGCGGGCTGCGGAATGACGCCCGACGAGGTGCTGCGCTCGGCCGACCAGCGGATGTACGTCGAAAAACGGTCACGGGCCAAAGCGGGCCGCCGGGCAGGCTGAGTCCCGCGCGGGGGCGTGGCGTCACCCTCTCGGGGTAGGCTGCGCCGGTGCGGCACCGCGCCGCGGACCGCGAAACACGTGAATTTTTGGCCATCCGGACCGTGTGGACGTCTCCGGGCCGCCCCGGCCCGGCAGCGGCGGGCCGGGACGCGTACGCGCGTGTGCAATGCACGTATGCGTGCGCGTCGATGGGCACCAGGTTGGGAGTGACAGGGGATGACGGCCGGGAACAACGGCACGGGCAAGCCGGAGAACGACGACCCGTTCGCGCACCTCTACCGCTCGGAGGGTGGTGACG
>NZ_JAINFC010000637.1 GCF_020740835.1 Streptomyces sp. UNOC14_S4
GTACGCCAGTGGGCCAGGTCCGCGGCCGCGCCGGGGCCGCCGAGCGCGGCGAGCTGCGCGCGGGCGTGGTCGGCGTAGCCACGGGTGAGGACGGGGAGGCCGGTGGGGCCGCCGTCGAGTTCGGCGCGGTAGAAGGCGGACAGGTCACGGGCCAGGACGGCGGCGGAGGCCGCGTCGACGACGATGTGGTGCAGGGAGAGCACGAGGACGTGCCGCTCCTCGCCCTCCCGAATGCCCTCCCGCGCATCCTCCCGCACGTCCTCCCGTACGAGCCGGGTGACGAACAGGGGCCCGTGGGCGAGGTCGAAGCGGCGCGCGCTCTCGGCGGCGAGGACTTCGTCCACGGCGCCGTCGCCCTTGCCCTCGACGAGCTCGAAGTCCGGCTCGCCCGGGGGCAGGACGAGCTGCCGGGGCTCGCCGTCGACCTCCCGGAAGACGGTGCGGAGCCCCTCGTGGCGGGCCACGAGGTGACGCAGCGCGGCGCGCAGGGCGGCCACGTCGAGCGGGCCGTCGAGGCGGATGGCCTTGGTCTCGTTGTAGGCGGTACGGCCGGGGAGCAGCTGCTCCTCGATCCAGATGCGCTGCTGGCCGGGCGAGAGCGGGGCGGGCTCGGAAGCGACGGGGGCGGCCGCGCGGGACGGCTCCTGATGATGGCGGCGCAGCGCGTCGAGGTGGGTGAGGGAGGCGCGCAGGGCGTCGGGGGCGACGCCGAAGTCCACGAGCGCGACGATCTCGTCGGCGCCCGCCGCGGTCACCGCGTCGACCACGGGCGAGACCGTGTCGACGGTGCCGATGAGGGCGCGCTGGTCGCAGTAGCGGCCGTAGGCGCGGCGGAACACCGTGTCCAGGTCGTCCTCGCTGAGGGCGGCCAGGTCGATGTTGTGCCCGAGGCTGTTGGCGACGCCGCCGAACAGCGAGAGAGAGGCGCGCATATAGCGCGAGAGGGGCGCGTAGGCGTCGGCCCGCGCCGCGTCGTGTCCGTCGGCGAGGTAGGTGTGCAGCAGGACGGCCACCCGGCCGGTGTCCGGGTCCAGCCCGTGGGCGGCCCGGGTGCGGCGGTAGAGGGCGATGTTGTCCCGGAGCTGGTCGACAGTCTGAGTCATCAGGTTGGTGACGATGCCGAGGTCGTGCCGGGCGGCGAGCTCGTACGAGGCGGGGTTGCCGACCACCGCCGTGTACATCGCCGGGGCGTCCTGCACCGGCCGGGGGAAGAGCCGGATCTCCGCCTCGCCGTCCCCGGTGACCCGGGTGAGCGCCTCGCCGCGCCAGAGCCGCCGGACGTGCTCCAGCTGCTCGTACATCACTTCCTTGTGACGGCCGAAGCGGTCGGGGAAGAAGACGAAGTCGTGGGCGTGCCAGCCGCTGGCCACGCCGATGCCGACGCGGCCGCCGGAGAGGTTGTCGACCATCGACCACTCCTCGGCGACCCGGATGGGGTCGTGCAGGGGCAGGGCGACGGAGCCCGCGTTCAGCCGGATCCGCTCGGTCTCGCGGGACAGGGCGGCGGCGAGCACGGCGGGGTTGGGGAAGAGCCCGCCGAAGGAGTGGAAGTGCCGCTCGGGCATCCACAGCGCGTGGAACCCGTTCCGGTCGGCGAAGCGGGCGGTCTCCATGAGGAGTTCGTACTTGCCGTGCCGGGGGGTGTCGGCGTCCTGGGGGTAGTCCCCGAAGAAGTAGACGCTGAAGTCGGGCGCCGTACGGGGTGCGGCCGCCGCCGCGGGCCGCGTGCGGGCGGCGGGCCCGGGTACGGGTACTGCGGCTGCCGCTGCGGGCTCTGCCGGGGCGGCGGGTACGGACGCCTGCGCGGGCTGCGAGCGGAACGCGGCCTGTGCGGCACCGTTCAGCGGCATGGCGGGCGCGGCGGCGGGTGCCTCCGGCGCGGCGGGGGCCACGGCCGGAGCGGAGCCCACGAGGCCGGCGGGAGCCGCCACAGGCGGAACCGCGAGCGGAACCACAGGGCTGACGGCATCCGTCGGCCGCGGCGCGGCCGGGCGCTTCCGGGCGGCACCGCCCGGGAAGAAGCCCGCTCCCCGGAGCTCGCGCAGCGAGCCGCGTACCGCCTCGGCGATGTGCGCGATGTCGTCGTCCGAGTGCGCCGTGGAGAGGAAGAAGTTGCGCCACTCCCAGACGTGGACGCCGCGCAGCATGAGGTGGTGGTAGAGCAGCTCCATGTCGGCGCGGTGCTCGAAGCGGAACTGCGAGCCGAAGTGGCTCATCCGCAGCGGGAATTCCTCGTCCTCGAAGAAGCCGTTGAGCTCGGCGGCCAGCCCGGCCGTGCGGGCGTTGAGCCGTTCCTGGAGGGCGGGGCTGTGCTGCTTGAGGTGGGTGAGCACGGCGCGCGCGGCGACCATCGACACCGGGTGCTGGATGTACGTACCGCCGAAGAAGGTCGTGTCGGCGGGCGGGTAGCTGTCGTCGCCGTAGGACCAGTAGCCGCCGTCGACGCCGTCCATGATGTCGGCGCGGCCCGCGATGGCACCGATCGGGAAGCCGCCGCCGAGCAGCTTCCCGTAGGTGGCGAGGTCGGGCGTCACGCCGTAGAGCTCCTGCGCGCCGCGCGGCGCGGGGCGGAAGCCCGTCAGCATCTCGTCGAACATGAGCACGATGCCATGGCGGCGCGTCAGCTCGCGGAGCTTCCGTACGAACCCGGCGGGCTGGAGCGCCGGGTGGCGGCTCTGCACGGGCTCGATGACGACCACGGCGATCTCGGAGGCGTGCCGCTCGATCGTCTCCAGGCTCTCCTCGGCGCCGTAGTCGAGGACGAGGAGTTCGGCGACGGCGCTGTGCGGGATGCCGCTGGAGACGGGTACGGTGCCGCGGTCGGCCTGCGGCCCGGCGGCGCGGCCGAGCACGGGGTCGGCGTGCCCGTGGTAGGCGCCGTTGAAGATGACCATCTTGTCGCGGCCGGTGGCGGCGCGGGCGAGGCGGATCGCGGCGGAGTTGGCCTCCGTGCCCGAGTTGGCGAAGGCGACGCGCTCCATGCCGGTCAGCTCGGCGAGCAGTTCGGCGGACTCGCCGGTCTCGATCGCGCGGGGCCCGAGCTGGATGCCGCGCGAGAGGTGCTCGCGGACGGCCTCGGTGACGAACTGCGGCTCGTGGCCGAAGAGGAGCACGCCGAAGCCCATGGTGATGTCGACGTAGCTGTTGCCGTCGACGTCCTCCAGCCGCGCCCCGCTCGCGCGCCGCCCGGCGATGGGGTACAGCATCTCCTTCGTGTGGCCGCGGAAGCCGACGACCGCCCGGCTGTCGGCGAGCACCCGGCGGTGGCGCTGGGCGATCTCCTTGGAGGTGGGGGTACGGGCGGTGTAGCGGCGTACGAGGTCGGCGAGGTGCTCCTGCTGGGAGCGGGGCGAGGCGCCCTGGACCATCCCGGCCGTGCGCGGCACGGTCACGCGGGGACCGTGCATCCGCGGCTGGGCGGACTGTTCCGACGGCGCGGACTGTTCCGGCTGGGCGGGCTGTTCCGGCTGGGCGGGCTGTTCCGACGGCTCGGGCCGCTGCGGCTGCGCGGGGGCGCCGAGCTGTTCCGCGATGCGCTGCGAGAGCGCGGCCATGGCGGCCAGGTCCTGGTCGAGGGCCGCGGAGGCGGCGTCGAGCCCGGTCACTTGGCCACCGTGCCGTTGACGCCCGCGCCCATGCCCATACCCACACCGACGCCGATTCCCGTGGTCGCGGCCGCGGTCTGCAGGGCGAGCAGCTGCGAGAGCTGGGACATCATCTGGAGCTGTATCTGGG
>NZ_JAINFC010000638.1 GCF_020740835.1 Streptomyces sp. UNOC14_S4
CCCGCACCCGCTCAGGTACGCAGCCCAAGCGCCTGGAGCCGAGCCGGGTCCGCCAGGATCTCGATGGTGCGGATGCGGCCCTCCACGATCGTGAGGCCCATGATCGCCACCGCCTCCCCGTCCGGGGCCGTGAGGATGCCGACGGTGCCGTTGACGAGTACGGGACGCGCGAAGCGGGCGACGGCGCGGAAGAGCAGGGCCTGGTTCGCCACGGCGGCCGGGCCGCGTACCTCCCGCGTCGCGCCCTGGCCCGTGTCGGCGCGGAGGAGCACCTCGGGGTCGAGGAGTGCGACGAGCGCGTCGAAGTCGCCGCCGCGCGAGGCGGTGAGGAAGGCGTCCACGACCTGACGCTGCCGGGCGAGGTCCGGATCGGGCGCGGGCGCCCCGGCCCGCACCCGCCGCCGCGCCCGGCTGGCCAGCTGCCGCGCCGCGGCCGGGGTGCGCCCCACCATCGGCGCGATCTGGTCGAACGGCACGCCGAACATGTCGTGCAGCACGAACGCCAGCCGCTCGGCGGGCGCCAGCGTCTCCAGCACCACGAGCAGGGCCAGCCCGACCGAGTCCGCGACCAGCGCCTGCTGCTCGGGGTCGGCCCCGTCCACGTCGCTCACCAGCGGGTCCGGCACCTGGACGGTGTCCAGCGGCTCCTCGCCGCGCGAGCCGCGCGAGCGCAGCATGTCCAGGCAGACCCGCCCGACGACGGTGGTCAGCCAGCCGCCCAGGTTCCCGATGTCCTCCGCGTCGGAGCGGCTGAGCCGCAGCCACGCCTCCTGCACGGCGTCGTCGGCCTCGCTCAGTGAGCCGAGCATGCGGTAGCCCACTGCCCGCAGGTGGGGGCGGTACGCCTCGAAACGCTCCGCCAGCAGGTCCTTCTCGTCCATCCGGTCACATTCCCTCGTCGTGATTCGTCAATGCAATGACGAATGAAACCCCGCCGGTGTGACACCTTGATCGCCGGGGGTCGCCGAGTGAGGAGCATCTGATGGAAGCGCGTATCCCCAACCCCGCCACGGTCATCCCCGAGGCCCTGCCCGCCGTGCTGAGCGTGCTGAAGGCCGCGAAGAAGGGCGGCGTGCCCGAGTCGACCCTGGAGCTCGTGCACCTGCGTGCCAGCCAGATCAACGGTTGTGCCTACTGCGTCGACGGGGGCGTGAAGAGCGCCAAGAAGGCGGGCGAGACCGACGAGCGGCTGCACGCCGTGGCCGCCTGGCGGGAGGCCCCCTACTTCACCGACGCCGAGCGTGCCGCGCTCGCCCTCGCCGAGTGCGTGACGCGGCTCAGTGACCGCCCGGACCCGGTGCCGGACGACGTCTGGAACGAGGCGGCCGAGCACTTCGACGAGCGGCAGCTCTCCGGGCTGGTCCTCTGGATCGGCCTGACCAACCTCTTCAACCGGATCAACGTCACCACGAAGCAGCCCGCGGGCGCGGGCTGGTAGCAACGGCTCCGCTACGGGGCCGTGAAGACCAGTGACGCGTTGTGCCCGCCGAACCCGAAGGAGTTCGTCAGGGCCGCCGGCACCGCCCCGTGGCGCGGACCGCCCGCGACGACGTCCAGCTTCACCGCCGGGTCGAGGTTCTCCAGGTTCCGGGTCGCGGGGATCACGCCTTCGCGGACGGCGAGGATCGTGGCCAGGGCGCCCATGGCACCGGCGGCCCCGAAGAGGTGGCCGGTCATCGATTTCGTCGCCGTCACGGCCGCGTGCGTGCCGACGGCCTCCGTGACCGACTCCGCCTCGACCAGGTCGCCCTTGGGCGTGGACGTCGCGTGGGCGTGCACGTGCCGGATGTCCCGCGGGGCCAGCCCCGCCTCGGCCAGGGCCCGCCGCATCGCGCGGACCTGCCCCTCGGGGTGCGCGGCAGTGATGTGGAACGCGTCCGACGTGACGCCCGCCCCGGCCAGCCGCGCATGCCGCCGGGCCGCCCGCGCGGCCGCGAACCCCGCGCGCTCCAGGACGACCACCACGGCGCCCTCGCCGATCACGAACCCGTCCCGGCCGGTGTCGAACGGCCGCGACGCCAGCTCGGGCTCGTCGTTGCGCGTCGAATGCGCCTTGGCCTGGGCGAAGCCCGCCAGCGGCAGCGGCGCGATGCACGCCTCCGTACCGCCCGCGACCACCACGTCGGCCCGGCCGAGCCGGATCAGGTCCAGGCCCATGGCGATGGCCTCGGCCCCCGAGGCGCAGGCGCTCACCGGAGTGTGGGCGCCGCCGCGGGCCCCCAGCTCGATGCTGACCCAGGCCGCCGGGCCGTTCGCCATGAGCATCGGCACGGTGTGCGGTGAGACCCGCCGCACACCGGAGGTCTCCAGGACGTCGTCCTGCCCCAGCAGGGTCAGGGCGCCCCCGGTGCCCGTGCCGATCACCACGGCCAGCCGCTCCGGCTCGACCTCGGGCGCCCCCGCGTCCGCCCACGCCTCCCGCGCGGCCACGAGCGCGATCTGCTCGCAGCGGTCCATGCGGCGGGCCTGCACCCGGTCCAGCACCTCGCCCGGCTCCACCTTGAGCCTGCCCGCGATCCGCGTCGGCAGCGCCCGGGCCCACTCCTCCTCGATCGCGCCGATCCCCGACTCCCCGGCCAGCAGCGCCGACCACGTCGAGGCGACGTCCCCGCCGAGCGGCGTCGTGGCCCCGAGGCCCGTGACCACCACGTCCTTGCCGTCGGTCCCCATGAGTGAACCCCCAAATTGTCGTAGACGTACAACTCCCCGCGCCGCTGAGCCGCAGGGGAGTGTCTGCTTCGCTCGCCACTCTGCCAAGGTGGGGGTGGGTTTTTGGATGCTGTGATCGTTCGAGTGTGGAGTCGGGACTTTGTAGGGTCCGGGCATTCACTCCCCGTTTCCGTACGGGGCGGAACGGGCAGTGCGCCCCCCCTACCCGTAGTACTGGGGAGCTACGCCGAAATGAGCTCCCCGGCGGGACGCCGACCACGCGGGTCGCTCCGTAGCTTCCGTACCGGATGCACGACCGGCATCCGGTACGGAAGGACACCCCCATGGCGCTGCGTGACCTCGCCCTGCGGATCGACTCCGCCACCCCGCCCGGCAGGGACCGGGCCGTCGACGCCCTGCGCGCGTTCGCGATCCTCGGTGTGGTGCTCGGCCACTGGCTGGTGACCGCGCTCGTCGCCGACGACCACACGCTGCACGGCGCCAGCCCGATCCAGCACCTGCCCGCGCTGGCCCCGGTCTCCTGGCTGTTCCAGACGCTCGCCGTCTTCTTCTTCGTCGGCGGCCGGGTCGCGGCGCGCGGATACGCCTCCGCCCGCGGCCGCGGGACGGCGTACCGGGCCTGGCTCGGCGCCCGGCTGGCCCGGCTGTTCCGGCCCGTCGCCGCCGTGCTGACCCTGTGGGCCGTGATCGCGGGCGGCATGCTGATCGCGGGAGCGGGCCCGGACACCGTACGGACGCTGCTCACGCTGGTCCTGTCGCCGCTGTGGTTCCTGCTGGTCTTCGCCGTGCTCACGGCGGCGACGCCGCTGGTCGCCCGGCTGCATCCGCTGTGGCCGCTCGCCGTCGTCCTGCACGTCGACCTGATCCGCTTCGGCCTCGACGGACCCGCCTGGCCCGGCTGGATCAACGTGGCGGCGGGCTGGCTCGTCCCGTACTGCCTGGGCGCGGCCTGGGCCCGCGGCGAGCTGCGCGGCCGTACGACGGGCTGGACGCTGCTGCTCGGCGGGACGGCCGCGACCGCGGGCCTCGTCCTGTGGGCCGGTTACCCCGCGT
>NZ_JAINFC010000639.1 GCF_020740835.1 Streptomyces sp. UNOC14_S4
ACGCGGGGGAACGCGGGGGAACAGCGAGAAGGGGCCGGGACGGCAGCCCGGCCGAGGCCGTAAGACCCAAGGAGGGGGCGCGCATGTCGTTGCTGGAGAACATTCGCGGTCCGCGCGACCTGAAGACGCTGGACGGCGAGGAGCTGACCGAACTCGCCGAGGAGATCCGCCACTTCCTGGTGCACGCCGTGGCCAGGACCGGCGGCCACCTGGGCCCCAATCTCGGAGTGGTGGAACTCTCCATCGCCCTGCACCGTGCCTTCGACTCACCGTCCGACCGCATCCTGTGGGACACCGGCCACCAGTCGTACGTCCACAAGCTGCTCACCGGCCGCCAGGACTTCTCCAAGCTGCGCGGCAAGGGCGGCCTGTCCGGCTACCCGTCCCGCGAGGAGTCCGAGCACGACGTCATCGAGAACAGCCACGCCTCCACCGTGCTCGGCTGGGCCGACGGCCTCGCCAAGGCCAACCAGGTGCTCGGGCGCTGGAACCGGCACGTCGTCGCCGTCATCGGGGACGGCGCCCTCACCGGGGGCATGGCGTGGGAGGCGCTCAACAACATAGCCGCCGCCAAGGACCGGCCGCTGATCATCGTCGTCAACGACAACGAGCGCAGCTACGCGCCCACCATCGGCGGCATCGCCGACCACCTCGCCACCCTGCGCACCACCGACGGCTACGAGCGCTTCCTCTCCTGGGGCAAGGGCGCCGTCCAGGGCCTCCCGGTGCTCGGCAGGCCGCTCTACGAATCGCTGCACGGCGCGAAGAAGGGCTTCAAGGACGCCTTCGCGCCGCAGGGCATGTTCGAGGACCTGGGCCTGAAGTACCTCGGGCCGATAGACGGGCACGACGTCGGCGCCGTCGAGTCGGCGCTGCGCCGGGCCAAGCGCTTCCACGGGCCCGTCCTCGTCCACGTCAGGACCGAGAAGGGCCGCGGCTACCAGCCCGCCCTGGAGGACGAGGCGGACCGCTTCCACACCGTGGGGGTGATCAACCCGCTCACCAGCGAGCCCCTGGCCCCGGCCGGCGGCCAGTCCTGGACCTCCGTCTTCGGCGACGAGATGGTGCGCATCGGCGCGGAACGGCCGGACGTGGTCGCGATCACCGCGGCCATGCTGCACCCCGTGGGCCTCACCCGGTTCGCCGACGCCTACCCGGACCGCGTCTGGGACGTCGGGATCGCCGAGCAGCACGCGGCGACATCCGCGGCCGGTCTGGCGACGGGCGGGCTGCACCCGGTGTTCGCGGTGTACGCGACGTTCCTCAACCGTGCGTTCGACCAGGTGCTGATGGACGTGGCGCTGCACAAGTGCGGCGTGACGTTCGTCCTGGACCGGGCCGGGGTGACGGGCACCGACGGCCCCTCGCACAACGGCATGTGGGACATGTCGATCCTCCAGGTCGTGCCCGGCCTGCGGATCGCCGCCCCGCGCGACGCCGACCAGCTCCGCGCCCAGCTGCGCGAGGCCGTGGACGTGGAGGACGCGCCGACCGTCATCCGCTTCCCCAAGGAGACGGTGGGCGAGCCCGTACCCGCGCTCGACCGGATCGGCGGCATGGACGTGCTCGCCCGCCCGGACGAGACCGGTGACGCGGAGGTGCTCCTCGTCGCGGTCGGCGCCATGACCCGGGTCTGCCTCCAGGCCGCCGAACTGCTCACCGCGCGCGGCACCCCCTGCACCGTCGTCGACCCGCGCTGGGTCAAGCCCGTGGACGAAGCGCTGCCCGCTCTCGCCGCACGGCACCGGATCGTCGCCGTCGTCGAGGACAACAGCCGCACCGGCGGCGTCGGCTGGGCCGTCGCGCAGGCCCTGCGCGACGCCGAGGTCGACGTGCCGATCCGTACGTTCGGCATCCCCGAGCAGTTCCTCGCGCACGCCAAGCGCAGCGAGGTGCTGGCGGACCTGGGGCTCACCCCCGCCGAGATCGCCGGCCGCATCAGCGCCGCCCTGGCCCGCACCCGGGCAGGTGAAGCGGAAGCGGCCCGTAAGGCCTGTAAGGAGAACGACGCATGACATCCGACGGCACCGACACCGGCACCGCCGCCGACGCCGCCGCCAAAGGCTTCGACCTCGCCCGGCTCCTCGCCGAGCGCGGCGGCGAGCGCTACGAGCTGCACTCCCGCCACCTCAACCACCAGCTGCCCCGCATGCTCCACACCATCGGCTTCGACAAGGTCTACGAGCGGGCCGAAGGGGCGTACTTCTGGGACGCCGACGGGCAGGACTACCTCGACATGCTCGCGGGCTTCGGGGTGATGGGCCTCGGCCGCCACCACCCCGTGGTGCGCAAGGCCCTGCACGACGTCCTCGACGCCTCCCTCGCCGACCTCACCCGCTTCGACTGCCAGCCGCTGCCGGGCCTCCTCGCCGAGAAACTGCTGTCGTACACCCCCTATCTGGACCGGGTGTTCTTCGGCAACAGCGGCACCGAGGCCGTGGAGACGGCACTGAAGTTCGCCCGCTACGCGACCGGCAAGCCACGCGTCCTCTACTGCGCCCACGCCTTCCACGGCCTGACGACCGGATCGCTGTCGGTCAACGGCGAGGACGGTTTCCGCGACGGCTTCGCCCCGCTGTTGCCCGACACCGCGATCCCGCTCGGCGACCTCGACGCCCTGGAACGCGAGCTGCGCCGCGGGGACGTGGCGGCGTTCGTGGTCGAGCCCATCCAGGGCAAGGGCGTCCACGAGGCCCCGCCCGGCTTCCTGCGCCGGGCGCAGGAGCTGTTGCACCGTCACAAGGCCCTGCTCATCGCCGACGAGGTGCAGACCGGCATCGGCCGCACCGGCGACTTCTACGCGTTCCAGCACGAGCCCGGCGTCGAGCCGGACCTGGTGTGCGTGGCCAAGGCGCTGTCCGGCGGTTACGTGCCCGTCGGCGCGACCCTCGGCAAGGACTGGATCTTCAAAAAGGTCTATTCCTCCATGGACCGGGTGCTCGTGCACTCCGCGAGCTTCGGCTCCAACGCCCAGGCCATGGCGGCGGGTCTCGCCGTCCTCTCCGTCATGGAGGACGAGCGGATCGTGGCCAACGCCCGGCACACGGGCGAGCTGCTGCGCTCCCGGCTGGCCGCCCTCGTCGACAAGTACGAGCTGCTGCACGACGTCCGCGGGCGCGGCCTGATGATCGGCATCGAGTTCGGCAAACCGAAGTCCCTGGGCCTGCGCAGCCGCTGGGCCATGCTCCAGGCCGCCCGCAAGGGCCTGTTCGCCCAGATGGTCGTGGTACCGCTGCTCCAGAAGCACCGCATCCTCACCCAGGTCTCGGGCGACCACCTGGAGGTCATCAAGCTCATCCCGCCCCTGACCATCGGCGAACCCGAGGTGGACCGCTTCGTGACCGCCTTCACCGAGGTCATGGACGAGGCCCACGGAGGCGGCGGCCTCATGTGGGACTTCGGCCGCACGCTGGTGAAACAGGCGGTGGCGAATCGCTGAGCGGTGTCCCGCGCCCCAAAGGGGCGCGGGACAGTGTCCATGTGCGGCTCCGCCGCGCAGCCCCGTAAGGGGCGCGGGGAACTGCGCGACCAGCCACGAGCTACCTTCGGCCGCGCGCCAAGCGCAAGAGGCACCCCAGTAGGCGCCCGGGGCTACCCCAGTAGGCGCCGGGGCCCGGAGGCGGCGCAGCCCCGGCGGTGACGCGGCTCAGGCCGTGAGCCGTTCCCGCAAGCGCTCCCGCAAGGACGTATCGATCCCCAGCCCCTCCCCGAGAT
>NZ_JAINFC010000064.1 GCF_020740835.1 Streptomyces sp. UNOC14_S4
TCCCCGAACCGCTCTCCCCGCTCGACCTCGCCTTCTGGAACATCGAGTCCGCCGGTCATCCCCTGCACATGGGTGGGCTCTTCGTCTTCGACGCCGACACCCCGGACGCGGCACAGCGTGCCGCCGGGCTGATCGCCGCCCGGGCGGCCCGTACGCCGGGCCTGAACACCCGCATACGCTCCGTCCTGTTCTCCGTCGGCGGCGCGGCCCGTGCGGTCGCCCCCGGGTTCGATCCGCTGGACCACGTGCATCTCACCACGCCCGTACGGGACTTCCTCACAGCCGCCGGGATCCTGATGCAGCAGCCGCTGGACCGGGAGCGGCCGCCGTGGGCGGCACATGTGCTGCCCGGCGCGGACGGGGCATCCTTCGCCGTCCTGTTCACGTTCCACCACGCCCACGCGGACGGATTGCGCGCTGCGTCGTACGTCCTGCGGCTCTTCGACGGGGCATCATCGGATGGTCCGGCCGACGCGCCCCGGCCGCGGAAGAACGACTCCGGCCTGCTGCGCCTGCCCGGTCTGCGTGAGCTGCCCGGCCTGGTGCGCGGGGCCGTCACCGACGCCGGACGGGGGCTTTCCATCGCCTCCGCCATGGTCGGCGCGGCACTGGACGTGAACTCCTCCCCCGCCCTCGTCTCCCGCGCCACCGGCGCCCGCCGGGCGGAAGGCGCGGTCGTCGGCCTGCACGACGTGAACCGGATCCGCGAGGCCACGGGCGGTACGGCGAACGATGTCCTCCTCGCCGTCGTCGCGGGCGGCATGCGGCGCTGGCTCGACAAGCGCGGCGACGGCAGCGACGGCGTACGCCCCCGCGCCCTCGTCCCCGTCTCGCTGCGCGACCCGAGCGACCCGACCGCCTCCGGCAACCGGCTCTCCGGCTACCTCACCCGGCTTCCCGTCGACGAGGCCGAACCTCGCGCCCGCCTGCGCGCGGTACGCGAGGCCATGCAACGCAACAAGCAGGCCGGGCCCGCCGGTGGCGCGGGCGCCGTCGCGCTGCTCGCCGACTTCATCCCGCCCCTCGGCCACCGCTTCGGCGGCGGCCTCATCGCCCGCTCGGGCCGTCTCTTCTACGACCTGCTCGTCTCCAGCGTCCCGCTGCGCGGCGCGCACGGCCTCACGCTCGCGAACAGCCGCGTCCGCGAGGCGTACCCGCTCGCCCCCCTCGCGCCCGGCCAGTCCCTCGCGGTGGGCATCACCACGTACGAGAACCACGTCTTCTTCGGCCTCCTCGCCGACGCGGTCGCCGTGCCGGACCTGGACCTGCTCGCCCGGTCGATCACGGAGGAGGCGGCCGAGCTGGTCGCCGTCTGCGGCGCCTGAGAGACCGTCAGCGACAGAAGGACGACTCAGGAGGCGGACGGCTCGATCTCCCCCGCGAAGACGATGACCTGGTCGATGAGGCCCCGCCGCAGATGGACGACGTCCGTTCCCGCCAGGCGGGGGCCTCCATCCGGCGTGGTGAAGACCCACTGGTACCGGGCCCACTCGTCCGGCATGTCCACCGCTGAGCAGCGCACCATCGTGCCGGTCCCCGCCGGGTGGCGCCGGATGTCCAGCACGAACCGCTCGACCGCCGCGATTCCTTCGATGCGACCCAGCGGCCCCCAGAAGACCACGTCCGAGGTCAGGGCCTGGGAGAGCAGGGCAGTCACATAGCTGTCGTCCGAGGCGTTGAACGCGGAGATGAACGTGTCGATCGCGGAGCGTGCCGTCTCTTCCTGCATGCTCCAGTAATACCAGCCGTTGCGCGTGCGCTCGTCCCGCGGGCCGCCTTCCGATCACGGCGGACCATCCCGGTCACCGCACCCTGTCATATACAGCCCATGGGGGTGGAGGTGCAGGCCTCGGGGGTCACCGGGCCTGCGGCCTCCACCGCGGTGCGCGGGGCTGAACCCGACGAACCAACCGTCAGTACGCGGTGCTCCTCGTGGTTGATCCAGGCGCTCTGGTAAACGGGGGGAACCGAGGGACCCCGCACAGCCGGGACAGCACCGGGGACGTATGTCCCGTCTCCGGCCGGGCGTGCGGTGCCGCCCTCGGCCGTATCGGCCGGCGCCACACCGGCACCGAGGCTGAACAGCGCAGCCGCCGCTACGCCGACTCCCACACGCTTGATCACTATGGTCCTCCAGGGTCTCGAAGGGGTCAGTGCCAGCAAGTAGAACAGTCGGAAATAGACGTTCGATCAACGCGGCTACATGACCTGGCGCCTGACGCTCTTCTTCGCGGTGCGGGCCGCGAGGGCCGTCGCGACCGTCACGTCGTCAGGCGCGCGGCTCGATCGCCAGCGCGTGGCGGAACACGTTCCGCGGGTCCCAGCGGGCCTTCACCTGCTGAAGCCGCCGGTAGTTGTCCTTGTAGTAGAGCGTGTGCCACGGAACGTGGGAGGTGTTCCACGCCGGGTCGGCGAGGTCGGCGTCCGCGTAGTTGATGTAGGAGCCGTCACTGACCTCGCCGGGTACGGGCACACCACCGGTGTCGGCGTACACGTCACGGTAGAAGGCCCGGATCCAGGACAGGCCGGCCGCATCGTCCGCCTCGTGCTCCCAGGTCGCGTAGAACACCGCCTTCATGACCGCATCACGCTGGGCGATCGCCGTGTCCTGTGGCCGCACCGCACCGACCTGGCCCCCGTAGCCGACGAGCAGCACGCCACTGGCCGAGGGGCTGGTCGAGTCGGTCAAACAGCGGTAGATGACGGACAGTTGGGCGTCGGTGTACGAGCGGCGCAGATAGGCGGCCTTGTTCTTGTAGCGGCGGGTGATCACGTCGCCGGGCTCGCCGGTGCCCGGCCAGGTCATCCGGTGCAGCCAGGACATCGTCCACTGGGCGTTGCGGACCGGCTCGACGCCGACGCCCGCGGTCACGGCGGAGACGAGGTCGTCCACCAGGCCGTGGACGTTCGGGATGCCCGCATCGGCCTGTACGACCATCGAGATGCCCCCGGGGCCCTGGCGCGACGCTATGAGGACCGCGTACAGGCCGGTGGCCGGCGAGCCGGGCGCGCTGTTGCGTTCGTGCCAGGCCCCGAAGTTGCGCAGCAGCGTGGTGAACGCCTGCTCGGTCATCTTCCGGTCCCAGTCCCAGCGGACCAGACACATCAGTGCCTCACTGGGCGAGGGCGGCAACAGGCGGGACGGGTCGGTGCCGGTGGTACCGGGTGAACGCAGCAAGTAGCGCGTGACAACGCCGAAGTTGCCGCCGCCACCGCCGGTGTGCGCCCACCACAGGTCGCGGTGCGGGTCGCCGGGCTCGCGGGTGGCCACCACCGCGCGGGCGGTGCCGTCGCGGTCGACGACCACCACCTCCACGCCGTACAGGTGGTCCACGACCGAGCCGTACCGGCGGGAGAGCGGCCCGTACCCGCCGCCGACGAAGTGTCCGCCCGCACCCACCTCCGGACAGCCGCCCGCCGGGACCGTCACACCCCAGCCCTTGAACAGCTCCCGGTAGACCTGGCCGAGCGTCGCCCCCGGCTGGATGGTGAACGCGCGGTGCCCGGCGTCGTAGCCGACCGCGTCCATGGGCGACAGATCCACCAGCACACGTACCGCCGGGTCGGCGGTGAAATTCTCGAAGCAGTGGCCGCCGCTGCGTACCGCGACCCGGCGCCCGGAGCGCACCGCGTCCGACACCGCCCGCACCACCTGACCGGTCGACCCGGCCACCCGGATCTCGTCCGGGCTGCCCACGAAACGGAAGTTGTTGCCGCGCAGCAGGCTGGTGTACCGGCGGTCGTCCGGGCGGACCGTCACCGGCCCGAACGGCGTCGCCTCCGGCCCACCCGCGGCGGCGGCCGCGGCGGGCAACGCGCTGCCTACCGCCATCGCGCCGACGGTCGCGAGAAGCGCGCGGCGATTGACTGAGTTGCGGTCCGCTCTTTCCAAGGTGAGCCCTCCGGTCCAGCAGCGCGGCTTGAACGCCCAGAAACGTACACGCGGCAGACCGGATACGTCAGCCCTCAGGTGACGTGGGCCACGAACGCGGACCAGGACGGTGCCGGGAACGCGAGCTCGCGCCCGTTGGGCGCTTTGCTGTCGCGGACGGGGGTGGCGCCGGGGAGGTCGTCGGACATCTCGACGCAGTCGATTTTCCCCTGGCTGTACGTGCTTTTGCGCCAGGCCATGGCTGTCAGATCAGAGCTGTGCGTTGTCACTGTATTGCTCCTCGATGAGCGTGCGGATCAAGTCGGCAGATTCGGCGGGTGGCAAGGCTCGGGCCCTCGCGTGATCGTAGAAGGCAATGTAGGAGGAAACCTCTTCGGGGTTGGCGGCAAAGCCGCAGTGCAATCCGGCTTCCTGGTAGGCAAGTTGACGCCCATCTGGCATGGCCATCAGAGCAACAATGGTTGAGGCAAATCCTCCCGGGATGGCCTGCTGGAACGGGAGCACTTGAAATGTGATGCGGGGGCGTGTGCCCAAGTCCAGCATGCGCAGCAACTGGGTTCGCATGACTGCACGGCTGCCGACCACGCGGTGCAGGGCGGCCTCGTCCACTACGCACCACAGCCATGGCGGATTTGGCTTTTCAAGTAGCGACTGCCGATCCATTCGCGCCTTCACGCTCTCCTCGATATCGATGCCGCCGAGGAGTTCGTACCACTCCGTGATGATGGCGCGCGCGTAGTCCTCGGTCTGGACGATGCCCGGGATCATGTTGGCGAAGTGGTAGAGGCGGATGGCTTTTTCCTCTGCCTCCCGGAAGGTGTCGGCCAGAGACCAGTACACCCCTCGTCCAGCCATCCCCCAGATATCGACCAGTTCCCCGTCCGCGTCGAGGACCGCATCCAAGCGCCGGACCACATCCGCCGTCGGCAGCTCCTTTGCGTTCTCGAACTGAGCAATCCGCCCCTGAGAGATCGGCACCTTTCGTCCGAGCTCAGTCTGTGTCAGGCCGTGTCGCTCGCGCAGCCGCCTGAGCCTGCGTCCGAACAGCTCCTGCAGTGACCCCGCTGGGCCAACTCCACCAGACGACCCCATAGTTGACGCTCCCCTCCGTATTTGCCCGACAGCAAATTTCGCCGCCCAGACCTGAATAGCACATGGCTGGCCATCGGGTCTGAGCTGCCGAAATACTGGAACCCCTCGAAAGCGCTCGCCCGGAGGGCATCGGCATGCGTTTCCCCTGTGCCGATGCCCTGAAGCGGGCACGCCCATGTACCGCGACGGCTCGCCGTTTTTCACACCGCGCAGCGATCCGCCGTACCCCTGTTCCCACGGAGCTGACCCATGCCCGTTTGCCCTGGTACCGCCATGCCTTCACTGCCGCCGCTGGCGCGTCGTCCGACCCTCAACGCCGTGATCCGCCGCACCCTGGACCGTACGCCGTCGGGCGACGACCTCGACCGCCTCGTCGCCGCCCTGGGCTGGCATCTCGTACGGCTCATGGCCGAGGTGGCGGCGAAGGACTGGGAGGAGCACGGGCAGGACAAGATCGTGGGGGTGATCCTCGACGGGGTACGCGCGAAGCTCGACTCGCCGCCGGGGCCCGGAGCCGAGGTCGCCGCGCGGGCCGTGTACGCCCAGGAGCTCGCCCGTACGTGTCAGGCGCTGCTCGGACTGGCCCTCGCCGAGCCGGGTGACGGCGCGGGGGTGATCGCGTGATCCCGCTGCCTCACACAGGCGGCCCACCGGCCATGCCGACGGACCGCGACGGCAACCCGTGCGGCGTATGCGCGCTGCTGCGCCGGGCCATGGGGACCGCCGTACGGCGGGGTGACTCGGCGGCGCTCGCCAAGTACCTCACCACGGAGAAGCGGCACTACGCCCGGATGCACCCCGGCTACGGGCCCTGACCGGCGGCTCCCGTCAGGGCACCTCACGCAGGTACAGCGCGCCACACGAGTGACAGAAGGGCTCGCCCTGCGGGGTGCCCCAGGCGTCGGCGGACTGGGTGGCCGACCCGGGGGCCAGGTCGAGCCCGCACATCGCCTCGGTGCCGTCCAGCCGCACCATGTGCCACAGCTTGACCGGGGCGTCCGCCTGCCCGGGGGCGACGCCCTCCCCGTACTCCGCGCGCATCTCGTGCTCCACGTCCGCCTCCTCGCTCGTCACCGGCCGCCCCCCTCAGCATGCGGCCACGCGCCGCGACACGCAGCGCGGGTCCTCGGGGCGCGTACCACCTGCACCCGCCGTGCTGGACCCCGCTACCGTTCCGGACGCTCCACCGCAAGGCTGACGCATCCACCCGATCCCCCAGGAGGGGACCGCCATGGGCGAGATCGACAAGGTCGTCGGTATCAGGATGGGCAAGGGGCGCAGGCGGAAGGGGATGTCGCAACGTGACCTGGCCCATCGCCTCGGCAAGTCGGAGTCGTGGATGGGGCAGGTCGAGCGAGGTGTCCTCGCCCTGGACAGTCTTTCGACTGCCGAAGTCGTGGCCGGGGTGTTGGGGATGGACCCCGTGTTCATACTCGCGCTCGATAAGCGATGGCCTCAAACCGATGTCCGTACCGGGCAGGAGATGGAACAGTTGGCTGGTGTGGAGAGGCGGAAGTTCATGCTCGGGGCCGCCGTCGCCCCGCTGGCCGGGATGCTCGCGTCCGTTGAGCCGGGACGCATCGCGTATGCGGCGCACACCACGGCGGTGGACGCTGCGACGGTGCAGCAGCTGGGGGTGGTGAGCGCCGCCTACCGGCGCGGCTACCAGCAGATGCCCGCGCCGGCACTGCTGAACGCCGCCCGGTCGCATCTCCAGCTCCTCGCATCGCTCCAGCCCGAGCGGCAAGCCGACAAGGTACGCAAGGGGCTGTTGTCACAGATGGGGCAGATGGCCGCTCTAGCAGGCGCCGTCGCGTTCCTCGACCTCGGCGCCCGCGAGGACGGCAAGGCATACGTCGCAACGGGCCTTCAGCTCGCGAAGGCGTCCGGCGACCAGGACCTCTTCGCGCTGCTGTGGGCCGGGCGAGCGTTCCAGACCGCGTACGAGGGCGACCGGGAGGGCGGCACGGACTGCGTGCTCGCCGCCGTCGATCACGCCAAGGCCGGATCGGCCCGGATGCGGGCCTGGTGCGCTGCGGTGGCCTCCGAGATGCACGCCTCCCTCGGCGACGAGAAGGGCTGCCGGGAGTTCATCGACGACGCCCGCGAGCACATCAAGTCCCCGACGGATGATGACCAGTGGCACGGCATCGGCTGGTTCGACGCGGCCAAACTCGACGCCTATGAAGGCGGCGACCTGGTCCGCCTGGGCAAGCACGAGACCGCACTCGCCCGTCTCGACGCCGCCCTCGACCACCTCGATCCGTCGATGCGCCGCCACCGGGCCACCGCGCACGCCGACCGTGCCGATGCCTACGCCACCGCCGGGCGCCCCGAGGCGGCCATCGACGACGCCCATGCCTCCCTCGCGCTGCTGGAGCAGGTCCACCACGACGAGACGCTGCGCCGCATCACCGCCGTGCACGCGCGTCTCCGCCCGCTGCGCCTGCCCGGGACGCGTTCGCTGACCGAGCACCTGACCGATGTCCGCCACAGTATGGAGAACGCGTGCCGCGGCTTGGCCTGATCCTCGACTTCGGCGGCGTCCTGACCACCCCTGTACCGGACTGTGCCCGCAGCTTCGCCCGGCACGAGGGGCTGCCGGAGGACGCCTTCCTTCACGCGTTCGCCGTCGACCCGGCGGGCAAAGCCCTGTACGCGGACCTGGAGCGCGGGAAGATCACCCAGGCCGAGTGGAACACCGCCATGGGTGCCCTCCTCGGCCTGGCTGACGCGGAGAACCTGTTGGGCCGGGTGCTGAGGGACCTGCACCCCGAGCCGCGGATGATCCGGGCGGCACAGTCCGCGCGCCGGGCCGGGGTGAAGGTCGGCATTCTCTCCAACAGCCTCGGCAGCGCGCCGTGCGACCCGTACGACGGGTACGACCTGGAGACGTTGTATGACGCGGTGCTGATCTCCGAGAAATACCGGATGCGCAAGCCGGACGCGGAAATCTACACGATCATGCTCGACCTCATGGGCCTGCCGGCTCGGGAGTGCGTGTTCGTCGACGACACCGCCCGCAACCTTCCCCCGGCGGAAAAACTCGGTATGGCCACCGTCCTCGCCACCACTTCGGCGGCGACGATTGCGCAGGTGGAAGCGCTCCTCGGCCTGCCGGTCGGCGGCAGGGTCTGAACCTTCCCGCAACGGTGCTGCGGGGTCGCAACGGTGCTGCGTTTCAGGCAGCGGCTTTCGCGGTTCACTTCCTCACAAGCCGCCCGGACAACCAGGCGGCGGGACCTCCGTCCTGAAGGGGAGGAACTGATGAACGCGCAGCCCATCAGCGGGTTCGCCCCGCAGATCAGCGAGCACGACGTGGACGAGCTCACCCTCGGCGACAAGAACTTCAACAATGCCGACGGCTCGCAGTACTGGGAGGCCGAGACCACCTGATCCCGGCCTCTTCCGACACATCGATCGTCACCTCCGGGGCCCGGGCACACACAGCTTGGGCCCCGGCCCGTGCCCGGAAAGGAGTGCGCGATGAACAGCACGTTCGAGGTGATGTGGATGGCCGGAAACGGACCCGGCACGGCCGTACGATCCGGCGGCGGGGTCACGGTACGTACTGCTGCCGACGGCCCGGTACAGCTGACAGCCGTGGGCGAATGCGGCGCCACCGAGGAGCAGCTGCACGCGGCACTGGACGCGGTCGCTGACGGCAGGTGGGCGCAGCTGACGATGTGGTCGGGCTCGTACTGGGTCATCGCCGACCGCCCCGGCGAGCGGCTGGTGTGCGGGGACCTCGCCGGTTTGCGCGCCGTGTTCTACACGCTCAATGGCGCCATCGTCCGGTGGGCGAGCAGGGCCCGGGATCTGGCCGACGGGTCGCCTGACCTGCCGCTGCTGACCGCCCGCCTCGTGGCCACAGACCACTGGCCCGACCACAGCCTCTACCCCGGGGTGCGCGCCGTGCCCGGCGGAGGCGCGCTCCTGCTGGCCTGCGGTGGCTCGGTGCGGCTGATCGATGTGACGGCCATGCCCAGTCGGCGCCCTCTTGCCGAGGGCGCCCCCGTCTTCGGCAAGGCTCTCACCGACGCGGTGGCGCTGCGCATGCCTGGTGGGCAGGGGCCCGTCGGCGCGGACCTGTCGGGCGGGCTCGATTCCTCCACCGCCGTCCTGCTCGCCGCGCCGTTGGGCGAGGTCCGGGCGGTGACCTACAGCGACCCGTACACCAGCGGCGAGGACACCGCCTTCGCCGTCCGCGTCGCCGAGCACGCCGGCGTCCGCCACCACGTCGTCGCCGGCGGCCCTGCTCAGCTCTCGTTCGACTTCGCCGAGGGTGTCCCAGCCGGTGACGAGCCATGTCTGAGCGCGGCGAACGCGTCGATGGAAGCCGCGTATCTCGCCCCCGTCGCAGGGCTTCGCCGCCACCTGACCGGGCACGGCGGTGACGTCGTCCTGAGTATCGGCTCGGCCCGTTTCGTCGGCCTGCTCCAAGCCGGTCACCGCCACCAGGCGCACCGTCAGGTCGTCGCCTGGGCAAGGGCGCAGAACGCTGCGCCGGGCTCGTTGTGGCAGCAGGTCAGGGAAGCGTCCGCCGGATACTCCCACGCGCTTGCCCAAGCCGCTGCCCGGATCGCGGCCGGACGCACCCCGGCTTCCGGCCGGGTGAGGGCGTGGTCGTGGTTGCAGCTGGGGGCTGCGGCGTCCTGGCTGACCGACGACGGGCGCGAAGCGGTCGCGGGACTGCTGCGGCATGCCGCGCACCAGGCCAGGGACAGGCGGGCCGTCGAGTTCGCCCAGTGGGATGCGCTGTACTTCACCGGCGCCTGCTCCCGGGCCGCCGCCCCGCTGGACGCCTTCCACCGGGTGCGGCCCGCGCACCCGTTCCTGGACAACGAGGTCGTGCGGGCAGCCTTCGCCGTCGACCCCTTCAACCGCCCTTGCGTTTTCAAGTCACTGCTCGCCGCCGCGCTTCCCGAGCTGCCGTGGTGGTTGACCAGCCGCCAGTCGAAGGGCAACTTCACCGCATGGCGGCTCGCAGGACTGGCCCGTCATCTTCCCCACCTGCGTGATCTCATCCGTACTTCACCACTGGCCGAAGCGGGGCTGATCGACGCGAGCGCGGCGATACGGTCGTTGGAGATCCTGGCGCGGGGCGAGCACTCGACGGGGCTGGCCGACCTCCACATGCTCCTCGTGGCCTGCCACTGGCTCACCAACCCGCCCGCGCCCACGCCGGGCGCCGAACACATGGAAGGAGCGGCACGGTGCTGACCACACCCGCAGGGGTTCATCACGCATCGTGCCGCGAGGGCACCGCGATCCTCGACTGCCGCTCCGGCCAGTGGGTGATGCTCGACCCCGACGCCTCCCGCATCTGGCAAGTGATCATCGCGCGCGGCACCACCGATGGTCTCGCCCGGCAAGTCGCCGCATGGCGCGGAACGGATGAAGCCGTGGTGGCCCCCGCGATCTCCGAGACCGTCGAGCACCTGGTGGCGCGCGGACTGCTCACCGACGCTCCCGGAAACGAACCGGCGCCCGCGCCCGAGAACCTGGCGCGGCGGCTGCCTCCTGCCGTCGCGGTGCCGGATCAGGTCCGCCTTCGCTTTCGCATACTGGCGGTGGTGGCACTCGCCGTGGCGCTCGCCGTCCTGCGGCTACCGCTGCGCGCCCGGGTCCGTCTGGTGCATGCCATCTCCTGCCTGCCGTACGCCACGCCGAAGGATCTGGGCATGTTGTACGCGGCCGTCCTCACGGTGCGGCCGCCGTGGTGGCGGGGGCGTCTCGCCTGCATGGAGACGAGCCTGACCGTCGTCGTGGGCGCCGCGCTGCTCGGGCGCCGGGCCCGGTGGGTCCTGGGCGCCCGGTTCCTGCCGCACGCCGCGCATGCGTGGGCCGAGGTCCCCGACGGGGCAGTGGGCCGTGACGGGCAGGAGGCCGTGGACCGGCCTTGGATACCTGTGATCGCAGTCTGAGCGCCACCAACCCACATGGGTGAACTACTTCTATCGAAGTTGACGCATGTGGGAGGTGGCCTGCGGAGACGATACTGGGCGGGGACAAATCAGCCCTTGCCGACGCGGTGATTTTACGAGCGTCATAGGCGGGTGACACGACCCTCCACGGCGCCGGGTGCGGTCCCGGTGATGCGTCTCAAGCCCCATCGCCATCACGACGCTTCGGCAACCCTGAACACCCGGCAGATCGCCCGTCGTCTCCCGCAGGCTCTCCGACAGGCGGTGCGCCACGGCTGGCGCACCGACCGGCGCGCGCTGCTGCGTCTCCTCGGCTTCCAGGCGACTGCGGCTGTACTGACCGCCGTCGCCCTCGCAGGCACCGCCCGCGTCCTCGGGGCCGTCTTCAAGAACCGCACGGACATCACCACCGGGCTGCGCGACGCGGCCGTACCGCTGGCAGTGGTCGCGGTCACGGGGGCCGGCCGCTACGTCGCCGACGCCCTCGCCCGCGCAGCCGCCGTGCAGCTCGGGCCGAAGGCCGTCCGTGAAGCGGACCTCGCGGTGATCGCCGCCGCCACGAGCGCCGAGCTCGTCGCGTACGAGGACCCGGCCTACATGGACGCGTACCGGGCGAGCAGCGACGGTGCCCACGCGACCGGCGACCTCATCACTGGCGCGCAGGCCCTCACCTCCGCTGCCGCGCAGTTGGTCGCCGCCGCCTCTGTGGTGACCGTCCTGCACCCGGTGCTGCTGCCGCTGCTGGTTCTCGCCGTCCTTCCCCGGGCATGGGGAGCCGTGCGGGCTGCGCGGATCGAGCACACCGCGCACCACCGCACCGTCTCCGACAGGCGGCTCAGGCAGACTTTCCGCGATCACATCACCGACCGCAATACCGCACCGGAGGTGCGCGCGGGCACGATGTCCCCGTACCTCACCGCCCAATACCGCGCGATCTCCACCCGGCTCGAAACCGATCAGCTCGCCGCCTCCCGCCAAGCGCTCCTCATCAAGGGAACCGGCGACACACTGGCACAGGTCGCGATGCTCTTCACCTGGGGCGTGCTGGTCGCCCTGGCCGCCATTGGCCGCGTCGACCCCTCCGCGGCCGGAGCCGCCGCCATCGGCATGCGCACCTGCGGTGCCGCGCTCGCCGCCGCCGTGACGGCCGGAGCCACGACGTTCAGATTGTCGCTGCTCCTGGACGACTGGACGCGCTTCCTCGACATCGCCCAGCACTGGGCGAGCCGACGCGGCTCCACTCCGCTGCCTGCCGACGGACCGCACATCGTGAGCGCGGAGGCGGCGTCGTTCTCCTACCCGGGAGCCGAGCGGCCCGCGTTGGAGGGCGTCACCCTGGCCATCAGCCGCGGCGAGGTCGTGGCCCTGGTCGGCGAGAACGGGTCCGGCAAGACGACGCTCGCCAAGTTGCTGACCGGATTGTTCCTGCCCACCAGCGGAACTGTCGCATGGGACGGCATCGACCTCGCCGACGCCGATCCGAGCGCGGTGATGGGCAACGTCTCGCTCGTACCCCAGGACTACACCCGGTGGCCGCTCGCCGCCCGCGAGAACATCACCCTCGGCCAGCCCCAGGACAATGGGGACGCAGCGGTGCACGCGGCCGCCCAGGCCGCTGGAGCCGACACGGTCATCGCCGAGCTCCCCGATGGACTGGACACCTCGTTGGCCCGCTCGTGGTGGGGTGGACACGATCTGTCCGGCGGCCAGTGGCAGCGCATCGCCATCGCCCGCGCCTTCCACCGGGACGCCCCCGTCCTCGTCATGGACGAGCCCACCGCCGCCCTCGACGCGCGAGCCGAGCACCGGGTCCTCTCCCGGCTCCGTGACCTCGCCGACGGCAGGGCCGCTCTCTTCATCACCCACCGCCTGGCCAACACCCGGCTCGCGGACCGCATCATCGTCCTCGACCAGGGACGTATCGTCGAGGCGGGTACCTTCGACGAACTCATCGATCTCGGCGGCCTGTTCTTCGAGCTGTACAAACTCCAGGAAGGCTCGGGCAGGATCGTCGAGGACCGGTGCAGCCGGGACGGCGTCGGTCTCCTCTGATGCCCGGGTGGTGGGGCCGTCGATACGATGCGGGAATGCTGTCGATGGTGGTGGCGCCATGGGGGAACGAGCCGGTGGTGCTGCGCAACGCGGATGTCCTTCATGATGCGGCGAGCACCATGAAGGTGGCCGTGCTGGCGGCTGTGCACCGCAGTGGTATCGACCTGGACATGCGGATTCCGGTGGTCAACGAGTTCCGGTCGGTGACGGGCGGCAGCTACGGCAACAGCCCCGAGTGGGACAGCGATCCGCTGCCCTGGCGGCGGATCGGCGGCCTGGCTTCCGTACGCTGGCTCGCCGACCGCATGGTCACCCACTCGTCCAACCTCGCGACGAACCTGTGCCTGGCGCAGGTCGGACCGGCGGCCGTGGCTCAGGTCTGGCTGCGGGCCGGTGTCACGGCCGACGCCAGCCCGCGCGGGATCGAGGACTACGCGGGCCGCGACGTCGGCGTTCACAACCGGGTCTCCGCCCGGGATCTGGTCCGGCTGCTGGAGTCCCTGGAGCCGGAGGTGCTGGCCCTGCTGGAGCACAACGTCCACCGTGCGGACATCGCGGCCGGGCTGCCCCCGGGTACGCGCCTGGCCGGGAAGAACGGCTGGTTCCCGGGACTGCGCCACAGCGCGGCCGTCATCCATCCCGCGGACGCGGCTCCCTACGTCCTCGCCGTCTGCTACAGCGGGCCGCTGGCGAACGGCTGCGCGGTCGACGATCCGGCAGCCCGGCTGCTGGCCCGTGTCTCAGCCGGAGTGTGGGACCGTCGGCATGCCCTCACCGGCAGGGCCTGACGCCGTGCCGTCCTGGGGCGAGCCCGGGGCGGGGCGGTCCGCGACTGTGGCGGCGAGCGTCTCGATGGCGGTGTGATTGAGCAGGTTGATGCGGACGTAGCCCGGGTGGCCACTGAGTTCGAAGTACTGCTCGTCGAGCGCCAGGAACCAGCGGTGCGGGACACGTGGCCGGGCGAAGAGGAAGAAGCCGGTCTCGACAGGCATCCAGGCGGCGAGCGCGCCGGTCGCCGTCAGCCGCGCGTGATTGTCGCGGATGTGTCCGACCAGGTCGCCGTTGCCGTGCTGTGTCATGAGGTCCGCGGCGCGGTGGGCGAAGAGACGATCGGAGACGGCTACGTCACCGTGCAGGTTGATGTGCAGATCGGCGAGCTCCTGGCGCAGCGCCGCGGGCACCAGCAGGTGGGCGCAGCGGTACCCGTGGATCGCCAGGTACTTGGTGGGGCACACCATGCGCAGGGTTCGCTCGACCGGCAGGCGGGCGCTGGCCTCGCCCGGTCTTCCGTCCCAGGACATGTACTGGAACGTGCCGTCCACGAACACCAGTGAGCCGGTGGCCCGCTGCCACGCCGCGATCGCGTCCAGGACCTCCACAGGAACGCGGCGGCCGGCGTACCAGACGGGGTCGGTCAGCACGAGGACCGTTCGCTCGTCGGGCAAACGAAGATCGAACCCCGGCTGGTACGCATGGCCCGAGGCCACCGGGACCGGGTCGATGCCGAACTCGCGCAGGAGATAGGCCAGTTTGTAGTAGACAGGTGCCACGTAGTGGATGCGTCGGTGGCCGTTCATGGCCAGCCACGTGACGAACGTCCCCAGCACACTGCTCGAACCACCGGCCGGGACGACATTCCGCTCGCTGTAGGCCACCTGGTCGTACTCCTCGTGCATCGCGGAGATCTTGGACCGGAGCTCCAGGTCCTCATCCAGGCCGGCGTACCGGGTGATGTCCGCCAGGCGATGCGGCGCGGTGCAGGCGAGTTCCCCGAGGTACTTCTCCACGTAGGGGTGACCACCGTTGTAGTCGGACAGGAACACACGGGCACCCGGTCGCTGCCGCTCCGCCTCGATGTGTTCGTGCCACTCCAGCATGCGGAACAGCGAGGGGATCGCAGACCGTCCTGGCCCGGTGCGCATTCTTCTCCCTGAGGTGAACGGAGGCCCTGCCCGCCTTCCGCCCGGGTACGGGACGAGGGGGACCAGACCCGCCCGCCGCGTGCCTGGCCGGCAGCGCATCGTTCCTACCCGCACCGCCCGCGCGGGAAGCGGCAGCGAGTCGGCCATGGCCATCCGGGTGACGTCCGCATCGCCCACCGGACCGGTGGATCAGCCCACCGGCGTGCCGCACAGCGCGGAGTCGACCACCTGGTCCCGCCTCGTCGCTCCCGCGTTGCTCACCAGGAGGTAGCCGTTGGTCACCAGTGCCGTGTGCCGGCCGTCGTCGGTGGCGAAGGTCCCGGAGGAGTGTCCGTTCAGCATGTCGCCGAGGTGGCCCCAGGCCTGCCCGCCGCAGGACAGGTCGAGCCGCATCAGCCCGAGGCCGTAACTCAGAGCGGCGGGAAAACCGGGCATGGGCACCGTCGTGCGCATCTGGGCCGTCATCGCCGGTGACATGAGCTTTCCGTCGGCCAGTGCCTGGTCGAACGTGGTCAGGTCCTCTTCGGTCGAGGCTATGGCTCCTGCCGTGGCATACAGGGACGGCTCCACGGAGAAGGTCCGGTTGGTCCAGAGGAAGAACGGGCCCACCCGGCCACCGACATAGCCGGGCAGATACGGATTGTCGAGCTTCTTGTCGCCGGGACGGGGGTAGGCGGTCCGGGTCAGACCGAGCGGCTCGATGATCCGGGAGGTGATCGCCTGGGCCGTCGAGACGCCCGTGGTCTTCTCGATGAGCATGCCGAGGATCACGTAGTTGGCGTTGGAATACAGCCAGGCGGTGCCGGGCTTGGAGGCCGGGGGGTGCTTCAGCGCTCGCCGCACCAGCGCGTCCAGGGCGTAGGAGCCGTCCGGGTTGGCAGGGGGCGCATCGGTTAGCGGTTCGTACGCCGCGATTCCGCTGGTGTGCTGCAGGATCTGCCGTACCGAGATCTTGTTCCCGTCGTAGCCGTTGCCCGCGACGACGCCGGGCAGGTACCGCTCGATCGGGGCGTCCAGCTCGACCTTGCCCTCGTCGACCAGTTGCAGGACCACGACCGAGGCGAACGTCTTGGTCTGGCTGGCGATGCGGAACTGGTCGTTGGATCCGATGGGCCGCTTGGCGCCGGTGTCCGCGGTCCCGCTGTACAGGTCCCACGAGCCGGTGCGGTTGCCTGCGTGGACAGCCGCACCCGGCCCGGCGTTGACCTGGTAGCTGTTGAGCAGTGCCTGGGTGTCGGCGTGGTCGGCGGTCGGCTGTGCCTGCGCCGACACGGCCGTCGTCATCGCCACGGCGGCGGCGATGACGACGGCCGCCAGCCGCGGTACGACGCGGCGTCCGGTCACCCTGCCGCCCCGACCGGATCTTCCGGGCCCGCTCGGTCCCGAGGGTAAGCACATCTTCATCGAGTTCCCACTTTCCTGGGTTGGCTTCGTCCCGTGGGCGATTGCCGTTCCCCCGCGTGGGATTCCCGCTCGCAGGGGCGGCGCGCCCCTGAATGATCGCGTTCGCTCTGGTCACCGGACCAGATCAAGGACCGGCCACTTTTGACCGGTCCTGGCGACAACGTCGCCAGGACGGGGGTTCAGGCGCGGTGCCCGCACCGCGTGGCCGATTCCGCTTGACCAATTCCCGGTCAATGTCCACCGACTCGGCAGGGGACGCCCGGGGCTGCGGAAGGCCGAGTTGCCCCGTGGGGCTCACGGGATGATGTCGCGAAGGTCCCACGGGATGCATGTGGCATATCACGCCGACTGTTGCGGGGTTCGGCGATACCGGCGCATGGCGGAGAAGGGCAGGTACGTACGCGCCCCCCTTTCGCGCCGGTGCAGTCCAGGGTCAGCCTTGTGCGGCACCAAGAAATCCCTGCCATCGGATGTCGTCGAATCCGTGCACGAGTCGGGTCGACGCGCGCCCACGCCCGGTGAATCCCTGTTGTCCGAAGCGAAAGGACGACCACCGTGACCGATTCAGATCAGAGCCCGTTAGCCGGGGCCGACGGACCGGCCGAGGACAGCCGGGCCACCGGACCGTTCTCGGTGATACCGGGAGGGCCGCCCGACGTGTACGTATCGCGCTTCGGCGAAACCGGCTATCCGGGCGTCAAGCTCGCGACCGACGAAGGCGCGATTCCCGTGCTGAACGTCTACGTTGCCCTCCCGCAGGGCAAGCGGCTGAAGTTCGTCGACGAGGGCGTCAATCATTACCAGCTGACCGTGCAGCACGACAAGGCGCCGGATCCGGTCCACTACCCCGGGGCGCTGGTGCAGGACGGGCAGGCCGTCCTCTTCAAGGCGGTCGACCTGGGCCTGTCGGAAAAGGGGTCGAAGTCGACGGCGTGGGTCGCGGTGAAGGCCACCGACAACGCTTCCGAAGGGAAGACGGCCCTGACCTTCTGCGTGGGCGACCAGGCGTCGCCGTCGACCCCCGTCCGCGTCGTGGACCACATCGACTTCACGGTGTCGCCGGGCGGGCCGGACCCCGTGCAGCTGGTGCGCGGGGGCGGCCCCGGTTACCCGGGCGTGGTGCTGGGCGGCGCGCCGGGCACACCCGCTCCGCAGGACGTCTACGTGGCCCTCCCCGAGGGGAAGCGCCTGCAGTTCGTCGACCACGGTGTGACCGTCCTGCCCGCACTTCACGGGCCGACGTTCTACTACCCCGGGACCTTGTCGGAGGACGGGCAGGCGCTCACCGTCCCGAAGGTCGACCTGCACTTCTCCGGACAGACCCCGGCACCTACGGTGTTCATCGGGGTGAAGGCCCTCGACAACGGCCCGGCGGCCGAGACCCGCCTGCTCTTCTGCGTGGGCGACAGGACGTCGCCGTCCACACTGATCCAGATCAAGGAGAAATGACCACGCCGGAGCCCACGCCCCAGCCGGATTCCACGGCCCCCGACGTGGAACAGCCCGGACGGCATGAGTGTTCGCGGAGGCCCTGCCGCGCCCCGGGAGGGCCTCCGCGTCGCGCCTTCGCACTGCCCTCGCTCGGGTTCGCACCGCCCCCACTCGGAGAGGAAGTACCAGCACGTGGACACGGTGGCATCCCGCCCGCACAGGCTGACCGCAACTCCCACTTCTTCACGCAGTATGTCCATAACGGCCCGGGTGTACGGATATCCGCCGGCCCACAACGCGGGGTCCGAATGGATGCTCCACTCGATGCTCCGCCCGCTCGCCGAGCGCGGCCACAGAGTGACGGTCTGGCTGTCGCACCCCGGGACCATCGAGACCGGCTACGAGATCGACGGGGTGCGCGTCGTCCCGTACCAGGAAGGCACCGACTTCGCGGCGCACGCGCACAGGGCGGACGTCCTTCTCTCCCACTTCGAAAACGTCCCGCTCGTGGCGGGGCTCGCGAACGCCCGGCGCATACCCATGGTCGTGATCTGTCACGACAACTTCGCCCAGAGCTTCCACAACGCGGCGGGCGCCGATCTCGTCGTCTACAACAGCGAATGGATCCGGCGGGACGGCGAGATCTTCTACGCGCGCTACCCCAAGGAATTCCTGCCCAAGTGCACGGTCGTCGTCCGCCCACCCGTCATCGCGGAGGAATACCGCACCGAGCCCGGCGACCACGCGACCCTGGTGAACCTCAACCCCGACAAGGGCGGCGAGCTCTTCTGGCAGATCGCCGCGTGGACACCGGAATGGAAGTTCCTCGGGGTCCGCGGCGCGTACGGGCAGCAGATCATGCCACCGCCCCGGCTGCCCAACTGCGAGGTCGTCGACGGCGTGCCCGGACAGCGGATGCGCGAGCACGTCTACAGCCGGGCGCGCGTCGTGCTGATGCCGAGCCTGTACGAGTCCTGGGGACGGGTCGCCGTCGAGGCGTTCGCGTCCGGCATTCCCGTGATAGCCCACCCCACGCCCGGGCTCGTCGAGTCCATGGGCGAGGCCGGGATCTTCGCCTACCGCGACGACGCCAACGCCTGGATCCACGCCCTGATGTCCCTGAAGGACCCGAAGAACTGGGCCCGCGCCTCCCGCCGCGCGAAGGCCCGCTCCCGCGAGCTGAGCGCGGTACCCGACCTCGACGTCTGGTGCGACGCCGTGGAGTCGCTGTACGACGCCGGCCGCCGGACCTCCACCCGCGTCCGCGGGCTCGGCACGCTCGTCGACGCGAGCGAGATGGGTCCCGGCCCCGGCGACGGCGCCCCGGGCCTCGGGGTCGGGCGCCACGCGTGACCACGGCGCCGGGACGGCGGGAGGCGGTGCCGGGCGAGCGCCCGGCACCGCCTCCCGCCTTGTTGCGAGGTCACCCGGTCGTGACGCGGATGGGGGTGGAGGGCGACGTACGGGGGCCGACCCCGAAGGTCAGCTCCGTGCTGCTGATTGGGGAGCCCGGGGACGCCTTCACCGCGACCCACAGCGTGGACGCCGAGCCCCTGCGGGGCAGGAAGAGCTCAACGTTCTCGAAGGTGAGGGTCTGCCCGTCCGCCGAGAGCAGCCCGTCGGCGCGGTGGTGCAGATTCCCCTGCTCGTCCATCACCGTCAGCTGGTATCCCGGACTGCCCTCGGCGACGAACTGCAGGTCCTTCTGCGCCGGGAGGGTCACGCTCACCTTCTGCGGCGGGACCCGGCCGTCGGCCTGGGACAGCAGGCGCACACCCGGGTAGCCGATATTGCCGGAGCGCTTCAGCGTCACGTCCGGCGGCCCTCCGGGCGACAGCGAGAACTGCGGCACGGCGCCGGTGACCGTCGCGTCGAACATGACGTGCTGGGTGACCGAGGGGGTGGAGGCATCGACCTTGAACGTGCCCTGTGCCGGGCCCGCGTGGAGCGCGGTCGAGGTGGCGATGCCACTGGCGTTGCTGTGGACCGTCACCGAGCCCTGGCCGCCGAAGTGGCCGGTGGCGCTTCCGGGTTGGACGGCGAACGTCACCGGCGCACCCTCCACAGGTCGCCAGTCGCTGTCCAGGAGCTCGACCGAGAGAGGTGTGGCGAACGTGCCGTCCGCCGGTGCCGACTGGTTGTTGCCCCCGACGAGGGTGATGTGCGCGGGCGCCGCCCTGACGGTGAGTCGGAAGCGGGCCGGCTCGGCAACCCCGAAGGCGGTCGCGGTGATCTCGACCGGGCCGGGGGCCGTACGGGCACTGACAGCGGCCGTGGCATAGCCGCCCCCGGACGTGGTGACCTGGAGGAACTGGTTTCCCGTGGCGGCGAAGAAGGCCGATCCGCGCTTGATCTCGAAGCTGACCGACACGCCGTCCTCGCCCTCATGGGGGCCGCTGAGGGCGCGGACCCTCAGGGGTTGGGGGAAGGGGGTTCCCGCCATCGTGGACTGCCCGTCGCCGGAGACGATGTCGAGTCGCTTGGTCTCGGCGGGGGTGACGGTGAGGCGGGCCACGGAGTCGGTGGCCGGGGTCGTGAACCACACGGCGTTCCCCGGCCCCTTGGTGATGTGGTACGGGGCTCCCCAGGACACGGGGTAGGTCTCCGCCTGGAGCGAGCGGACGTTCACGCAGGCGATCTGGTTGACCGCCCCCGTCACCGTGACCCAGACGTTGTTGTCCGGGCCGACGGCCACATCCTGGGCCCGTGTGCCGGCCTGCAGGGGGACGGAACCCGTCGAGAGGTTCCCGGTGTTGACGTACCGGACGAAGGCCGTGTTGTCGGCCGCCCACACGCGTCCGTCGGCGGCGGCCGTGCAGTAGGAGAGGGTTCCTCCCACCGGGAACCGGACGCTGTTGACGAACATTCCCTTTTCGGGGTCGAAGCTCCGGATGGTGCCGTTCTGACGGTCCGTGAACCAGAGCAGGCCGTCGGGCGCTTCGGTGATTCCCCAGGGCTGGCCGTTCTCGGGGACGCGCCACTCGCCGATCTCGGTCGGGTCGGCGGGGTTGATCATGCCGATCCACCGGTTGACGGGCTCGGTGAAGTACAGGCGGCCGTTCCTGGCCACCACCATGGACTCCGGCTGCCCGCGGTCGTACAGGATGTGGTTCGTGTAGGTGCCTTGGCGGATGTCGAAGGAGCCGATGGGGTCGCGGTGGATCTGCGGGACCCACCACGAGTACCACATGGCCTGACGGGGCCCCGGATCGGCGACGATGGCGTTGGTCAGCGGCGGGTTGCCGCGGTCGTAGCGCGTCGCGGCCCCGGACTCGGCGTTCAGCGCCGTCAGGTATCCGACCCGCTGGCTGGTCACCCACGCCCGGCCGTCGGGACCGGCCGCGACGCCGTGGGGCGCCCGGCCCGCGCCGAGGTTGAAGCGGGTGATCTCGCCGGTCCGTGAGGTCGCGGCAAGACCCGCCCTGAACGAGCGGACCATGGCCGGGGCCAGTTCGCCCCTGACGCGCTGCCGCTCGGGGACGACGATGTGCGTCTCACCCTCGAACGGGGCCGGTGACGCTTCAAGGATCTCCGGGGTGTCCGGGCTGTCTGGGGTGTCCGGGCTCTCTGGGCTCTGGGTGGCGTCTGTGGTCATCCGTCTGTCCTCCGTCGCGCGGTGTCGGGGTCGCGCACTGTCGGGTGGGAAGGAGAGGGCCTGCGGTCGGCGTCGGCGCCAAGCGGGCCTGACGAAGTCCGGTGCGGTTCGGCAGCGCCCCGAAGGGGCGCGGGACTGTGCTGCGCTGTGCGGCTCCGCCGCGTGGGCGCGACCAGCCACGACGCACCCGCAGTTGACGTACCGGCTTTCCAGCTTTTCCAGCGGAGCGCTCAGCGCACGCGCAGGGTGAAGGAGGTGGTGGCCTCGGTGCCCCACGCGGTGACGGCCACGGTGGCCTCACCACGGGTGTCGCCCGCGTGCGGCACCGGTGACGCGGCGGTGCCGTCGCCCGCCGTGGTGACCCGGGCGGTCCCGGCCCCGCCGGGGAAGGTGACGTCCCCGGACGTCACCGTGAAGGTGACCGGGACACCCGCCGGGGCCGGTCCGTCGGCGGTGAGCCGTACCACCAGCGGGTCGAACGCGGCGCCGGGCGGCCGGACCTGATCGTCCCCGGACCGGGCCTCGACAGTGGCCGTCACGGGCCCGATCGCCAGCAGGAAGTCGGCCGGTACGGCGAGGTCGGCCGACCGGGTGCGCACGTGGAACCAGCCGCCGTGCGCTCCCGCCGTGATCCGGGGCGCGACAGCGACGCCGTCGGCGCCCGTGATGGCCGCGGCGGTGCGCGAGCCGTCGGGGAACGAGGCCGACGACGTGGTGTCGATGTCGAAGAGCACCTCGCGGCCCACGAGGGGCGTCTCCCCGCTGTCCAGCACCCTGACGGCCAGGAGGGTTCCGAACGCCTCGCCGGGCCGGGCCAGTTGGAGCCCTCCGGCTCGCGCCTGGTGCACGGCTGGTTGCCCCGGGGCCGGCAGGCGGGCCAGCAGGCCCTTGCCGACGGTGGCGAACCAGGCGGCACCGTCCCCGGTGACGGCCACGTCGACGGCGCGTGAACCCGCTGTCGGCATGGGCCACACGTGGTTCCGCCCGGTGGCGAGGGTGAGGAACCCGGCGCCGCCGTCGGCCGTACTGAACCACACGAGGCCGTCCGTCACCGCGAGGCGGGAGACGGGCACGCTCGTCCTGTACGTCTTCTCCAGCTCGCCGACAGGGGTCCGCCGCTCGACCCGGTGCGACCCGGCCAGCGCCACCCAGATCTTCCCGTCCGGCCCGACGGCCAGCCCTTCCGGCTGTTCCCCCGCCGGATAGTCCCAGACGACCGGACCGAAATCACCGGCACCCAGGCGGCACAGCGCGGGGCGGGTGCCCGCGGTGGTGAACCAGAGCGTGCCGCCGGGGG
>NZ_JAINFC010000640.1 GCF_020740835.1 Streptomyces sp. UNOC14_S4
GCCGGACGGCTCGCCGCGCTCTGGCTGGTCGCCTACGCGCTCCTCGGCGACCCGCTGCTGGCCGCCCTGCTGAACGGCCGCCCGCCCGGCGCCCTCGACCTCCCGCGCGCCCTGTCCGCCGCCGTACCGACCGCCCTGGCCCTCGCCTGCGCGATCGTGCCCGCGGGCTGGTGTGCCCGGTGGTACGCGGAGCGCGTCCGCCACGCGCTGGTGCACAGCCGGACCCTCGGCGAGTTCCGCACGCGCGCGTGGCCCGCCCTGCTGGCGGCCACGGGGCTCGCCCTCGGCGCGCTGCTCGCGCTCCTGTGGGTCCTGCACACGGCCCTGGACACGGCTCTGGCCCCCCGCCCCCCGGCGGACGCGGTCACGCGGCTCGCCGCCGCCACGGCGCTCGGCGGGCTGCTCTTCCTCGCCCGGCTCACCGCCGTGCGCGGCCGTGCGCGGGCCGCCGCTGCCGCCGTGCTCGCCGCCTGCGCGTCCGAGGCGGCGGTCCTGCTCGTCGCCTGGCTGGGCGAGGGCACCGCGGCCGCCGCGGTGCGTACCCACGGGCCCGCCGTCGTACCGCTCGTGGCGTGCGCGGCCCCCGCGCTCGCCCTGCTGATCCGCGCGCTTCCCGCGCTGTCCCGGGCCTCCGCCCACCGGCACGGAGCCCCCGCGACCGCCCTCGACCTCATCCACCCCGCCGCCGCGGGCCCGGACCACCGGGCCCCGGCCGGGCGACCGCACCCCGAGCCGCACACCCCGTCAGAGGAGCAAGGAAGATGACCGTTCACCCCAACCGCACCGCAGGGCGAGAGCGAGGACGCGACCGATGAGGGTCCTCCTGCTCGGTGCCAACGGCTACATCGGCCGTTACGTGGCCGACCGGCTGCTCGCCGACCCTGCCGTCCAGCTCACCGCCCTCGGCCGCGGTGACGACGCGGACGTCCGCTTCGACCTCGCCACCGGCAGCCCCGGCGCGCTCACCCGGTTCCTCAACGCCGTCCACCCCGGTGTCGTGATCAACTGCGCGGGGGCGACCCGGGGCGGCGCGCGCGACCTCACCCGGCACAACACCGTCGCGGTCGCCACCGTCTGCGAGTCGCTGCGCCGCAGCGGCTGCGGCGCGCGCCTCGTCCAGGTGGGCTGTTCCTCCGAGTACGGGCCCTCGCAGCCCGGCTCCTCCACCGCCGAGGACGCGGTGCCCCGCCCCGGCGGCCCGTACGGCGTCAGCAAGCTCGCCGCCACCGAGCTCGTGCTCGGCTCGGGCCTCGACGCCATCGTGCTGCGGGTCTTCTCGCCCGTCGGCCCGGGCACGCCCGCCGGCTCCCCGCTCGGGCGGCTCGCCGACGCCATGCGGCGCGCGATGCAGAGCGGCGACAGCGAGCTCAAACTCAGCGGGCTCGGCATCCAGCGCGACTTCGTCGACGTGCGCGACGTGGCCCGCGCCGTCCACGCGGCCTCCCTCTCCGCCGCCCAGGGCGCCGTGAACATCGGCACCGGCCGGGCCGTCCGGCTGCGCGACGCCGCGGCCCTGCTCGCGCGGGTCGCGGGCTTCGGCGGCGCGCTGCACGAGCTGGACGACCCGCACCTGGGCAGCCCGCCCGCGTACCCCTACCCGGACGGCTGCGGCAGCTGGCAGCAGGCCGACGTCCGCACCGCCCGCGACCGGCTCGGCTGGCGCCCGAGGATCAATCTGGAGGAGTCGCTGGCCGACATCTGGATGGAGGCCGCGTGTCGTATCTGAGCCCCTCGGGCCACCGGCGCGCGGCGCACACCGCCGTGCGGCCGCTGCGCTTCGGGGTGCCCGGATTCGCCCACCCGCTGCTCGCGCCGGCCGAGTGGGGCGAGCTCGTCCGCTCCGACGTGCCCGTCGACTGGGTGGTGCTCGGCGCCGGTTCCCCGGTGGCGCCCCACGGGGCGTCCGGTGGCCCCGGCGCCCGCCCGGACCCGTACTGCCTCACGGCCGTCACCCGGCTGCGCGAGGCGGGCGTGCGCGTCCTGGGCCACCTCGACACCGCCTTCGGCGAGCGGCCCTTCGCGGAGCTGCTGTCCGAGGCCCAGCGCTACCTCAACTGGTACAAGGTGGACGGCTTCTCGCTGGACGCGTCGCCCACCGGCCCGGCCGCGCTGCCCGTCACCCGGCGCACCGTGAACACCCTGCGCACCCTGCTCGACCGGGCGTACGTGGTGCTCCAGCACGGCATCCACCCGTGCTCCGGCTACGCGGCCCTCGCCGACCAGCTCGTGACCTTCCGGGGACCCTGGGCCGCGTACCGCTGGTCGCAGGTGCCCGAGTGGACCGCGGGGCACCCTCCCGAGCGCTTCTGCCACCTGGTCCACGGCGTCCCACGGTCCGACCTGGACGAGGCCCTGCGCCTCGCCCGCCGCCGGGGCGCGGCCACGGTCTACGTCACCGACCGCGCCACGGCCGACGGCGCCGACCCCTGGGAGGTGCTGCCCGGCTACTGGGACGATCTCGTCTCGCGCATCGGACCTGGTGTCTCGGAATGAGACGGGGCGTGGCAGTGTTACGCCGAAGAGCACCCCGCGCGCGCGGGGTCACCCTTCCGTCCGACCTACGGAGATCCCGTGTCGCTGCCACCCCTAGTCGAGCCGGCTGCCGAGCTCACCGTTGACGAGGTCCGCAGGTACTCCCGCCACCTGATCATCCCGGATGTGGGGATGGACGGGCAGAAGCGGCTGAAGAACGCCAAGGTGCTCTGCGTGGGCGCCGGCGGTCTGGGCTCCCCGGCGCTGATGTACCTGGCCGCGGCGGGCGTGGGAACGCTCGGCATCGTGGAGTTCGACGAGGTCGACGAGTCGAACCTGCAGCGGCAGATCATCCACAGCCAGAGCGACGTCGGCCGGTCCAAGGCGGTGTCCGCCCGGGACACGGTCCAGGGGATCAACCCCTATGTGAACGTCGTCCTCCACGAGGAGCGGCTGGAGGCGGAGAACGTCAAGGAGATCTTCTCCCAGTACGACCTCATCGTCGACGGCACCGACAACTTCGCCACCCGCTACCTCGTCAACGACGCCTGTGTGCTGCTGAACAAGCCGTACGTGTGGGGCTCGATCTACCGCTTCGACGGCCAGGCCTCGGTCTTCTGGTCCGAGCACGGCCCCTGCTACCGCTGCCTCTACCCGGAGCCCCCGCCGCCGGGCATGGTGCCCTCCTGCGCCGAGGGCGGCGTGCTGGGCGTGCTGTGCGCCTCGATCGGCTCGATCCAGGTCAACGAGGCGATCAAGCTGCTGGCCGGGATAGGCGAGCCGCTGGTGGGCCGGCTGATGATCTATGACGCCCTGGAGATGACGTACCGCCAGGTGAAGGTCCGCAAGGACCCCGACTGCGCGGTCTGCGGCGAGAACCCCACGGTCACCGAGCTCATCGACTACGAGGCCTTCTGCGGCGTCGTCTCGGAGGAGGCCCAGGAGGCCGCCGCCGGTTCGACGATCACTCCCAAGCAGCTCAAGGAGTGGATCGACGGCGGCGAGAACATCGACATCATCGACGTCCGCGAGCCCAACGAGTACGAGATCGTCTCGATCCCGGGCGCGCGGCTCGTCCCGAAGAACGAGTTCCTCATGGGCGGCGCGCTCCAGGACCTGCCGCAGGACAAGCGGATCGTCTTGCATTGCAAGACGGGCGTCCGTTCGGCGGAAGTCCTCGCCGTGCTGAAGGCCGCGGGCTTCGCGGATGCGGTGCATGTGGGTGGGGGCGTCATCGGG
>NZ_JAINFC010000641.1 GCF_020740835.1 Streptomyces sp. UNOC14_S4
CAGGGGACCCGCCGGGGGCGGGGCGACGGCCTGCAGGGCCGAGGTGACGACGCCCACGGGCTCGGCCGCGGCCGCGTCCGCCGCGTCGGTCTCGTCGAGCGAGTCGTGGGTGACGGGCTTGCGGCGGGAGGCCGCGTAGATCGCGCCGGAGATCGCCAGGCCCAGGACGGCGACGGCGGTCACGCCCCAGGTGCCCCGGTCGGCGAGGAACGCGGCGCCACCGGCGACGAGGCCCGCGGCGGGGAGGGTCAGGCACCAGGCGATCGCCATGCGGCCCGCGGTGGACCAGCGGACCACGCCGCCCTTGCGGCCGAGGCCCGCGCCCATGATCGAGCCGGAGCAGACCTGCGTGGTGGAGAGCGCGAAGCCGATGTGGGAGGAGGCGAGGATCACGGTCGCGGCACCGGTCTGGGCGGCGAAGCCCTGCGGCGGCTGGATGTCGGTGATGCCCTTGCCCAGGGTGCGGATGATGCGCCAGCCGCCCAGGTACGTACCGAGCGCGATGGCCAGGCCCGCCGAGACGATGACCCACAGCGGCGGGTCCGAGTGTGGGGCGACGACGCCGCCGGTGACCAGCGCGAGGGTGATGACACCCATCGTCTTCTGGGCGTCGTTGGTGCCGTGGGCCAGGGAGACCAGGGCGGCGGAGGCGATCTGGCCCGCGCGGTAGCCCTTGGCGGTCTCCTTCTCGTCACGGCCCTTGGCGAGCCGGTACGTGAGCCGCGTCGCGACCATGGCCGCGACGCCCGCCACGAACGGCGCCGCGACGGCCGGGATGAGGACCTTCATGACGACCTTGTCGGCGTTGACCGCGTCGAAGCCGACCGAGACGATCGTCGCGCCGATCAGGCCGCCGAAGAGGGCGTGGGAGGAGCTGGAGGGCAGACCGGCCAGCCAGGTCAGCAGATTCCAGACGATCGCGCCGATCAGACCCGCGAAGATCACTTCGGGTCTGATCCCCGCGCTCTCGTCGATGATGCCGCCGGAGATGGTCTTGGCCACCTCGACGGACAGGAACGCGCCGACGAGGTTGAGGACGGCCGACATCGCCACCGCCACCTTGGGCTTGAGTGCCCCGGTGGAAATGGTGGTGGCCATGGCGTTGGCCGTGTCGTGGAAGCCGTTCGTAAAGTCGAACACCAAGGCCGTGACGATCACGATCCCGATGAGAAGCGTGATGTGTTCCATTCACCCAGGCAATCAGCTCGATGGTCAGTACAGCGGCGACCGTAAAGACCCTTGGTGAACGGAAGGTGAACTGGACCGGGCCGAGCAGTGACGCGAACCGGAGGCGGATGACCATGCAGAGAGCGAAGACCGCGCACGACGAGACGTACGGCGAGACCCACGGCGGGACGCACGGCGAGACCGGCGCCATCCGGAAGGCCTGGGCGGAGGTCGTCGCCACCGCCCGCCGCACCACCGCGGAGGGCCTGGTGGTGGGCACCTCCGGCAATGTCTCGGCGAGGGTCGGCGATGTCGTCCTCGTCACGCCCAGCGGGGTGCCGTACGACCGGCTCGGCCCGGACGACGCGGTCGGTGTCGGCCTCGACGGGCGGCAGGTGCTCGGAGAGCTCACCCCCACCAGCGAGCTGCCCATGCACCTCGCCGTCTACCGCACGACCGACGCCGCGGCCGTCGTCCACACCCACGCCGTCCACGCCACGGCCGCCGCCGGGCTGGTCGACGAGCTGCCGCTGGTCCACTACATGGCGGGCGCCCTCGGCGGACCGGTGCGGGTCGCCCCGTACGCGCTCTACGGCACGGACGAACTCGCGGCGCACATGCTCCGGGCCCTGGAGGGACGGACCGGGTGCCTGCTGCGCAACCACGGGACGATCACGTACGGGGCGACGCTGGCGCAGGCGTACGACCGGACGGCGCAGCTGGAGTGGATGTGCCGGGTGTGGCTGACGTCGGCGTCGGTACCGGGGCTGGCGCCGGCGCTCCTGACGCGTGACGAGTTGGCTTCGGCGGCGGCGAAGCTGCGCGGTTATGGTCAGCGGCGGTAGGGAGCCCTACTCCTGTGACCGGGGGCTGCGCCCCCGGGCCCCCGCGCCTATTGGGGTGCCTCGTGAGCCCGTCTTGCGGCTGCGGGCGCGTTGTGGCTGGTCGCGCAGTTCCCCGCGCCCCTGATGGGGTGCGGTCGCCGTACGTCCTCCCCCCCCCGGTTGTGGGCATGCGTTCCGCAAAGGGCGGAACGGGTGGGCACAACCCGCCCACCGGCCGTAACCGACCACCGCGGGGGTCCGGGGGCGGAGCCCCCGGTGGGTCACCCGTCCGGTCCAGTGGCCGTGAGGCGAGCACGCCTCCACACTGGAGGCGTGCGTCTGGCGAAGGCGGCCGCCGTGGCCGCCACGACAGCAGTCGGTGCCGGAGCCGCCGCCGTGGTGGCGGGCCGGTACGCCGCCAGGCCCGCGCTGCGGCCGCGCCCCGGCAGCCCCCTCCCCGACGCGGAGGAGCTCATCGTCCACGCCGTCGGCCCGCACACCGTCACCCTGACCCGCAGCGTCACCGCGGCGTACCCCGGCGCGTACGGCCTGGTCGCCCCCGGGCTGCATGCCGTCGTCGGGCCCGTCGAGCAGGCGGCCGAAGCCCCCGCGGACTGCGTCGTGCGCCGTCTGGAGCGCGTCACCCACGGCGCGCTGGAGCCCGGCGCCCGGGTGCGGCTCACGCCGCAGGTGCACGCCGGGAACCCCCGTGACGCGCTCGGGCTCGACCACGCCGACGTGGAGGTGCCGGGCGAGCTGGGCCCCTTGCCCGCCTGGTTCGTGCCCGGGGACCGCGGCACGTGGGTGATCACGGTGCACGGCCTCGGCGCGACCCGTGAGCACCCCATGGTCGTCCTGCCGTTCCTGCACCGGATGCGGCTGCCCGTCCTCGACCTCGCCTACCGCGGCGACCCGGGCGCGCCCCCGGTGCCCGAGGGCGTCAGCCGTTTCGGCGCCTCCGAGTGGCGCGACCTCGACGCCGCGATCCGCTACGCCGTGCGCTACGGCGCCCGCCGCGTCGTCCTGCACGGCTGGTCCACCGGCGCCACGATGGCCCTGGTCGCCGCCCTGGACTCGGCGCTGGCGCCGCGGGTCGCCGGGATCGTCCTGGACTCGCCGGTTCTCGACTGGCAGGCCTTCGTCCGGGCCTGCGCGGCCCACCGCGGCACCCCCGCCCCGCTGATTCCGCTTGCGGCCCGCGCGGCGGAGGGCAGCACCGGTCTGGAGGCCGACAGCCTGATATCGGCCACCGACCCCTCCCGGCTGACCGGGCCCGTTCTGCTCGTGCACGGTCCCGACGACACCCTCGCGCCGTGGGGCCGGTCACGCGAACTCGTCGCACGGCGACCGGATCTGATCCATCTGCGGGCTGTCCGGCACGCCCCGCACGCGGCCATGTGGAATGCGAGTCCGGCGGCCTACGAAGAGGCCCTGCGGCGCTTCCTGACCCCCTTGATGTGACCGGATGCGACCCCTCCCACGGGGGTTCCGGCAGCTCCCGGGGCACACCCGAAAGGCATGGGCCGACGGCCGGACAATTGATTCCGATTGGGTTTTCGGAGCGTCAACGGCAAGACTGCTCCTGTGACGTCCCGTATTCCGCGCGACTCCCGGCTCAGGCTGGTTCCCCGACAGCCGATCGCCGCTGCCCGCCGGGCCGTGGCGAACCGCGGCTCCCGCCCCGCCCCCCGCCCGCCGGCGGGCAGCGGC
>NZ_JAINFC010000642.1 GCF_020740835.1 Streptomyces sp. UNOC14_S4
GAAAACTCTCCCCCACAGCAACCCACCCAGCCCGTCCGGCGCTTGAGGACGCGGCCGCAGGCCGCCCCCGCCCGGAGGGCGGCGACGGCGGGAGAGCCGAACGGGCACCGGACGGAGGAGTCGCGGCTAACCCCCCGGGAGGGCGAGCATGCGCTCCAGGGCCAGCTTCGAGAAGGCCGCCACCTCCGGGTCCACCTCGATGCGATTCACCAGCTTGCCGTCGGCCAGGGACTCCAGGGTCCAGACGAGGTGCGGCAGGTCGATGCGGTTCATCGTGGAGCAGAAGCACACCGTGCGGTCGAGGAAGACGATTTCCTTGCCCTCGGAGGCGAAACGGTTCGCCAGGCGCCGTACGAGGTTGAGCTCCGTGCCGATGGCCCACTTGGAACCGGCCGGGGCGGCCTCCAGGGCCTTGATGATGTACTCCGTGGAGCCGACGTGGTCGGCGGCGGCCACGACCTCGTGGCGGCACTCCGGGTGCACCAGGACATTGACACCCGGGATGCGCTCGCGCACGTCCTTGACCGAGTCCAGGCTGAAGCGGCCGTGCACGGAGCAGTGGCCCCGCCACAGGATCATCTTCGCGGCCCGCAGCTCCTCGGCGGTCAGGCCGCCGTTCGGCTTGTGGGGGTTGTAGACGACGCAGTCCTCCAGCGACATCCCCATGTCGCGGACGGCGGTGTTGCGGCCCAGGTGCTGGTCCGGCAGGAACAGGACCTTCTCGCCCTGCTCGAAGGCCCACGTCAGCGCGCGCTCGGCGTTGGACGAGGTGCAGATCGTGCCGCCGTGCTTGCCGGTGAAGGCTTTGATGTCGGCGGAGGAGTTCATGTACGAGACGGGGACGGTCACCTCGGCGACGCCCGCCTCGGTCAGAACGTCCCAGCACTCGGCGACCTGCTCGGCGGTGGCCATGTCGGCCATCGAGCAGCCCGCGGCCAGGTCCGGCAGGACGACCTGCTGGGTGTCCGAGGTCAGGATGTCCGCCGACTCGGCCATGAAGTGCACGCCGCAGAAGACGATGTACTCGGCGTCGGGCCGGGCGGCCGCGTCGCGCGCGAGCTTGAAGGAGTCGCCGGTGACGTCCGCGAACTCGATGACCTCGTCGCGCTGGTAGTGGTGGCCCAGCACGAAGACCTTGTCGCCGAGCCTGGCCTTGGCCGCACGCGCGCGCTCGACCAGGTCGGGGTCGGACGGCGCGGGCAGGTCGCCCGGACACTCCACGCCCCGCTCGCTCCTCGGGTCGGCCTCGCGGCCGAGCAGCAGGAGCGCGAGGGGGGTGGGCTGGACATCCAAGGGTTGGGCGGTGGTCACGACACGCACCCTTTCTGTGCTGCGGACGGCTCTGGAACAGCCTTGTCGTCAATTTGACGCTATCTATCATAGCTGCTTCGTGTCAGTTTGACGATGGCCATTGCGTCGATGTGACGCATTCCCGATCGGGCCGGTGGTGTGCGAGCATGAAAGACGAGAAGTGACCTAGAAGTGACACGGCGGGCCCGGAATGAATCCGGGAGGCCGGCGGTTGCAGCCGAGGGCAAGCAGTCCGCACGAAACCCGGGAGTGAAGCAGATGTCCGTTCAGGACGAGAAGACCACGGTGAGCGACGGCATCCTCCTGTCCGACGCAGCGGCCGCCAAGGTCAAGACCCTGCTGGAGCAGGAAGGCCGTGACGACCTCGCCCTGCGCGTCGCCGTCCAGCCCGGCGGCTGCTCCGGTCTGCGCTACCAGCTCTTCTTCGACGAGCGCTCTCTCGACGGCGACGTCGTCAAGGAGTTCGACGGTGTCAAGGTCGTCACCGACCGCATGAGCGCCCCGTACCTGGGCGGCGCCTCCATCGACTTCGTCGACACCATCGAGAAGCAGGGCTTCACCATCGACAACCCGAACGCCACGGGTTCCTGCGCCTGCGGCGACTCCTTCAGCTAAGCCGTGAGGCACGCGGCCCGTACGCGAGACTGAACGCGAAGGCGGCACCCCGCTCGGGGTGCCGCCTTCGCGTTCGTCCGTGCGGTCCGTGCGCCGGTCACTTCCCCGGCGTGTCCGCGGGCACCGGCTCGCCCGTCACCGCGTCCACGACCTTCCGGTCGTCCAGCGGCTTGTCCAGCGTCACCGTCCGGTCCATGCGCTCCGCCATCATCACGCACATCTGGCCGGGCTTCTTCTCCGTGCCGACGACCTTCACCGTCACCGCGCCCGAGGACTGCTCGGCGGACGCCGTGTAGTCGTTGCACGTCCCTCCCCAGAAGTGCAGGACGAGCTTCCTGCCGTCCTGGCTGTAGGAGTCGACGCGCATCGGCGACGCCTTCGGGGTGTCCGTCGCCGGGGCCGTGCCGGAGGGCGCCGGGGACGGTCCCGCGAGGAACTTCGGGTCCACCGCCGTCTGCACCACCGGCACCGCGGCGGCCCCGTCACCCGCGCCCGGCATCCGCACCTGGAAGACCCACGACGGCACCAGCGCCTCCCGGCCCCGTACATAGGCCTGCGCGAGCGCGAACGACGCCCCGCTCACCACGGCCGGGTCCTTGCCCGCCGTCACCGACGCGGGGCAGGGCGCGGGGGCGTCCTGCCCGTACGGCACCGCCGTCGCGCAGCCGCCGATGCCCGCCGGCTTCCCCGGGCCGCTGTGCTCGTTCAGCTCCTTCAGCGCCTCGGCCGCGGAGACCAGGGGATACTCGGCCCCCTTCACCGGGGCCTGCAATTGCCCCGCGCCCTTGACCACTTGCGCGTCCGAACCGACCTCCAGGGTCGTCTGCCTGCCGTAGGTCGGCGTGCCGTTCACCACCGGATCGGCGCGTACGGCCCGTACCGCCCCGAAGGTCTGGTGCGCGTCGAGCTTCGCGCCGTCCTGGCCGAGGGCCTTCAGCACGGGCGCCGCCGCCTGCTTCGCCCTCTCCTGCGTCACCGCCCGCGCGTCACCCGGGGCGATGCCCCGGAACTGCGGGCAGCCGTCGGACGCCGGGGCCGAGGCCTGCTCCTTCTGCGGGCCCGGGCCCGGGTGCACGCAGCCGCCGCCCGGTGTCCCGTACCGCGAGTACGACCAGTCGCCCGGCCCCTGCCGCTTGACCTGGAGCACCGGCTCGTCCGCGCCCGGCGCGCCGCCCACCCGCCACACGCCCTGCTCCAGCCGGGGAGTGCCCGGCACGGACAGGGCCTTGGCGAGCGAGGCCACCTCGTCCGGACGCACCTCGTCCCGCGGCAGGAAGACCGGCGCCTTGCGCGGCCCTTCGGGAAGCGTGCCCTCCGCGCGGTAGCGCACGCCGTTGGGATCGGGCTCCCCCACGGCGATGCCCTGCGGCGAACCGCCGCCCGGGCGATAGCCGTCCAGGACCAGGGGCGGGGGAGCGCCGTCGCTCCCCGCCCCGCCCGCGGCCCCGGAATCCGTACCGTCCGCCGCGGTGGAGGCCCAGTACGCGCCCCCGCCACCGGCCAGCAGCATCGCGGCCGCCACCGACGCGACCGCCAGCCGTGGGTGCCGCCACCGCCCCCTGGGCTCCGGGGTGCGATCGGGATTGCTGTCGGTCGTGCCGCCCTCGGTGCTCACCACACCACTCCTTCGCTCCGCTCAATGTCTGTACTGCGCCGTCCTCCGGGAGGGGGACGGCGCTTGGACGGGGCGGAGGAGCGGCCGGTTCCACCAGTCCTCAGTCGCCGTACTCCGACATCGCGTCCAGCAGTCGCGCGGACCGCACGGGTATCGAC
>NZ_JAINFC010000643.1 GCF_020740835.1 Streptomyces sp. UNOC14_S4
GGGTGGGAGGGGGCATAAGAAAACGCCCCCTCCCACCGCAACCAGCGGCAGAAGGGGACGTCCGGTCAAGCCGAGCGCAGCGGTCGGGTCAGGCGGAGGCCGCGACCTTCTCCGGCTCGCCCTCGGCCTCGCCCTCACGCTCGCCCTCGAGAACCGGGGTGGCCACCCCGGACTCCCGCGGGGTCGGCAGCACCAGCATCATCAGCGCCGAGATGACGATCGTCGCCGCCCAGCCCAGCCCGTAGCGCCCGACGAACGTGTCGGAGAGCGGGCCCGAGAACCAGTCGCACTTGGTGAAGCAGATGCCGCCGATGAGCGCCACCGCCCAGGCGGTCATCGCCTGCCAGCAGAAGCCGCCCACGTACCAGTAGCGGCTGGTCCGGCCGGTGTCCATGAGCGCCTCCGCGTCGTAGCGCACGGCGCGCTGCTTGCGACGGAACATGTCGACGGCGTAGACGCCGATCCACGCGGAGAAGGAGACCGCGAGCAGGATCAGGAAGGTGATGAAGGAGCTCAGGAAGCTCTTCGCGACCAGCATCAGCATCAGACCGCCCACCAGGGAGATGACGGCGTTGATGCTGACGGCCATGGCGCGCGGCAGCTTGACGCCCATCGTCTGGGCGGTGAAGCCGGCGGAGTACATCGACAGGCTGTTGATCAGCAGCATGCCCACGATCGCGGTGACCAGGTACGGCACGGCCAGCCAGGTCGGCAGGATGTCACCGAGGAAGGAGACCGGGTCCGGCGCCTTGGCCAGGTCCGGCGTGGCGACGGCCATGACGCCGCCCATGAGCACCATCGGGACCATGACCAGACCGGCACCGGAGACCGTCACGCCGACGATCTTCCTGCCCGACGCCTTGTGCGGCAGGTAGCGCGTGAAGTCGGGGCCCGTCGGCACCCAGCTGATGCCGCCGGCGGCGATGGTGCCGACACCCGCGACGACCATGGCCGTGGTGCCCGCGGGCTTGGAGAAGACGTCGTGCCAGTCGATGTGGACGATCAGGTAGCCCAGCACCAGCACGCTGAAGACGCCGAAGAGGTACGTCGACCACGTGTTGCAGACGTTCAGCGCCTTGCGGCCCATGCCGCTCACCAGGAAGGTGCTGGCGACGAACAGGAACAGCGTGACGACGATCAGGGCGGTGTTGCTCTTGATGCCGAAGAGCAGGTCGAGCACGGTCAGCACCGCGTAGGCGCCGGTGACCGCGTTGATCGTCTCCCAGCCGAAGCGGGCGATCCACAGGATCGCGCCCGGGAAGAGGTTGCCGCGGACACCGAAGGTCGCGCGGGAGAGCATCGCGCCCGGGGCACCGCCCCACTTGCCGGACACCGACAGCAGGCCGACGAGGCCGAAGGACACGGCCGCGGCGCACGCGGCGACGATCAGGACCTGCCAGAAGTTCAGCTGGTTGAAGACGATCAGGGCCGCGCCCATGGTGAGCAGCAGCACGCTGATGTTGGCGGCGACCCACGTCGGGAAGAGTTCCCTGACACGGCCGTGTCGCTCGTGATCCGGTACGGGCTCGATGCCGCGGGTTTCTATCGCGCCGTCGGATTCGGCGAGGACGACGTTGTCCATGTGGGGGGCTCCGTGCGGGGGAAGCGGGGCGACGGCCACCGGCAACAAAGCCGGGGCAAAAAGAGACGCTGGGGACTCTACGCGCGTCGCATAGGACCACGCCATCGTACTTTGCTCCAACTTTGGCCAGATAGTGGCTTTAGTCCTTGTTGATTTGTACGAATCCACAGCCGGGTCCGCGGCTTGTCCACAGCCGGATCCGCGGCTTGTCCACAGGTCTTGCGGCACCGCCGCGCCACGGCGGCCATGTGTCCGATACTGGGTGCGTTATGGAAATCGTCATCCTTGCCGTAGTCATCGCCGTGGTCGCGCTGGGCGCGATCAGCGGGCTCGTCGTCAGCAGCCGTAAGAAGAAGCAGCTGCCCCCGGCCCCGCCGAGCAGCCCCTCCGTCACCGCGCCGCCCGCCGAGCCGCACGTCGGTGAGGAGGCGGAGGCGCCCCGTCCGGAGCCGCGCCGGACCGTCGAAGAAGTCGGCCTGCCCGAGGCCGAGGCCGAAGCCCCGGCCGCCGAGGCGCCCGTCGCCGAGCCGGAGGCCCCGGCGGAGCCCGAGGCGCCCGCCGAGCCCGAGGTCGAGGTTCCCGAGCCCACCGCGGGCCGTCTCGTCCGGCTGCGCTCGCGGCTCTCCCGCTCGCAGAACTCCCTGGGCAAGGGCCTGCTGACCCTGCTCTCCCGGGAGCACCTGGACGAGGACACCTGGGAGGAGATCGAGGACACCCTGCTCACCGCCGACGTCGGTGTCGCCCCGACCCAGGAGCTCGTGGAGCGCCTGCGCGAGCGGGTGAAGGTGCTCGGCACGCGCACGCCCGAGGAGCTGCGCGCCCTGCTCCGCGAGGAGCTGATCTCCCTCATCGGCGCCGACACCGACCGCAGCGTCCACACCGAGCCCGGCGTGGGCACGAACGGCGAGGAGAAGCCCGGCGTCGTGCTGGTCGTCGGCGTGAACGGCGTCGGCAAGACCACCACCACCGGCAAGCTCGCGCGCGTGCTCGTCGCGGACGGCAAGTCCGTGGTCCTGGGCGCGGCCGACACCTTCCGCGCCGCCGCCGCCGACCAGCTCCAGACCTGGGGCGAGCGCGTCGGTGCCCGTACGGTCCGCGGCCCCGAGGGCGGCGACCCCGCGTCGATCGCCTTCGACGCGGTCAAGGAGGGCATCGCCGAGAGCGCGGACGTCGTCCTCGTCGACACCGCGGGCCGGCTGCACACCAAGACCGGGCTCATGGACGAGCTCGGCAAGGTCAAGCGCGTCGTGGAGAAGCACGGCTCGGTCGACGAGGTCCTGCTCGTCCTGGACGCCACCACCGGTCAGAACGGCCTGGTGCAGGCCCGTGTGTTCGCCGAGGTCGTGGACATCACGGGCATCGTCCTCACCAAGCTGGACGGCACCGCCAAGGGCGGCATCGTCATCGCGGTCCAGCGTGAGCTGGGCGTGCCGGTGAAGCTGGTGGGCCTCGGCGAGGGCGCGGACGACCTCGCCCCCTTCGAGCCCGCGGCCTTCGTGGACGCCCTCATCGGCGACTGACCGTCCCGCAGTAAAGCGTCGGGGCCCCGCGGCCACAGCGACCGCGGGGCCCCGACGCTTTACAGCAGTCGCTCAGCGGTCGCTCAGCAGTCGCGCGGTGGCCGCTCAGTGATCGGCCGGCGCGCGGTGGCAGACGTACGCCAGCGTGCCCAGCAGCAGCCGCGCCTGCGGCGGCCTGCCCGCCGTGTCGAGGGTCGGGGGGCGCAGCCAGCGCATCGGGCCGAGGCCCGCGAGGTCGGAGGGCGGGGCCGTGATGTGGTCGCCCGGGCCGAGGCAGCGCAGGTCGAGCCGGGCGTCGTCCCAGCCCATGCGGTAGAGGAGCTGCGGCAGCTCGGCGGCGGCACCGGGCGCCACGAAGAAGAGTGCCCGCCCGTGCGGCGTGAGCGCCACAGGACCGAGCGGCAGCCCCATCCGCTCCAGCCGGGCGAGGGCGTGACGGCCTGCCGTCTCCGCGACCTCCAGGACGTCGAACGAGCGGCCCACGGGCAGCAGCACGGCGGCGCCCGGCACCTCGGCCCACGCGGCGGCCGCGGCGTCCAGCGTGGCGCCCGCCGGGACGGGAGGTGCGAAGGAGAGGGGGTGGGCACCGGGG
>NZ_JAINFC010000644.1 GCF_020740835.1 Streptomyces sp. UNOC14_S4
GTGGGCGGGTACCCCGTGGCAGGGCGCTCCGTGGGCGGGTGTTTCGTCGGCTGTGGCTGCGTCCCGCCTCCCGTGGACGGGTTCGCGGCGGCCGTGCGCGTGGGCTTCGTCGTGGGCGGCGCGGACTCCGGGGGCGACACCGGCCCTGGCCCGGTGGGCGCCGCGGGCGAACCGGCGGCGGACGACGGCGGCTCCGTGACGCGTCGCGTCGGTCCCGTGGCCGTTCCCGTAGTGGGTTCCGTGGTGGGTTCCGTGACCCCTCCCGTCGGCGTTCCCGTCGGCTTTCCCGTCCCCGGCGACGGCTGCTTGGTGCCGCGCGCGGGTGGCGTGGCGCGGGGTGGCGGCGTCCAGTGGTAGGTCGCCGAGTCCTGGTCGCCGTCCGTGCCGACCTGGCGGTCGAACGCCTTGTCGCTCTGGAAGGGGTCGACGAGGGGGATCTTCTGGACCGGGCCCTTGTCCTTGGGCCGCGGTGTGATGACGGTGACCGTCGTCTCGCTGAAGGACTCCCACCGCACACCGACGTACGTGGACGCCTGGAGGTCCACGTCGCCGTCCGGTTCGCCGAGAGGGTTTCCGCAGTTGCACTTGACGGCGGGCCCTGTGTACGGGTCGTTGAGGACGGCGACGCCCTTCTGGAGCACGGACAGGTACTCCCTGGTGCGGCCGTCGCCCTGGTAGTCGTGGTTCTTGACGAGGGTGTCGTCGAGCAGGACGACCTCGGTGAGGCTGTCGATGTGGGCGGCGATGCGGTTCGGGTCGATGCCGCGGGCCTCCGCCCATGCCTTGGCCTCGACCGGGTCCTGCGTGATCTGTTTGATGAGCAGCCCCTTGTCGCAGTGCGCGGTCCCAGGGGTGCCGCCGAAGGCGCCGCGGGCGTCCGCCGCCTTCTGTCCGCCGCCTCCGGACGGGGACTTGACACCCTTGAGGTCGGTGTCCGGGTTCCGTACGAAGGGGTGGTCGCCCACCACCCCCACGGCCTCCAGGGCGAGCCGGGACGCCTTCTTCCGTTGCTCCGATGTGCATCCCGTGAGCGTCGCGGCGCCGATGACCGCGGGCACGGTGATCAGCGAGACGACCCGGAGCACAGTGACCAGCCGCATGAACGTACCCCCCGATAGCCGGTTCTGATGGTTCGACAGTTGTTCCGACGGCGGCCCGGCGGCGGCCGGGCCGTGCGTGTGCGTGGGCCTCACCCCGGTGGGCAGGTCGACAGCCAGCCCCCGTTGCAGGGGCCCGGCGAGCTCTTCCCGGTGCCCGCGGACGCGTAGCCCGAGGGGTAACCGGACGGGGAGTCCGACGGAGAGTCGCCGGACGGGGATTCCGACGGGCCTCCCGCCGGGGTGGGGCTCGCTCCCTGCCCGCCGCCGTCGGCGGGCTGTGTGGTTCCGGTGGTGGTTCCGGTGGTGGCCCCGCCCGGGTTCCCGCCGCCCGATCCGCCCGTGTCACGCGTGGCCAGCACGGCGACCGTGCCCCCGCCGACGAGCAGCAGGGCCAGCAGCGAACCGAGGAGCAGCGCGGTCGCGCGCCGCCGCGCGGCCGGTTCCGTACGGAGCACCGGGTACGCCGGTGACGGCACCGGCGACGGCATGCCCACGGGTACGGACGGCGGCATGCCCACGGACGGCGTGTGCACAGGCGGCGTGTGCGCAGGCGGCGCCGACGGTGACACCGCCGGTGGAGCACCCGAACTGTCGGGCGTGGGTGGCGACATGGCCGGGCCCGGCGTGGAGCGCTCGGTGGGGACGTAGCCGCCGGCCTGCCACCCGGGCCTGGTGGTCGGGTAGCCGGCCGCGACGGCGTCGAGCATCCGCTGTGCCTCCACCGAGCCCATGCGCGTACGCGGGTCCTTGCGGAGCAGCCCTTCGAGCAGCGGGGTGAGCGGCCCCGCCCGTCGGGGCGGCGGTGGGTCGTCCTGGACCACGGCCTGGAGCGTGCCGAGCGCCGAGGTGCGCCGGAAGGGCGAGACGCCTTCGAGCGCCGCGTAGAGGGTCGCCCCCAGGGACCAGAGGTCGGAGGGTGCCCCGGGCCGCTGTCCGAGGGCGCGTTCGGGGGCGAGGAAGTCGGGCGAGCCGACCAGGTCGCCGGTGCGGGTGAGGGTGCCGGAGCCCTCGACGAGAGCGATGCCGAAGTCGGTCAGGACCACCCTGCCGCCGGGCTCCAGCAGGACGTTCGCGGGTTTGACGTCGCGGTGGAGCACCCCGGAGGCGTGGGCGCTGCGCAGGGCGCGGAGGACCAGGGCGCCGATCCTGGCCGCCTCCTTGGGCGGGAGCACCCCCTGGTCGTGGAGGACGTCGGCGAGGGAGCGGCCGCGGACGAGCTCCATGACGATCCAGGGGCGGCCGTCGTGCTCGACGACGTCGTGGACGGTGATGACGTTCGGGTGGCTGACGCGGGCGGCGGCGCGGGCCTCCTGCTGGAGGCGTGCGTAGAGGACGCGCACGTCGGTCTCGCGCAGGTGTTCGGGGGCGCGGACCTCCTTGGCCGCGACCTCCCGGTCGAGGAGTTCGTCGAGGGCGCGCCAGACGACTCCCATGCCGCCGCTGCCCAGTGGTTCGATGAGCCGGTACCGCCCGGCCAGCACCGGTGGAGTGCCGCGCTCCGCGTCCATGCCGTACATGCCGTACGCCCCCTCCCCGTACGGACGGCACGCCGGCGCCGTGCGCGTTCGGGCCACATCCGCTCAGACGGGGCGGCCCCCGTGGCCGTTCCCTCCGGTACGGCTTCCTGTGGAGCTCACGCGGGGTGCTCGGGCGTACGGGTGACGGTGCGGCCGTGCGCGGCGGCGGCGCGGGCGAAGGCGACCGCGTCGTGGACGGCGGCGCCGCCGGGGTCGTTGTTGAAGTAGACGTGGACGTCGGCCTCGTCGGGCCACTGTCCGGCGATGCGCTCGGCCCAGCTGGTGAGCGCCTGGCGGCCGTAGCGCGGCCACGGCTGTGCCCTGCCGCAGTGGAAGCGGACGTAGCCCCAGTCGGCCGTCCGCCACAGGGGTGTCACGGGCCGGGAGTCGTGGTCGGCCCAGCACAGGGCGGCGCCGTGCCGCTCCAGCACGGCCCCGACGTCGTCGGTCCACCAGGAGGAGTGGCGGGGTTCGACGGCGACCCGGGTGCCGGAGGGGAAGCAGGCGAGGACGGCGTCGAGGGCCGCGGGGTCGGCGCGCAGGGTGGGCGGGAGCTGGAGGAGTACGGGTCCGAGCCGGTCCCCCAGGCCGACGGCGTGCTCCATGAGCCGGTGCACCGGCTCCTCGGGGTCGCGGAGCCGTTTGATGTGCGTCAGGTAGCGGCTGGCCTTGACCGCCATCACGAAGCCGTCGGGCGTGCGGTCGCGCCAGTCGGCGAAGGTGCCGGTCTCCGGCAGGCGGTAGAAGGCGGCGTTGTTCTCGACGGTGGCGAAGTGGCGGGCGTATTCCTCCAGCCACAGCCGCTGCGGGCAGTCGTCGGGGTAGAGGTCGCCGCGCCAGTCCTTGTACTGCCATCCCGAGGTGCCGACGAGGAGGGGCATGCAAGGATCATTGCCCGGGTGTCCCGCATCCGCCACCAGTGAGGCCACCAGCGAGGGGTGAGACCGGCGTGACCGACGCGACCTGCGTCTTCTGCACCATCGTGGCGGGTGACGCGCCCGCGCACCGGGTCCTGGAGGACGACGTGGCGGTGGCGTTCCTGGACGCCAGGCCGCTCTTCCCCGGGCATGTGC
>NZ_JAINFC010000645.1 GCF_020740835.1 Streptomyces sp. UNOC14_S4
GCGGTAGACGTCCCGCGGATCCAGGCTGTTGACGTTGTACGAGACGACGAGCTCCCCGGGGTGTTCGAACTCCGGGTGCTCGTGGGGGTTGTAGGCGATGACGTCCGCGTCGCGGTAGGTGCCGCGCGGCCCCGCCTCCGGCGCGGTGAACACCGTACGCGGCCGGGTGAACGGCCCGCTCGGGGAGCGCGACCAGGCGAGCTGCACCTCCGCGCTGAACGGCTGGTCCACGCGCTGGGCGCACAGCGCGTACCAGCCGCCGTGCCGTACGACGCTGAGCTCGTCCGAGGTGAGCAGCGCGGTGCCGTCGGGCCCGGACAGCCGGGCGGAGCGGGACTCGTCGCGGGACCACGCCCCCCGCGCGGTCCAGTACCACCAGGGGCGGCGCAGGTCCGTGCCGGTGACGCGGGCCAGGTGGAGGTGGTTGCCGGTGGGCGCCTTCTCGGTGCCGTACACATAGGTGTCGGCTCCGTGCCGGGCCAGCCACGCGCCCCACGCGACGCGGGCCGAGGACGGCAGGGGAGTGAACGACCGTGGCCGGGAAGGCGGTCCGGGCCCGAACCGGGCCAGCGCGTTGCCCCGCCAGGCCACGTCCAGCGGCCCGGTGCCCGTCTTCGCGTAGCGCGCGAGGACGACCGACACCCCGGCTCCGTCCGCGATGCCCGCCCGGGACCAGTACCAGCCGTCGGCCTCCGGGACCGATACGAGGGGAGCGGTGGTACGCGGTCCGCCCGCGGCCCACAGGACGGCGCTGTTGTGGACGAAGGGCGCGGCGGCCGGGCGGGAGCCGTCGGGCCGTACGGAGCCGAGGAAGGAGTCGGAGAACAGCCACAGTTCACCGGCCGCCGCGCGCACGGAGTACGTGCTGTCGCCGCCCGTCCAGTGCCGTGGCGCGCGGTCGTGGTCGGCGTAGTCGCCGAAGGACCTGTCGAGTTCGGCGGCGGGGCGCACCGCCACCACGCGGGGCGGGCTCGCCGCCGGGGGCCGGCCGGCGCAGACCGCGACCAGGAGGGCGAACAGCACGGCGAACGAGCGTGTTCTCTTCCAACTACTCGGTAGGGAAGCCCTCATGACGGTGACTCGGGCCGGGCGATGGGGTGCCGGGGCGGGGACTTCTCCACCATGGCGCGGGCCCGGGCCAGCAGGGCCCTGCCCGCGGGCCGCCCCGGGCCGTCCGCGCGCCAGGCGAGGGCGAGCCGGCCGCGCAGCGCGGGGCGCTCGATGGAGACCGGCCGCAGCGCGTCCGACCGCGTCTCGGCGATGTAGCGCGGCAGGATCGCCGCGCCCAGGCCGTGCGCGGCCAGTTCGGCGAGTGCCCACGGGTCGCCCGCCTCGAAGGCGATCCGCGGGGTGAAGCCCGCGGTCGCGCAGGCCTCGTCGAGCCGCGCGCGCAGGCCCGTGCCCCTCGGCAGGCTGATCAGGGCGTGGCCGCGCAGCGCGGTGAGAGGTACGGACCGGTGGCCGGCGAGTTCGTGCCCCGCGGTCACCGCGGCCACGATCGGCTGGTCGTCGACGACATGGACGGCGATCCCGGCGGGCGGGGTCTCGCCGATGCTGATGATCGCCGCGTCGAGGCCGCCCGTCCGCAGGCCCTCCACGAGCCGGTCCGTCGTGTCCTCGGTGAGGGTGATCTCCACCGCCGGGTGGGCGTCGTGGAACGCCGCCAGCAGGCCGGGCAGATCGACGCTGTGCGACGTCACCGTGCCCACGGCGACCCGGCCGCGGAGCAGCCCCGTCAGCTCGTCGACCGCGAGCCGGGCTCCTTCCGCGGCGGCCAGCGCGGCACGGGCGTACGGCAGGACGGCCTCGCCCGCCTCGGTGAGCCGCACCGAGCGGCCGGAGCGGTCCAGCAGCTCCTGCCCGAGCTCCCGTTCCAGCTTGCGTATCTGCGCGCTGACGCCGGGCTGGGCCACGTGCGCCCGCTCGGCGGCCCGGGTGAAGTTCCGTTCCTCGGCCACGGCCACGAAGTATGCGAGCTGACGGAGTTCCATAATCGTTGATTCTAGTTCTCAGACTCACCATCTCTTGGACTTCTGATCGGAATCGGCGGAAAGTAGACGGCGAGAGAACAGAGAGGGAACCCGCCATGACCGAGAACCGCGCGTACGCCACCACCCCCGAGGACATCACCCGGTTGTTCGTCGAGCGGGCCAACGCCGGTGACGCGGACGGAATGGCCGCGCTCTACGCGCCCGACGCCGTGCTCGCCTTCCCGCCGGACAACCCGACGGTCGGCCGGGACGCGATCCGCGCCGTGTGCGAGAAGCTGCTCGCGCACGCCACGGAGCCGTTCGTCCAGGAGACGCCGCTCCCGACGATCTACTACGGCGACGACCTCGCGCTCACCTCGACGCCGTCATCCGACAACACCGGAGGCCGGGTACAGGTCGTCCGCCGTCAGCCCGACGGCGGCTGGGTGCGGATCATCGACCGCCCCGAGACGCGGGCGGCCCGATGACCGTACTGATCGCCGGAGCGGGCATCGGCGGCCTCACCGCCGCGCTCAGCCTGCACGCCGCGGGCATCGACGTCACCGTGGCCGAGAGCGCCCGCGAGATCAGGCCGCTCGGCGTCGGCGTCAACCTGCTGCCGCACGCCGTGCGCGAGCTCACCGAGCTCGGCCTCGGCGACCGCCTCGCCGCGCTCGGCGTGGCCACCTCCGAGATCGTCTACTGCGACCGGTACGGCCGCAGGCTCTTCACCGAACCGCGCGGCATCGCCCAGGGCTACCGCTGGCCGCAGTACTCGGTCCACCGCGGCGAGCTCCAGCTGCTGCTCCTCGACGCGGTCAGGGAACGGCTGGGCTCGGGGGCCGTCTACACGGGCATGCGGCTGACAGGCTTCGAGCAACAGGCGGACGGCGTCCGGGCCCGCTTCCTCGACCGGTCGAACGGGAACCCGGAGGTGGCCGCCGCCGGCGTCCTCGTCGGGGCGGACGGGCTGCACTCCACCGTCCGCGCCCAGCTGCACCCGGACAGCGGGCCGCTGCTGTGGTCCGGCGTCCGGATGTGGCGCGGCACGGCGGAGGCCCCGCCCTTCCTCACCGGCAGCTCCATGATCATCGTCCGGGACGGGGACGTGGAGATGGTCGCCTACCCGATCGGCGGGAACCGGATCAACTGGGTGTGCCAGGTCCGGGTGACCGGTCCCCGCCCCCTGGCCGAGGAGGCGGGCTGGAACCGCACGGCCCGGGCGGCGGACGTCTGGCCGTACATCCAGGACTGGTCGCTCGGCTGGCTCGATGTGCCGCGCATGGTGATGGAGACCGAGAACATCCTGGTCTACCCCATGGTCGACCGTGAGCCCCTGACCCTGTGGCGCAGGGGCCGGGCCACCCTGCTGGGCGACGCGGCGCATCCGATGTACCCGGTGGGGGCCAACGGCGCGTCCCAGGCCGTCGTCGACGCCCGGGTCCTCGCCTACGAGCTCGCGACCTCGGGGGACGACGTGACGGGCGGCCTCGCCCGCTACGAGGCCGCCCGTCGGGACGCCACCGCGGCCGTCGTCCTGGCCAACCGGCGCATGAGCCTGGCCAGGGGGAACACGGAGCGGGAGCTGGCGGGGGTCACGGATGCCTACCGGCGTACTACGGGGAGTGACGTCGAGGTCTTGAACGGGCGGGCGTCGCTGACGCCTGCCTGATGCGAGGGGAAGGGGG
>NZ_JAINFC010000646.1 GCF_020740835.1 Streptomyces sp. UNOC14_S4
GGCCCACCGGCCGCAACCGACCACCGCGGGGGTCCGGGGGCGGCAGCCCCCGGTGGGTGACCTACCGCGTGGCCAGGCCCAGTTCGTCCGCGCCGAGAGGAACGAAGTGCCGGGTCACCGACGCCTCCGAGACTTCCGACAGCGTCGCCGGATGCCACCGCGGGCGCCGGTCCTTGTCCACCACCTGCGCCCGGATGCCCTCCACCAGGTCCGGGTCGGAGAGCGACGCGCACGAGACCCGGTATTCCTGGTCGAGCACTTCGTCCAGGGACGCCAGCCGCGCGGCGCGCCGCAGTGCGGCCAGGGTCACCTTCAGCGCTGTGGGCGACTTCGTGCGGATCGCCTCGGCGGCCTCCTTCGCCTCGGGGATGCCGGAGGCGGTCAGGCGGGCGAGGATCTCCTCGACCGAGTCGGCGGCGTAGCAGTGGTCGATCCACTCCTGGTGCGCGGCGAGCGCGCCGTCCGGGGCGGGCTCGCCGAAGGCGCGTACGGCTTCCGCCGCGTCCGTCTCGGCCAGTGCCGCCGTGAACGCGCCCAGCCGCGCCGCCGGTACGAAATGGTCGGCGAAGCCGCTCCGCACGGCGTCACCCGCGTCGAGGCGGGCCGTGGTGAGGGCGAGATGCGTGCCGAGTTCGCCGGGGGCCCGGGAGAGGAGGTACGTGCCGCCGACGTCCGGGGCGAAGCCGATGCCCGTCTCCGGCATGGCGAGGGCCGACCGTTCGGTCACGACGCGGACGCTCCCGTGCGCCGAGATGCCGACCCCGCCGCCCATCACCAGCCCGTCCATGATCGCCACATAGGGCTTGGGGTAGTGGGAGATACGGGAGTTGAGGTGGTATTCGTCCCGCCAGAACGCCCGGGTCGCCCTCGCCTCGCCGCCGCCGCGGGCGTCGTCGTGGATCAGCCGGATGTCGCCGCCCGCGCACAGCCCGCGCTCACCGGCCCCGTCGATCACCACGGTGGCCACGGAGTCGTCGTGCTCCCAGGCGGCGAGCGCCGCGTCGACGCGGCGCACCATGGCGTGGGTGAGGGCGTTGATGGCCCGGGGACGGTTGAGGGTGATGCGGCCCGCGCGGCCCTCCCGGCCCACGAGTACGGCGTCGTCGTCAGTGCTCATCGCCCCACTCTCCCAGGTGAAGGGCGCGCGGTGGACGGGACGTTCGTCACGCCCGGGCCCGGCGGCGGTCGTTCAGCGGGCGGAGCCGATCCAGTGGACGGTGGTGTAGCGGACCCCGAAGTCCGGCCGTACCTCGACGTCGATCTTGCCGACGTCCGCCGTCGGGACGTCGACCGCGAAGACCGCCTTGCTGCTCTCGTCCGGCGCGAGCGAGCCGGTCAGCGGGTTGCCGACGCCCCGCGCGCTGTCGAAGATCTGGTCGACCCGGGCGCCGCTGTCCCCGGCCTTCACATTGACGAGCACTCCTGTCACCTCGAAGGGCTGTCCGGTGCCGTTCGTCAGCGTCACCGTGAAGGTGACGGGCGAGTTCTCCGCCTTGTGCCCCACGGCGGTGCCGCTCGGCCTGAACGGCTTCGGCTTGCTCACCTTCACCCGCAGCCCGTCGTCGTAGACGTAGGTGTCCTCGAACGCCACCACGCGCGAGCCCTCCGAGGAGGGGGACGCCGCCGACGGCGACACCGTGCGTCCGGCGGAGCCGCCGCCCGAGGTACCGCACCCGGTCGCGGCGGCTGCCAGGAGGCACGTGGCCAGGCCCGCGGCCAGGACGGCGGCCGGGGTGGTGCGGCGTCCCGGGCGCGGGACGTTCACGCCTGTCCGGTCTCGAACCGGCTCACCTTGCCACCGCCGTCGACCGTGAAGTGCCACGCCGTGCGCATCGCGCCCCAGGTGTCGTTGGTGTACAGGGCGGTGAGCGAGTGCCCCTCGTCGGACTCGGACTCCACGTCCATGTGTCCGTGGGAGGAGAAGATCTCCCGCTCCGCCCAGTCGTCGAGGTCCCGGTCCGTGCCGTCATCGGACATCGTGGCGCCCGGGGCCAGGGCGGCGCGGAAGGCGGCGATGTCATTGGCGTTGATGGCGGCGACCAGAGCGCGGACGGCCGGGTCGGACAGGTCGTCGGTGGGGATCACGGCTCTCCTCGCGGGACACGGGTCCCTCCAGCACACCACCGTCCGCTCCGGCCCGCGCGCTGGGTACACCCACCGGGTGCTCCGTTCGCGCCCCGTAGGGGCGCGGGGAACTGCGCGACCAGCCGTCAACGACGCGCAGCCGCGCACCGGGCCCGGGTGGCAACCCGGTGGGCGCAACGGACCACCGGCCCGCAGGCGAACGCGAACGCATGACCAAACGCATTACCAGCGGAGCGCTCACGCACGGGCGCGGCGTCGGTGCCACGCCACGAGGACCGCCGCCGCGCCGGTCACCGCCAGGAACGCCGTCGCCGCCACGAACGCGGGCGACGTGGGCGAGGAGGCGTGGCTGCCCGCGATCACATAGGCGGCGGTGGCGGGCAGGCTGCCCACGGCCGTCGCCGCCAGGAACGGCGCCCACCCCATGCGCGACACCGCCGCGCAGTAGTTCGCGGCAGCGAACGGCACCCCGGGGAACAGCCGGATCGCCAGCATCGAGCGGAAGCCGTGGCGACTCAGCTGCCGGTCGGCCGCCGTCAGCCACCGGCCGCGCAGCAGCGGCCGCAGCGCGTCCTGCCCCAGCAGCCGCCCCAGCCCGAAGGACAGGGCCGAGCCCAGCACCGTGCCCACCACGGCGGCAGCCGTGCCGACCGGGCCGCCGAACAGCGCGCCCGCCGCGAGGTTGAGGATCGGGCGCGGCACGAACGCCGCGGTGCACACGCCGTACGCACCCGCGAACAGTGCCACCGCCACGCCGCCGGACATGTGCGGCGGCCAGCCGTCGGCCAGCAGCCGCTCGGGCCGGAGCGCCAGCACCGTCACCGCGGCTCCGGCGAGCAGCAGGACGAGCAGCCCCAGCCGGACCCACGGGGACAGCAGCGCGCGGGCGCCACGGCGGGCGGGGCCACGAGAGGGCGCAGCGGACACGGCGGACGCGGGAGGGGCGTCGGGCGCGGCAGGTGCGGCGGACGTGGCGGGATCGGGCATCGATGGAGCCTAACCGACGCGCGCCCGCGACGGCCCCGATCGCGGTGAGCCGGTACGGAACGCGCACATTCGGGCGTCGCCCGTTCGCCCGGTGGACACCAAGACGGCCGAAGACGACACGAACGCTTGAGGACGAGACCGATGCCCGAAGACGACACCAACGCCTGAAGATGACGCCAACGCCCCTGCGGGGAAAACCATTCGACGCCCCACGGCGCGTGCGCGAGCATCGACAGCATGTGCCGGCAGCGCTCCCGACCCCAGCCGACGCCCGCCGCCGCGGGCGCCAGGCGCGCTGCCGCCGACCCCTGCCCGGCCCTGCCCGGTCGCGACCGGCTGCGACGCCGACTCTTCCCGGATCGTTTCGCGGGCCCCCGAGGGAAGGGTCGGCCGGTCCCGGGGTCCGCGTGACGGCACCGCTCCACCGCATCCGGGGAAAGGAACCATGCCCAAGCAGGCATACGTACGTACGAAGCCGCACGTCAACATCGGAGTCATCGGCCACACCGGCCACGGCAAGACCACGCTCACCACCGCCATCACCCACCTGCTCGGCACCCATGAAGCCCCCGCC
>NZ_JAINFC010000647.1 GCF_020740835.1 Streptomyces sp. UNOC14_S4
GGCCGGGCGTCGGGGCCGGGGGACCGGCCTGCGGAGGCACGGCCTTGAGGGCCGCCCTGGCGTCGGTCGCGTACGTGTCCACGTACTCCTGCTCCGACAGCTTGAGGATCGCGTACATGATCTCGTCCGTCACGGCCCGCAGCACGGCACGCTGGTCCTGCATCCCCGCGTAGCGGGAGAAGTCCAGCGGCTCCCCGAAGCGGATCGTGATGGGCACGAGGCGCGGCAGACGGCGTCCGGTCGGCTGGGCCTCGAACGTGCCGATCATCGCGCAGGGGATCACGGGAGCCCCCGACTGGAGCGCCATGGCGGCGACGCCGACGCGGCCCTTGTAGAGCCGCCCGTCGTGCGAGCGGGTGCCCTCCGGGTAGATGCCCAGCAACCCGCCCTGGTTCAGCACCTCCAGACCCGTGTCGACGGCCGCCTGCGCCGCCTCCTTGCCCGACCGGTCCACGGGGATCGCCCCGACCCCGCGGAAGAACGCGGCCGAGAGGCGGCCCCTGAGGCCCCGCCCCGTGAAGTACTCCTGCTTCGCCAGGAAGGAAATCCGGCGCTTCACCATGGTGGGCATCATGAAGTGATCCGAGAACGACAGATGGTTCCCCGCGATGATCGCCGCCCCTGTCTCCGGCAGATGCTCCATCCCCTCCACCCGCGGCCGGAACAGCCACCGCAGGAGCGGTATCAGGACCACGCACCTGAAAGCGAAGTAGAACATGTTCAGTGAGCTCCCTGGCAGCACGACTGCCCCCCGCGCCGAGGCACGCTAGCCGCCCGGCCGGGATCATGGGGAGAGGGGGAAATGAGCCAGGGGCGACGAACCGGCCGCGATCAGTTATGCAACTAGTTGCACAAACTCGTACCGGACAGTAACCTCGCGAGTGGGGGCGCCCATAAGGGGCGCGGGGAACTGCGCGAGCAACCCCCACCGGGCCCGAGGCCGCGCGCGGAGCGCAAGTGGCACCCCAGTAGGCGCCCCGAAACGGCGCGTCGCACAGCCGCACCGCGAAGCGAAGGAGCACCGCAGTGAGTCCCTACCCGCACCTCCTCAGCCCGCTCGACCTCGGGTTCACGACCCTCCCGAACCGCGTGGTCATGGGATCGATGCACGTCGGCCTCGAAGAGGCGGAGAACGGATTCGAGCGGATGGCGGCCTTCTACGCCGAGCGGGCGCGGGGCGGTGTCGGCCTGATGGTTACTGGCGGTATCGCCCCCAACGAGGTGGGGCGCCCCTGGGCGGGCGGCGCCGCGCTCACCACCGAGGCCGAGGCCGACCGGCACCGGACGGTGACGGACGCCGTCCACCGCGAGGGTGGCCGGATCGCCCTGCAGCTGCTGCACTTCGGCCGGTATGCACACCACACGGATCTCGTGGCGCCCAGCGCGCTCCAGGCGCCCATCTCCCCGTACGTCCCACGCGCCCTCACCGACGAGGAAGTCGAGGAGACCGTCGAGGACTTCGTACGGGCCGCCGCCCTCGCGCGGTACGCGGGCTACGACGGCGTCGAGATCATGGGATCCGAGGGCTATCTCGTCAACGAATTCGTCGCCCCGGCCACCAACCACCGCACCGACCGCTGGGGCGGCTCCTTCGAGAACCGCGTCCGCTTCCCCGTCGAGATCGTCCGCCGCGTGCGCGAGCGCGTCGGCCCGGACTTCGTCCTGATCTACCGGCTCTCGATGCTCGACCTCGTCCCCGGCGGCTCTTCCCTGGCCGAAGTGGTCGCCCTCGCCCGGGAGATCGAGGCCGTGGGCGCCACCCTGATCAACACCGGTATCGGCTGGCACGAGGCCCGCATCCCCACCATCGCCACCTCGGTGCCGCGCGGCGCCTACGCCTGGGTCACGAAGAAGCTCATGGGCACGGTCTCGATACCCCTGATCACCACCAACCGCATCAACACCCCCGAGAAGGCCGAGCAGCTCCTCGCCGACGGCTACGCGGACATGGTGTCGATGGCGCGGCCCTTCCTCGCCGACCCCGACTTCGTCCGCAAGGCGGGCGAGGGACAGGCCGAGACCATCAACACGTGCATCGGCTGCAACCAGGCCTGCCTCGACCACACCTTCAGCGGCAGGATCACCTCCTGCCTCGTCAACCCCCGGGCCTGCCACGAGACCGAGCTCGTGCTCGGCCCCACCCGGCGGCGCAAGCGCCTCGCCGTCGTCGGCGCGGGCCCGGCGGGCCTCGCCTGCGCCGTGACCGCCGCCGGGCGCGGCCACGCGGTCACCCTCTACGAGGCGGCCGACCGCATCGGCGGACAGCTCAACATCGCCAACAAGGTGCCGGGCAAGGAGGAGTTCGACGAGACCCTGCGCTACTACCGGGTCCAGCTCGAACGCCACGGCGTCGACGTCCGGCTCGGCACCTCCGTGACCGCCGGGACCTTCGCCTCCGGCGCGTACGACGAGATCGTCGTCGCCACCGGGGTCACACCCCGCACCCCCGACATCGCGGGCATCGACCACCCCAGTGTCATCGGCTACCTCGACGTCCTCCGGGACGGCGCCGAGGCCGGGCGGCGCGTCGCCGTCATCGGCGCGGGCGGCATCGGCTTCGACGTCGCCGCGTACCTCACCGACCCGGGCGACGCCGCGAGCCAGGACCCCGAGGCGTACTTCCGCGCCTGGGGCGTCGACACCGACTACCGCACGCCCGGCGGGCTCCGCGCGCCGGAACGGCCCGCCCCGCCGCGCACCGTCCACCTCCTCCAGCGCGGCACCACCAAGGTCGGCGCGGGCCTGGGCAAGACCACCGGCTGGATCCACCGCACCGAACTCAGGCACCGGGGCGTCACCATGACCGCCGGGGTGACATACGAGCGGATCGACGACGACGGCCTGCACTGCACCGTCGACGGCGCCCCCACGACCCTCCCCGTCGACACCGTCGTCATCTGCGCGGGCCAGGAACCGCGCCGGGACCTCTACGAGGAGCTGTGCGCCGCCGGACACACCGTCCACCTCATCGGCGGCGCCGAGACCGCCGCCGAACTCGACGCCAAGCGGGCGGTACGCCAGGGCACGGAACTGGCCGCCTCCCTCTGACGCGTGATTAGGATGGCGGTCATGTCCCTGCCGCACGCCATCCTCACCGCGCTCCTGGAGAAGCCGTCGTCGGGGCTGGAACTGACCCGGCGCTTCGACAAGTCGATCGGCTACTTTTGGTCGGCCGCGCACCAGCAGATCTACCGCGAGCTCGGCAGGCTGGAGGAGAAGGGCCTCATCCGCGCCCTGCCGGCCGCGCAGTCGGCCCGCGGCCAGAAGAAGGAGTACGAGGTCCTCCCCGCGGGCCGCGCGGCACTCACGGAATGGGTGACCCTCGCGGAGGACCCCCGCCCCGTGCGCGACCCCCTCCTGCTCCGCGTACGCGCCGCGGGCGTCGTCGGAGCGGCCGGCCTCACGACGGAGCTGCGGCGGCATCTCTCCCTCCACCAGCAGCAATTGACGGAATACGAGACGATCGAGAAACGCGACTTCCCGACCCCGCCACGCACCGAGGAGGACCGCCTCCGTCACTTGGTCCTGCGGGGCGGCATCGAACTGGAAACGTTCTGGATCAGCTGGCTGAAGGAAGCGCTGACGCAACTCGCGTAACCCAGGCCGGGGGCTCCGCCCCCGGCCTGGGTTA
>NZ_JAINFC010000648.1 GCF_020740835.1 Streptomyces sp. UNOC14_S4
GCACCGCGCCGTCGTGGAGGTGCTGGGGGCGGGTCCGCGGCCCGTACGCTGGCTGAACGCCCGTGTGCGCGCCGCGGCCGGAGCTCCTGCCGCCGGGGTCCCCGGCATCGGGCGCGACGCCTCCGGGGAGTTGGAGGCGGCCCTCGCCGAGTGCGGGCACTTCGTCACCCCGGACGGCTTCCTCCGGCTGGCCGCCGCCCGCGGCTACGTCGTCGACGAGCCGTTCCACGGCATCCGGCAGCTGTGGCACAACGGCGACGGCGTGGCGGTCGCGCGGATCGGGGTGCCGGACGCCGGATATCCGGCCGTCCTGGAGACGGGCCTGCAACCACTGCTCACCGTCCTGCCCGCGGGGGTGTTCCTGCTGTCGTCGTTCGAGAGCGTGACCCTGTACGGGGTGCCCGAGGGAGAGCTGTGGAGCGTGGTGCGCTGTGCCCCGCAGGGCGGCTCCCGCGGCGTGCGCGCCGATGTCCTGCAGCTCGACGCCCAGGGGCGGCTTCTCGCCGAATTCCGGGGCGTCCGGCTGGACGGACCGGTCGGGTCCGCTCCCGCCGCGGAACCGGGCGCGGCACGGGAGTCCGTGTCTGTACAGGACGTGGTGCGGTACGCGGCCGAGGTGCTGGGCATCCCGGCCGGGCAACTCGACCCGCGCCGATCGCTGCTGGACTTCGGCCTCGACTCCCTGATGGCGACGACGCTGGTCAGGCAGTTGCGCGCCGACTTCGGACTGGAGGTCCCGCTGGAGAGGCTGATGGGGAACGAGGCGTTCGCGGCCCTTGCCGGGGAGGTGGTCGGCTCTCCACAGTCCGAAGTGGGACTGTGACACAGAGTTGACCTCTGATATAAGTCTTTTCACCCCAGGGCCGTCCAGGGGACATCCACGCGTGATCGAGCACGGGCAAGGGTGTGAGGTATGCCGCCTTTGTCCTGCTCTCGCACCGACGCCTGTCCGTTCGGCGGCCTCCGCCTTCTCGAACGGAGAATGATGATGGAGCGCCTCTCCCCCGGACCCGTGCGTCCCCCGGGCCGTCGGGAGCGGAACAAACAGAAGGTCCGTCAGCGCCTGTACACGTCGGCGCTCGCGCTGTTCACCGAGAACGGCTACGACCAGACGTCGATCGACGAGATCGCCGAGCTCGCCGACGTCGCCCGTGGCACCTTCTTCAACTACTTCCAGCGCAAGGAGGACCTCATCAGCGAATGGGGCCACGAGCGCCGGGCCAAGCTCCGCGAACGCCTGGCGGAGCCGGTGCCCGAGGTCCGCGAGACGACCGAGGTGCGGCTGCGGCGGTGCGTGGCCGCTCTCGCCGAGATCAACGAGGAGGAGCGCGGCACGACCAGCGCCATGCTCATGGCCTGGGTCAGGGCGGGGCGCCCGCTGCTGGAGGAGCCCTACGCCAGCGAGATATTCGCCGAGGTGATCGAGGCCGGGCTCGCGCACGGCGAGGTCTCGCCCGGGGTCTCCGCGCAGCAGGTCAGCAATGTCATGCGCGATGCGTATCTGGGGACCTTGTACCGGTGGGCGCAGGCGGATGAGGGTGGGCCGGCCTTGCAGGCCGAGCTGGACTCTGTGCTGGGGATCCTGCTGCATGGGATTCTTGCCCCTGCGTGAGCACTCCGTTGGGGGGCGGGCTGTTCGTCTGCGGGCCGGTGGGGGCTGGGCGCGCCCACGCGGCGGAGCCGCAAAATGTCACAGCCCCGCGCCCCTATGGGGCGCGGGTGTCCTCTGACAGGACGAGGGTCAGCAAGCCCGGGAACGCCGCGTCGAATTCGGTTCTGCGGAGTCTGTTCAGGCGGCGCGGGCCCTCGTCCCGTTGCTCGATCACGCCCGCCTGGCGGAGTACCGCGAAGTGGTGGCTGCGCGTCGCCTTGCTGACGGCCAGGTCGAAGGTGCCGCAGGCCTTGCTCCAGTCGGGCACCTGTCCCAACTCCCGTACGATCGCCCGCCGCACCGGATCGGCGAGGGCCGCGAGCGCGTCGTGCAGCGACACGTCCGCCGGGTGGGTGTGCGACAGGCCGCGGGCCCGCTGCGAGGCCGGGCGCTTCCCGACGGGCTTGTCCGGCAATGGACTTGACTCGGTGTTCGATGCAGGTCTTACATTCATGGTGATCGACCTCCGTCAAACACTGTAGCCAACCCAGGAAGCGCGGTGGTGCGTCATGCCCGGCCGCCAGATGTCACACCGGCACGCGGCGCCCAGCCGGCCACGTCCCGACAGCCCCGACAGCCCCGACAGCCCCGGTACGCTCGGCAGATCCTCCGGCGGACTGGCCCTGTTCGCCGTCTGCCTGGGCTTCTTCATGGTCCTGATGGACAGCAGTGCCCTCAATGTGGCGCTGCCCGACATCAGGGAGGACCTGACGGGAAGCCTGGCCGGCCTGGAATGGGTCCTGAACGGCTACACCATCACGCTGGCCGCGTTCCTGCTCAGCGGCGGCTCGGTCAGCGACCGCTGGGGGCCCCGGCGGGTCTTTGAGATCTCCCTGCTGGGTTTCGTCGTGACCTCGGCGGCCTGCGCGGTGAGCCCCGGCCTCGGCTTCCTGATCGCGGCCCGCGCGCTGCAGGGCATCACCGCGGGCGGGCTGCTGCCCGCCTCGCTCGCGGTGATCGCCCGCCTCTACACCGACCCCGCGCGGCGGGCCAAGGCCCTCACCGTGTGGGGCGGGGTGAGCTCCCTGGCCCTCGTGTTCGGCCCCGTGGCCGGCGGGGCGCTGACCACGGCCGTCGGATGGCGGGCGATCTTCCTGATCAACGTGCCCGTCGGGCTGCTGGCCTGGGCGCTGACCAGGGCGCGCGTGGCCCCGGCCCCCGGGCACGACGCGGCCCTGGACCCGGCCGGGCAGCTGCTCGCCGTCCTCGTCGTCGGCGCGGGCATCGGCGCGCTCATCGAGGGCGGCTCCCGGGGCTGGGGCGACCCGGTGACCCTGACCCTGCTCGTCGTCACCCTCGCCGCGGGCATCGCGTTCGGCCTGGTCGAACGGCGCGCCGCGGCACCGGTGCTGCCGCTGGGCCTGTTCGCCCGGCCGCGGTTCTCCTACGGCCTGGCCATCGGCGCGCTGTTCCAGTTCGGCGCGTACGGGGCGCAGTTCGCGCTCTCGCTGCACCTGCAGAACGCCTGGGGGCTCGACGCGCTCGGCGCCGGGCTGTCCTTCGTGCCGTTCGCCACGCTCTGGGCGTTCGCCTCCTTCGTCCTGGCCCGCGCGGTCACCCGTACGGGACCCCGGCCGCTGCTGATCGGCGGGGCGCTGGCGGCCGCGGCCGGTGCCTGCGCGCTCCTGCCGCTCGGCGGACACCCCACGTGGTGGGTGTTCTTCGCCGGCAGCGGCCTGCTCGGGCTGGGCGCCGGGCTGATGGGCCCGAGCCTGCCCGCCGTCGTCATGGGTGCCCTGCCGCCCGACCGGTCCGGCCTCGCCTCCGGCGCGCTCAACGCGCTGCGGCAGATCGGCGGAGCGGTGGCGATCGCCCTGTTCGGGGTGGTGCTGGAGGGCTCCTCCGCGGTCGGCGGGCTGCGGATCTGCCTGGCCCTCGTCGCCGGTGGCTTCCTGGTCGCCGTCGCCGCGGTCACCGTCAGCCTGCGTCCCGCCGCCACGGCCCCGCCCGCCCCCGCGTCCTGAAACCGACTCCCGGGC
>NZ_JAINFC010000649.1 GCF_020740835.1 Streptomyces sp. UNOC14_S4
GACCCCACCCACTGCCCGGGCATGACGACGGTCACGTGGTCCCCGCAATGGGGTGTGCCCCGCCCGGTCCAGACGTGCGGCGGCTGCGCGCAGCGGGTGCAGACCACGCCTCCGCCGTACTACACCCAGCCGCAGGCGGGGTACCCGCAGGCTGGCTACCCGCAGCCGGTCCAGCAGGGCTACCCGGCTCAGCAGGGCTACCCCGCCCAGCACGGTGACCCGCAGCAGGGCGGGCAGCAGCAGGGCGGCCGCCGCTTCGGCACGGGTGCGCTCATCGGGGCGGGCGCGGCCGGTCTGGTCGGCGGCGCGCTGCTCAACGAGGCGTTCAGCGACGACGAGCCCGACGTGATCGTCAACAACTACTACGAGGACTGACCGGTGCGGGTGCCCGCCGTCCCGAGGGGAGGCGGGCACCCGTTCCCGGCCCACGCCGAGTGATCAGCCCTTCCTCTTCTTCCGTACGTTCTTCCGTACGGCGGCCACCGCGCCGGGGAGCACGAACAGCGCCGTGCCCCAGAGCGGTACCTGGAGCAGCGTCGGGCGCCCGCCGACCAGGAAGAGCAACAGCAGCACGACGGGGAACGCGAAGCACAGCCCCATCCACTGCCACAGCGGCCAGCGCAGCACGGCACGCCAGTACGGAGTGGAGGACATCACGACGGCGAACAGGGCGACCGCCACGATCGAGGCGGGCACGACGGGCGTCCGGGTGGTCCATCCGATGAGGTGACCCGCCGCCAGCAGCGCGACCGCCCCGGCGTACGCGTGCTCGCCCAGGCGGCGGAACAGCACGCCGCGGTCGGCCACCGCCCGCCGAGCCGTCGCCCAGTCCGTGGCGAACGCGGTCACGTCCTCGCCCACGACGGCCTCCGGGGCCTTGCCCGCGCGGGCCGCGTCCTCCAGGTGGTCCCGCAACTCCGCGAGCATGTCCGCGAGGTCCGGTTCGGGAACGTCCTGGAACATCCACTCCGTGCGGCAGTGGTCGAGCACTTGGTCCTTGGTCACGCGATCCCCCCAGTCATGCGATGTCCTTCTGCGTTCGTTCCCTCTGCGATCTCGACCTCGACGGACAGCGTCCGTCCGACCGACCGCGCGAACTCCTCCCAGGCCGCCCGCCCCGAGCCCAGCTCGGCGAGCCCGGCCCCGGTCAGCCGGTAGTACTTACGAGGCGCGCCCCCCGACTCCGACGGCCGCCGAAAACTCTCGAGCAGGCCGGCTTTCTCCATGCGGGCGAGCAACGGATAGATGCTCCCCTCGCTCACCAGCTCCATCCCGCGTTCCGCCAGCCCTTCGACGATCTCGAAGCCGTACCGCGGCCGCTCGGCGACAAGCGCCAACAGACACAGATCGAGCACCCCCCGCAACAACTGACTGCGCCGTGGGTCGCTGTCCTTCGACCCCTTCATTGTCATGCGGTGCATGATAGTGGATCGGGGACCGACCACGTCCAGGACGCACACAACGGACGACGACCAACGGAAAGCGGGCACGGTCCGGCTACGGACCGTGCCCGCCTGCGTCAGCGGCGCCGCGCCTACCCAGGAGTGCGCAGCCCGGGGCGGAAGCGGTCGATCAGGAAGATCACGAGAGCCAGGCCGTAGAAGGCCAGGCCGAAGGTCACGGCATTGCCGAGCACACCGAGGTAGCCGTGGAGGTCGGCGTCGAGGAACGGATAGGGATAGCGCCCCTCGATGCCCGGGGAGAGAAAGGCGGCACGAATGAGGGCGAAGGGGAAGTACAGCAGCGGGTAGAGCAGCCACTGCGCGGCGAAGACGAACCTGAAGCGGCCCGGAGCGGTCAGCAGCAGCCAGTCGAGCACGGCGGCGATGGGGGTGACCGTGTGAAGGAGCTGGTTCGCGATCGATTCCAGCGGAGTGCGTTCCGCGGTCATGGAGAAGCCGCTGGACGCGTTGTCGAGCACGAAGTGGAAGACGACGCCCGTGATGCAGATATAGAGGAGAGCCGCACCGGTGAGCCGGGGAGAAACAGCGGGCCGGGCAGTCCAGGCACGGTGGGCGGACCAGGCGAAGACGAGCGCGACCAGGATGTTGGACTGGATCGTGAAGTAGCTGAAGAGCCGCCCGAGGTCGTGCGAGTCGATGACATCGAAAACGATGCCGGTCAGCGCGGCCAGCGAGACGAGAGCGCGAAATGCCGCCACGACGGGACGACGACTCACCGGGACGACGGCCGCCGCCGGGACGCGCGCGGTGCTCGCCGTACCGATGCCGGAACGGGAAGAGGACGGGTCGATCATCCGTCCACCGTACGTGTGATTCTACGCAAACGCTCTAATACTGGCGAAGTCGGCACACCCGGATCGTCGCGTCACGCCGAGGCAACGCGCTCGGCGCCGGGAGTCCGGAGGAGTCCGGCTTGCCTGCCGACTGGATCGACAGGCAGGCGCGCAGCCGAAATGACGACTTCGGTGCCTGTGATCCCGCACTCGTGGGAGTGGGAGGGTGATCCCGACGACGAGTTCATCATGGCCGTCACGGACGGCCACACCGGCAAAGGCCGGGGCGAGTGCGGACCCCGCATACCCCGCCGAAGCCGATCAACGAACGCCTCGGCCACACCGACGGGTCCGTCCAGCCCTGCCAACGACCGCATCACCCCCGAGATGCGCCAGGTGCTCACGGAAGGCCGGTTCCGGAAGGGCGGCGCGGTGGACGGCCCCACCGTCCGCCGTCCCCCCACCCCGACCACTCCTTGCGCAGCCGCGAAGTAAGCAGGTCAGCGGCACTCCCCGTGACTGCTCACCCCGAGGGAAGGGAGATCCTGCCGGACCGGCGCCATTATTTCTGCGAGAACGTTTTCTGCGGATAAGGTGCCGTCGAGGCGCTGGCCTCGGATGGGCGCGTCAGGCACAGGTCGGGGGCTTGGTACGCATTGGGACCAGCGAGCTTCGGCGGGTGCGCGGACGAAGACCTTCTCCCGGATTTCTCCCGGCAGACCTTGAGCAACCCTGCCGGAACGGCGGCAGGCAGATAGTGGCGAGCAGCTCTACCCATGGCTCCCATGCAAGCGCCACCAGACCCGGCCGGGAGCCAGGGGTTACCCCGGTCACCGCCTGAAGCCTGGCCTGCCGGTCAGCTAGATCGATAAGCTGCCGCGGACCCGAGATACCTCGCCGAGAGAGCGACCCGTATGCCGCTTAAACCCGAAGCCCGCTTCACCCGACTCTCTGGAAGTGAATGAAAACGGGGTGCGAACGGGATAAGTGCGCTGGTCAGGAAGTGTGGTCCCCGCGGGCGCGGGGGTGTTCCGCCGGTCGCGGTCGAGGTGTTGCGGGTGCCGTTGTGGTCCCCGCGGGCGCGGGGGTGTTCCGCTGTTGTGGATGACGATGTCGAAGCCGTAGATGTGGTCCCCGCGGGCGCGGGGGTGTTCCCTCGACCCCGTACGGGGGTGGCTCATCCCCGTGGTGGTCCCCGCGGGCGCGGGGGTGTTCCTCGCAGCGCTGGAGCATGGCATCGAGTGTCCACGGACGCGGCTGTCGGCGACGGTCGAACTCTGACCCTTTGACGGCGTGTCAATACTGACCCATTTGTGGATCTTCATCTCATTCTGGCCTTGCTGATCAAGGTCAGGAGGAAAGGGTGATCCTCGTGGAAGACTGG
>NZ_JAINFC010000065.1 GCF_020740835.1 Streptomyces sp. UNOC14_S4
GGGCTGGCGCGAGGCGGCGGGCGCATACGGGGAGGAGGGGGCGTACCGCTCGGTGGCGGACATCACCGGGCCCGAGTCGCTCGCCAGGGTGCGGGCGCACAAGCAGGAGATGAAGCGGGCGGCCAAGGCCGCGGCGGCGGGCGGTCCGGGAGGCTCGGGCGCGACCCGGACGGCGAAGGCGGCGAGGGCGACGAGGACCACGGGGAAGCCGACGGCGAAGTGATATCCGGCTTCATCCCCGTCTGTGCCGTGACGGCGCTCGGCTGGGCTGCGGGCCGGTTCAGGACCCTGGGGCCGCACGCGCAACCCGTCCTGGGCCGGTTCGCGTTCACGTTCGCGATGCCCGCGCTGCTGTTCCTGACGCTGTCCACGACCCCGGTGGGCGAGATCGCCGATCCGGGGGTGGCGGCGTTCGCGAGCGGTCTGCTCGCGGTGTTCGGGGCGGGCCTGCTGCTGTCCGGCACGGTCCTCCGTATGCGGCCCGCCGATCGCGCATGGTATTGATCGACTTGGACGTGCACCGGGGGGTGCGGGGCCAGTGGCGGCGGTTCGCGCAGCTTCCCCTCCGCAACCCGGTGATCGCGGCATCGGCGGCGCTGGCGTGAGCCGCGCGCCCCGTCCCGGCAGCGCGACCCGCACAGCACCCGGGCGGTCCCGGGCGGCCCCAGGCGGAGCATCCCGCCGTCCCGCAGAACGCGTCACCGCACCAGGCGGGTCACCGCCCGGAGGGCCGGGGCGCATTCGCGGAGGCGGGTGAGGAGGTCGTCGGCGGCGGCTTCGAGGGCCTCGAAGGGCAGGGGGTCGAGCCGTTCGAGCAGGAAGAGGGCGGACGTCGTGGTCGCGGTGATGCGCGTGCGGACGCACTGGCGGTGGTTCCAGCGGCGGCAGGTGACGCCCCTGTCGTCGCGCCAGACGACCTCGCCGGGCTCCGGGTGCTCGACGGCGGGCGCGCCGTCCGCCACGGTGTCGAACGGCTCGCCGCCCGTCGCGCGCACCAGGCGGGGCGCTCCCTCGTACGCGGCCAGGTCCTCGCCGCCGATGGGCAGGCGGTGGGTGACGGAGACGGCGTTGTAGACGTCGACGAGGAGGTTGACCTCGGGCAGGCCGGCGCCCGCGCGGCGGGTCAGGGCCTCGACGCTGTTGCGCGTGCGGCCGGGCTTGGCACCGAACGCCGTGTACGCCTGCCGCCAGGCCGCGATGTGCGGTTCGGCCGTGACGTCGGCCGGCTCGGCCGCCGTGCCGGCGGCGTCCTTGAGGAGGCCGCGCGACCAGGCGTCGGTCGGGCCCGTCGGCAGCCCGTCCGCCGCGATCACCAGCACGGCGAAGTCGGGCCGGAGGGCGCGTACGGTCTCGTCCACCCGCACGCTTCCGGCCACCGTTCCGAGATCCACCGCCATGCCGAGCCACCTTTCGAGACATGCACCAGTCATTTCAATAGACTCGACGGTAACACTGAATGACCGCCACTCAGAGGCACGCCGGAGGTGCGGAAAGATGAGCGGCATGAGCTCGGACAGCAGCGGCGACGTGGCGGAAGGTGTGCGCGAGGACGACAGGTCCGTGGCGGACGACAGGCCTGCGGTGGACGACAGGCCTGCGGTGGACGACAGGTCCGTGACGGACGACAGGTCCGTGATGGAGGCCGTCGCGGCCCGCGCCCGCGCGCTGCGCAAGGAGCGGGGCTGGAGCCTCGACGCGCTGGCCACCCGCGCGCACGTCAGCAAGGGCATGCTCGTCGCGCTGGAGAACGCCCGCTCCAACCCGAACCTCGCGACCCTGATCCGCCTCTGCGACGCCTTCGGCGTCCCTGTCACCGATCTGCTCCAGCAGCCCGCCGCGCCCCTGCTCCAGCCCACTCCCCCGGGCGATCAGCCCGTCCTGTGGACCGGCCCGGACGGCGGCACCGGCACCCTGGTCACCGGTGCCGCGCAGCCCGCGGGCGGCGAGCTGTGGCACTGGCGGCTCGCGCCCGGCGAGGAGCACCGCAGCGAGGCCCACCTCGCGGGCACGGTCGAACTGCTGCATGTGCGCCGGGGCACCCTGACGGTCACCGTGGGCGGCCAGGAGGCCGTCCTGCCCGCGGGCCACGGGCTGCGCATGGCGGGCGACCGTCCGCACGCGTACGCGAACCGGGGCGCATCGGACGTCGAGTACACCGGCGTCGTCCTCGTGCCACCGAGCATGTCGCCGAACAGCTCACCGAGCGCGTCGCCGAACGCGTTGCCAAACGCGTCGCCGAACAGCTGAGCACCACACGGGCGTCCCGGCGCACCTCGGCGCGCTCCGATGCCCCTGAGTGCCCCCGAGCGCCGATACCGGAGCCCTCATTCCGACGCGTTCGTTCCCGTCCCGCTCCGGTATGCGGCCGATTGTCGCCTTCGCACTCCCGCGCCGTGGCTGCGCCGGGGACCGCTTGCCCGGTAGGCTTTCCGTGTGATCTTCAAGCGCATCGGAAACGGGCGGCCGTACCCCGACCACGGCCGGGAGAGCACCCGGCAGTGGGCGGACGTCGCCCCGCGCCCGGTGCGGCTCGACCAGTTGGTGACCACCAAGCAGCAGCTCGATCTGGAGACGCTGCTCGCCGAGGACTCGACGTTCTACGGCGACCTCTTCGCGCACGTCGTGAAGTGGCGGGGCGATCTCTACCTCGAGGACGGTCTGCACCGCGCCGTGCGCGCCGCACTCCAGCAGCGCCAGGTCCTCCACGCCCGCGTACTCGAACTGGGCTGAGCCGACTGATCAGTCGACAGGCCAACGGCCGGTCGGCGGGCATCGGCGACAGGACTGTTTCCGGCCGTTGTTCGGCCTTTCGGGTTGGGGTGCGGGCAACCCATTGATCATTTAGTAGGCAGCGCGTCACCGTCGCACTACGCTGCGTCCATGAGCATGCTCACCCCTCCCGGCATGGGCGGAAAGTACCGCATCACGGGCCATCGGTTCCCGCACATGCGCCGCCCCAGAAATCGCCGCAGGATCGTGCTCGCCGCCGTCTCCGTCACCGCAGTGTTCGCGCTGGCCGGGTGGGGGACGCTCCAGCTCGTCGATGTCTTCTCCGGCGGGAGCCAGGACACGGCACAGGCGGCACACGGCAAGGGCGGCAAGAACGCCAAGGGCGGGAAGGGCGACTGCAAGGAAGGAGCTGACGCCCCCAAGCCCCTGCCCCGGCCCGACGAGATCACCGTCAACGTCTACAACGCCACTCCGCGCGGCGGGCTCGCCAAGATCACCGCGGACGAGCTCAAGAAGCGCGGCTTCAGGATCGGCAAGGTGGGGAACGCCCCCGAGCTCTACGACAAGAAGGTTTCCAACACCGGGCTGCTGCTCGGCGCGGCGGAGAGCTCCGACGGAGCGCTGAAGGTGCTCGGCACCCAGCTCACGGGCACCGACGTCAGGAACGACCAGCGCTCCGGCCAGGACGTCGACCTGATCCTCGGCGCGGAGTTCAAGGAACTCTCCGCGAAGGACGAGGCCGACAGGACCCTCACCGAGCTGGGGGGCGAACCGGCGTCGTCGGAGGCTCCCCCGCTGGAGCCTTCGGCGAAGCCGTCGTCGCCTCCGGCGAAGGCGGCGCCCGCGGCGCCTGCCGCGCGCTGCTAGGCGATTCGCCGGACGACGGCGACAGGCCGGACGGTTCTTGGCCGTCCGGCCTGTCGTGTGTTCTCGGTCGTTCTCGGTGCGCCTACCGGGGTGCGGCTTGCGCTCCGCGCGCGGCAGCACGTCCGTCGTGGCTGGTCGCGCCCACGCGGCGGAGCCGCATGTCGAAACAGCCCCGCGCCCCTGTCGGGGCGCCCTGTTACGGGACGGTCAGCCCGCCGTGCCGTACATGCGGTCGCCCGCGTCGCCCAGGCCCGGGACGATGTAGCCGTTCTCGTTGAGGCGCTCGTCCACGGAGGCGGTGACCACGGTCACCGGCGCGTCCGCGAGCTCGCGCTCCATGACCTCGACACCCTCGGGGGCGGCTAGCAGGCAGATCGCGGTGACGTCGTCGGCGCCGCGCTCGATCAGCTCGTTGATCGCCGCGACCAGCGTGCCGCCGGTGGCCAGCATCGGGTCCAGGACATACACCTGGCGGCCCGAGAGGTCGTCCGGCATGCGCGTCGCGTACGTCTCCGCCTTGAGGGTCTCCTCGTTGCGGATCATGCCCAGGAAGCCCACCTCGGCGGTCGGCAGCAGCCGGACCATGCCGTCGAGCATGCCGAGACCGGCGCGCAGGATCGGCACCACCAGCGGGCGGGGGTGGGACAGCTTGACGCCGGTGGTCGCCGTGACCGGGGACTCGATCTCCACCGTCTCCGTACGCACGTCGCGCGTGGCCTCGTAGGCGAGCAGGGTGACCAGCTCGTCGGCGAGACGCCGGAAGGTGGGGGAGTCCGTGCGCTTGTCGCGCAGGGTGGTGAGCTTGTGGGCCACCAGGGGGTGGTCGACGACGTGGATCCGCATGACATCGACATTAACCGAGCTTTCGGGCGTCAGCTCCCGCGCGGTCGGCCCCGGCGCCCCCGCTTCGGCCTCCGACAGTCTGTCGCAGCGTTGGCATCAAACCACCGATTAGGGGGAAAGTGGGCACGTACGCCCGGTCTGTCACGCCGGGCGAAGACGACCTCGGCCCGAGGTGGTGCTGCCCATGGCTGACCGCGAGACCCGCGAGAATCCGGACACCACGAAGACGAAGAGCGCCCAGGAGCGGACGGACACCCCGGACGCCCCGGGCTTCCCGGAGCCCCTGGAGAAACGCCCGGAGAGTCGCCCGGGGAACGGATACGAGCACACGGACACCCCGGACGCCCCGGACACCCCGGACGCCCTCGGCCCGCCCGGGCCGGTGCCGGGTTCGGATCCGGAGCCGGAGCCGGAGCCGGATTCGGAGAGCGACGCGGAGCGCCGTCGCAGACGCGCGCAGTTCCTCCGCGAGCTGAACGAGGCGAAGGAGCTGCGCGACCGGGTCCAGCCGCGCCGGGCGCGCGCCGCCCGGATGCGTCAGCAAATGCGTATGCGGACCTTCCGCTGGTGACGCCGACGGCCCCGAGGACCGCGCCCCGGCCACCCCGGGGCGCCACCCGGCGGGCCGTCCCGATCCCTGATGGAGCACACGTGAGGGACATCTCTTCGGACTGCTGCACGACGCAGCGCGGAAGACCTCTCGCAACGGCCGGGTTTCTGCCACGATTCCGAGTGGACGGGGTGGTCCCCGTCCGGCCCGGCACCGCCTATGACCAGTGGGAGAGTCACGGTGTACTTCGCCGCACTGCTCGCGCGCACCGAAGACGGGTGGCAAGCGAGCGACACAGAACTCGACAACGTGGAAACCCTGTCCGACCTCGCCGACCTGGCCCGTGAGTCCTCGGTCGACGACGACACGGTTCTGGTGCTCATCGAGCAGGAGGACGCCTGGTTCGGTGTCGTCCGGGTGGACGGCGAGGACGACCCCCGGGTCTTCCTCTCCAACGCCGCCGCCGCCAGCCGCAGCTCGTACGGCGCGATGCTCGCCGACGAGCTGCTCGGGCGGGACGGCACGGAGGGCAGCCTGGACAGCCTCCCGGACCTCGACGGCACGGAGGACGGCGAGCCCGAGGCGGAGGAGGACGACGAGACGGAGGCGGTGGCCGCCGAGCCGGTGCCGTCCGGTCCGCTGGGCGACTCGCTGCTCCTCGCGGACCTCGGCGTGAGCGAGAAGGAGCTGTTGGCCTTCGACGGCGACGCGCTGGGCGGGATCGCGGACGCTCTCGGCTGCACCGACATGCTGGAGGCCGTCCGCTGACGGCACGCCGGACGGGGTCCCGCACACTGGTGTGATGAACGAAGCCGTCACCGGGCGCCGGCCCGATCACCGGCCCGGTCCCGTGTCCGATGTGCCCGAGGCGTCGGAGGCGTCCGGGGCGTCCGCCTCCGGGCACGATCCCGTACGGGACCCGTGGCACGCCCCGATGCGGGCCGCGCTGGCGGAGGCCGCGCTGGCGACCGGCACCGGTGACGTTCCGGTCGGTGCCGTCGTGCTGGCTCCGGACGGCTCGGTCATCGGCCGCGGCCGCAACGAGCGCGAGGCCACCGGTGACCCGACCGGCCACGCCGAGGTGCTCGCCATCCGCGACGCCGCGCGGGCCGTCGGCGAGTGGCGGCTGAGCGGCTGCACCCTCGTCGTGACCCTGGAGCCGTGCACGATGTGCGCGGGCGCGATCGTGCTCTCCCGCCTCGACCGCGTCGTCTACGGCGCGGCCGACGAGAAGGCCGGCGCGGCGGGCTCCCTCTGGGACGTCGTCCGCGACCGCCGCCTCAACCACCGCCCCGAGGTGATCGAGGGCGTCCTGGCCGACGACTGCGCCGCCCTCCTCACCGACTTCTTCCGCGCCCGCTGATCCCGCTCCCGCCGAAGACGGGGGACCGGGAGGGCCAGGAGGGCCGGATTTCAGAGCACGGCCCTCCATCCGCTAAACTTCCTCTCGGTAGCGTGTCCGAGCGGCCGAAGGAGCTCGCCTCGAAAGCGAGTGTGGCGCAAGTCACCGAGGGTTCAAATCCCTCCGCTACCGCTCAAGGGAAACCGCCTCTGACCTGCAAAAACAGGCCCGGGGCGGTTTTTCGTTACCCTCTTCGTCCACACGATGTCCGCACGGGGCCACCTTTTACGATCTTCGCTATGGCATCCATCAAGTCCCGAGCACGTGCCAATGGTGAGCTAAGTCACACAGTCGTCTGGCGGGTAGGGGGTGCCCGCGCCGCCCCCTCGCAGAGCGAGACCTTCTCTGACATTGACTCAGCAAAGGCGTTCCGTGACCTGGTCAACGATCACGGACAGCAATGGCCGCCCGGCTGGGTGAAGGGGACGGGCTTCGTCCAGGAGCCCGAGCCCGAGGTCGTCGAGGAGGAGCTATTCGAGATCTACGCGCTCCAGTACGTCGACCGTCTCACCGGCGTGCAGGCCGGAACGCGGTCCAACTACCGGAAGATGCTCGAACGACACATCGTCCCCTGGTTCAAGGATCTGTCGGTTCGCCAGGGCCCTGGTGGAATTGGACGGGACGAAGTCCGGGACTGGGTTAACGACCTTGAACAGGGCAGACCCGGCACTCACCACCCGCCGGGCACCAAGCGGCGGGCCTTCGCGCCCAAGACGATCAGGAATCTGCACGGCCTGCTCTACGGCATCCTCCAGTCTGCGGTGACCGCAGAGCCTCCGCTACGGTCGACGAATCCCTGCCTCCACACACGCCTGCCCGAGGACAACAGCACCGAGGACGAGCAAGTCTTCCTGGAGCGGGAGGAGTACGCCCTCATCCGCTCCCACATGCATGCCGACTCCGTAGACCTGATCGACGCCCTCGCGGGCACTGGACTGCGGTGGAGCGAGATAGCCGCCCTCCAACCACGGGATCTGAGCCTCCATGGTGCTCGTCCCACGCTGCGGGTCCAACGCGCCTGGAAGCGCGTTGACGGCGGCAAGGAGATAGGCCCTCCGAAAACGAAGAAGAGCCGACGAACCATGGTGCTGTCGCCCTACTTGGTCGCGCTCTTCAAACGCAGGTGCCGCGACAAGGACCCCAAAGACTACGTCTTCACGGCTCCCGAGGGCGGCCCTTGGGACTCCGGGGGGTTCTACCACGCGCGCTGGAAGCTAGCTCTGACCGCCGCAGCCAAAGAGGGGCTGACGAAGCGTCCGCGAATCCACGACCTCCGGCACTCGCATGCTTCCTGGCTGATCGCGGCCAAGGTCCCCTTGCCCGCGATTCAGAAGCGACTGGGCCACGAGTCGATCACCACAACTGTTGACCGGTACGGCCATCTGTTGGCGGAGCTGGACGATGAGATCATCACCGCTATCGAATGGAGCATGAACCCAGCAGCATCGCTCGCCGACCTCCAGAAGGAGGCATCGCTCGCCGCCTGAGCACGGGCCCCAAGGGTGCCGCCTCGGGCCGCGACGCTGGCCCCCGCCCGAAGCTGCTAGGGCCTGTCCGGTGAGTCGCCAACGATGTTCGGCATCAGAGTTCACGCTGAGGCCGTCTTCTGCCTCTTACCTACGAGGACCCACCTACGGAAGGGAATACCGTGAGCGACGAGGACGAGGCCGTGATGCGCTGGCTGGGCGAGAGGTACCAGGGTCTGCTGGGCGAGTTGGTCGCGGTCCTTGATGTCGAGGCCGGCTTGGCGTCCATCGTGGGTGACTCACCGGACAGCCCTTAACATGTTTGGCCCTCCCCGGCGTGCGGGGAGGGCCAAACATGTTCATCAAGCCGTGGGACTGGGGTTTCGGCCGCCCGCAGTCGCGGCGAGACTAATCAGCCGGGCCGCTCTGCTGACGGCCTCTACATGATCCGAGACGTCGTCGGAGCCTTCGCCCACAGGCCGCAGCCACAGGACAACTCCGAGGGCCGTGTTGCCCCAGAGAGCAGGAACAGCAACCGAGTCCCATCCGGGGAGGCATTCCTGGCGCCCGATGGCGTAGCCCTGCTTCCGGATCTCCTTGATGCTCGCCAGCAGCTCTTCGTTGTCCATGGCTCCGGGGCCGGCGGTCTCGGGTATGGGCTCCGCGAGGGCGATCTCTCGGATGGGCTCCGGCACGTATGCGAGCAGGGTTCGGCCCGAAGCGCCGGTTCGCAGGGAACAACCGACCGTGAACATATCGAATGCGGTCATACCGAAATCGGCAGGGTTGTAGTCGCCTTTGGCGTAGTCGGTCGCGACGCGACGCGCGCCGACCGGGGCCAGGGAGTAGAAGACCACGATGCCCCCCAGATCCTCCTGGAGGTCCAGGAGGATCTGGTGCTGATCCAGGTGCTCGGTCACACCGGCCATGGCGAGCAGCCCGGCTTGGATGGCGTCGCTCCCCAGCCGGTACTTCCCATGGCCGAGTCGCTCGACGTACCCGTCGGCGACGCAAGACTGAAGGATTCGGTGACACACCGACGGGTCGAAACCTGTCGCTTCGGCAATCGCCTGGAGGGTCTGAACATCCCCTGGGAGCTCGTGACACACCCTCAGAACGCGCATGACGCGATCAGCATGACTGGTTCCTCGACGTTCCTGTGCCACGGTGTGATTCCTCGCGCAGTGCTTGACTTGGTACCCGTCGTTGACGGGTCCTTAACGCTAAGGGATCACTTCGATCATTCAGAAATTTCGGGTTACTTCATCATTGAACAAGGCTCGTAGCCCAACACCGCTGGGCTTTCATGCCTCTTGTGTCTATGAGTCAGAGACTCGGGTCGAGCGCGGTCTTCCCAACCGTGCGCCGAGCGGCCAGGTCTTCATGCGCCCGAGCCACCTCGGCAAGCGGGTAGACGTCGACCTTCGGAATCCGGATCTCCGACGATCGGATGGCGGCAAACAAGTCCTCGGCAGCCCCCTTCAGCGCGTTTCGCTGACCGTAGAGAAGGGGGAGCCAAAACCCCTGAACCGCCTTACCAGTTGCCATCAGATCCCGCGTACTAACAGGGGTCTCGACTCCACTGACGCCGCCATAGACGACCATGCGCCCGAAGGGCCTGAGGGCATCCATGGTGGCGCGGAGAGTCGCGCCACCAGTCATCTCAAGGGCGGCATCCGCGGCGCCGTCGACCGCGTCCTTCAGGTCATCGGCGAGGGTCGTGGACGTGCTGTCGACCGTGACGTCCGCGCCCAGATCACGCGCAAGTGCGCGCTTGCTTTCAGTCCCAGCTAGGGCGACAACGCGGGCGTCGACGCGCTTGGCCAGCTGGACAGCGAGCGAACCAACACCGCCCGCGGCGGCGGGGATGATGACCGTTTCCCCTGGCTGTAGGCGCAGCACCGTGTGCAGCAGGTGCCATGCACTCTGCCCTTGAAGGGTCAGCGCCAGGGCCGTAGCGTCATCGATGTCGTCCGGGATGGGCATGGTCGTGAGCCGTCGCGCCTGGGCGACCTCGGCATACCCTCCACCTGCCGTGAGTGCCGCGACCCGCTCCCCCGTGTCCGCGATGCGTCCGACGACCTCGTTGCCGGGGATGTACGGCAGCGGCACGCCTGCCAGGTAGCTGTTGTCCCGCACGTGCAGATCCGCGAAGTTCACCCCCGCCAACGAGACCTCGATTCGCCGATGACCATGACGCAGCTCGGGCTCCCGAACGTCCCCCACTGCGAGGACCTCCGGCTCTCCGTAGCTCTCCATCACAACGGCTCGCATACGCACCTCCACAGGTTTCCAAGGCAGTCAAAATGCCAAATTGCGTCACGCGCAATTTGGCGTTTTGCGCCACGCGCAATTTCACCGCCACAAACAGGCGGCGCGACCACGCAAAGCTATCTCACCTTGACTATTGGTGCTCAGCGCACATACATTTCAAACGCTCCGAGATCCGGGCGCGAGGCCTGACCGGCCTCCCAGGGAACACGGAGCACCCCAGCAATGGCCGAGCCGCCACAGCGGCTTGCCATTGTCGACAGGGGCATGCCAATCGGGGGGCAGGCTTCACCTGTCGCGTCTATTCGTACGACGCGACAGGTTCAGGGTGGGAGTATTTGTGATCGCGCGGTTAATCAGGGGGTCTGGCGACGCTTGGCGTCGAACCCCGCGCGCCACCGCTTCTCGGTGACCTCGGCAGCCTTGACCAGAAGGTCGAGCGGCACGCCGTAGAGGTCGGCCAAGACGGCAGGCCAGTTGTCCCTCACGCGACCGGTGCCCATCTCCATCTCGGAGACGTCGGAGGCTTGCACGCCAAGATGCTCGGCGACGTCCTCCTGGCGGAGGCCGGCGCGCGTCCGCAGGACGACGAGGTCGGCGTCGGGCGCAAGAGGCAGCAGCATTCGGGAGCGCGGGACTCGAAGCTCCGCGACCAGCATGGCGAACAGTCGCGTGCTGGGGGCGCCCTTACCCCTGACCCAGCGGCCGACGGTGTTCACCGTCACGCCGATGGCCTTCGCCACGTCGGCCTGGGTGAGACCTCGCTCCTCGTAGGCGGCCCGGAAAGCGGCTGGGCTGAAGTCTTGGACGCTCTTCACGCCGCCAGTATCCCAGCAGCCCTTCCGTGCGCTGGTCAGCGAGTAGAGTCAAGAGAAGAAAATGATGGGTCGGAAATGATGGTATAGTGATCATGCGATCCGGGCGGGGCTCTCGTCCGGGGAATCGCGATCGGGCCGCCCTGAGGCGCCCGGAAAACGCGTTCGGCTCACCGGTGGGAGCGGCAACTCCATACCAATGAGCCGAACTCAGCAAACACGTGCACCCCGCACTGGCGTAGGAAACCTCGGGGGTGCACACAGGTCGTGACGACGAAGCAGCGCCTTGTTGTCACCGTATGCAGGCATGGCAAAACCACGCCTGCGCAAGGAGTGATTGTCTCATGAGACACCACCCCGCAGGTACCCCTACTGCGGACGCATCCACCGCCAGCAACCCTGATCTCCAGGGGCTCACCGCTATTTTGCGGCTGATTACGAATGGCGAGGATGCCAATACGCTGCTCCGTCGGCTCGCCACTCTCCACGTGGATTACACCGAGGCCGCGCGGCGTCTGAACATTCCGGAGAAGTGGCTGCGGGAGCGGATCAGCTCACTCCCACATCGGAAGATGGGAAAGTTCGTCGGTTTTGCCGACGAGGACCTCAGGGCGATTTCTGAGATGTATGCCGTACGGCCTGATCTCAACGCGAAGCCCATCGCTACCGGCCAGATCTCCACGGCCGCAACGCTGACGCCGTCCCGGCGCTCCCGCTCGCGTTCACGCAGCTGATTCCTATCAGGACCAGCGCGCGTTCATAGGCACGCCTTTCTCCATCTTCCAGGGGAACTCTCAGTGGTAAACCACATCATCTTCGAGGACCTCCCTCGGTCCACACGCACAATATCGACCTCCAGCTTTCGGCACACTGAAGCGGCAATACAGCTCAAGGCGAACCCTAATTCATGGGCACGCATCCAAGAGCGAGAGAAGCGCGGGGATGCCGCTACGGCGGCTTATCAGATACGGAAGGGCATTCTGGCCGCATTCCGACCGGCCGGATATTTCGAGGCTCAGTCGAAGACCGTGGACGGCCGGTTTTTCGTCTACGCACGCTATGTCGGCCCCGCCGCGGAACTTCTGGGCAAGTCGCCTGGTGGTATCTGATGACATCGGACATGAGCCGCCTGGTAAAGACTGCGCTCAACGGAGACTGGGCGCCTCTGCTCGAAGCAGCGGCCAACATGCCCGGGAAACACTGGGCAGAGGACGCTCGCTGCGCGGATAAAAAGATCGGCGCTTTCTTCCCTCACACAGACGTACCGTGGGCTGACCCCGATCAGGTTCGCCGCAGTCAGGGAATCGCGCTCAACCGTCCATTGAATCTCTGCGCAGCATGCCCCTTGGCCACAGCCGCACGCTGTCTTGTCGAGTCCCTACGTCACGGCGATGAGTACGGAATTCGGGGCGGTCTTCTCGCCTCCGAGCGCCAGAACTTGCTCAGGTCCTGGAACAACCGTATCGACGCTGAGTCGGTCGCTGCTGTGCTCCGCGGCGTGCCGACGGTCCTGGGCACACGGGAGCGAGAAGAGGTCATCTCGCGCTTCGCCGCCGATCCGACCATGGACGCCAACCGCGTGGCACGCGGGCTCGGCATACCCACCAAGTACTTGCGGCAGCTCACCCGTGAGTACCAGCAGCGGCGCAGGCCGGCGGCTTCCTCCTCTGCCCCAAGCTCACCTTTGCTGAGTGCTGCCTGAGCTGCACCCGGACCGGGTAATTCTAATCTTCCTTGCGTTCCCACGGGAGTTTTCCCATGCCCGAACACACTCACCTCCCTATATTTTCGAAGCGACTCGAAGAGCACATTCGAGAACTAGCCCCTTCAGCCACGCTGATTCGGGTCTTCCCGAGGCAAGCAGGCATCACTTATTTCTACGCGAGCGACTACTGCCGGATCTCGGTGCAGCGCGAGGCCGAAAACGAAGCAGCACGTCTGATACGCAGCTGGTTCTCACACGCTGCGGACTGGCGGCGGGCTCATGACTTCCATATCCCCACGGGGGGACTCTATCGAACCCCGGAACCGTTCCAGCGAGGCTACATCCCCGAAGACGACCAGTCGTTCGGGATGACCCCTCACCGGCACATCACGACGGCTATGGATGGCATGCGATGAGCGAGAACGTCATTGAACTGGTCTGGAACTCCTCGCGTTCAAAACGGGGCTCACGACTCGTCATGCTCGCACTGGCGCGTAGATCCGATGAGACAGGCAAAGCCGTGCTTTCCCTGGAAGAAATAGCCGAGTTGACGCGACTCTCCTCTCGCGCTGTTTCCACGTGTCTCGGCGAACTGACAGCCCTTCGCGAGCTGACCTACAGGCGCGGAGTCGGCCGCAGCAATCCAAACTGCTACTACATCCAACTCGCTGCCTTGGGTGGCGCTTCCCAGCCCGCTGATCCGACAAGCGAGGAAACCGGAAGCAACTTCCCGGAACCTACCTCCGAAAGTGAGAAGTCTGAGGCGGAAAACAGGAAGTCTCTGCCCGAGAAACAGGAAGTTCCTTCCTCTCCTGCACCTGGTGTTAATACTCCCTACGGGAGTATTAACACCAGCCAAGCTAGCTCGCCTGGTGACAGGACGACGAAACAGCGGACTGGGGTGACGGACGTTCCTGCTGGCGCTCGGGAGGTCGTCAACGCCATGACGGTCACCGGAATGGTTGTGGGCTGGCGGCTCACAGGCGACGAGTGGGACCGGGTAACAGCCTTGTCGGAACGGTGGGGCCCGGAGCGGCTGGTGGAGGTCATCGCGCGGCGGTGGGACCCGGCCCGGCCGCCGCAGTCCGCCCGCTACCTGCTCCGCATCTGGGATGACCTCCCCACGGGTACCCCCGCGGAGGCCTTGAAGGGCAACGTCGTTCCGCTTCGCCGTGAGCCCGCCTGGAAACCGTTCCGCAACCCGGTCAAGACCAGCGCCAGTGCCTACCAGAACGGATTCTGACCATGGTTGAGCTCCAACGCGCTGGCGACAACCGGTCCATGCGCGCCATCGAACGAATCCTTGCTCTCAAAGGAATCTCCTTCGACGACAAACCCGCCGACAGGGGGCCGCAGCCCGGTGACCGAAACTGGCACCACGGTGCACGTGTCGAATACGCAATGAAGCGCTGGGAAGCCGCTACGCCGCCTCGTTTCCTCAGCGCAGAGGCGACGCTCCCGGAGGTTGGGGACTGGGCAGACCGGGCACTCACCGACCCCTCGTCGGCCGGTGCCTTGCTCCTCACCGGCTCGACGGGAACGGGGAAGACCTATCAGGCGTACGGCGCCCTGAGACGAATCGCCGAGGGCGGGCCTGACCGTTTCGCGCTGGTAGCCATGAACTCGGCTGACATGTACGGACGCCTCCGGCCGTCACAGGTCATGGGTGCCTCGGAGGATGAACTGCGGCGCTTGTCCCGGGTGCCGTACCTCATGCTCGATGACCTCGGGTCCTCCAAGTCGTCTGAGTGGATCGAGGAAGTCACGTACCGGCTGTTCAACTATCGCTACAACCACTGCTTGCCGACGATCATCACCAGCAACCTTCCCGCCCGCGATGAGGACGGCCCCGACCTCACCGACTTCGTAGGTGACCGGGTCGCCAGTCGGCTTGCAGAGATGGTCACAGCGCTTGTCCCGATGATCGGAGACGACCGGCGCCGAAGCCGGGGGGCCGCGTGATGTCAGTCCTTTCTGCACCGCCTCCGCTGGTGTCCGCCCGCCTGCCCCTCCTTGCCGTCCCGATGCCCCCAGCCCGGCCAGCGCCGCCGGGCCGCTTCTCCAGCTCCTCGGAAGGACCCGTCCTCTGATGTCACACCCGATCATGGTCGCTGCGGCCAAGAAGCTCGTGCACGAAGAGGAACGGCGAACCACTGCTCGGGAGGTTGCTTTCCGCACCTGGGGGGCCCGCTCAGTCACTGCGGCGTCGAAGTACGCCCGTAACGTCCTGGGCGCCGAAGCCGTCACACTGGCATGGGAAGCCCTTGGTGTCCTGGGGCTAGATGATCTACTTCAGGCCGTCGTGCCCCTGGACACCGTTGCCGGGCAACACCTGGAGCTCTACTACAGCGGTGACAGCACGGGGACGGAACGGCTCGCCCTGCGCCGGTCATGCATTACCTGCCCGACTCAGTACGTGGACGACGTCACCTCGCTCGAACAGTTCGGGAGGCTGCTGTCTCAGACAGCGGCCTGGCAATCCATCAACCCGAGGAACGGCGGTGGCCCGGCATGAGCAACAAGCGCAAACCCGCTCCAGCGGCCCCCAACGAAGTGCGCCGGATGTCTGGCTGGGATCACACTGCGATCCTCCTGCTCGGCGCGGCCGGCTTCGCGTTCTCCTACGACTCGCTACGTCAGGTCGCTATCGCGATCCACGCGAAGCCGTCCCTGAGCTGGCTCTTTCCCGTCTTCATTGATGGATTCATCGCGTACGGCGTCCGCGCGCTCGTCCTGCTCCGCCACAGTGACTTCAGGGCTCGCTTGTACGCCTGGACTCTCTTCTTCGCGGCCACCGGATCGAGTCTGTGGGCCAACGCCTTGCACGCAATCACGCTCAACCGCAGTCCGCAGTCCGGCACGTCCCCGCTGCACCTCGCAGACTGGGTTGTCGGCGTGCTTTCGATGCTCGCACCGTTGGCACTCGCAGGCTCCGTCCACCTCTACATCATCATGGCGAGGACGGCGGAATCGTCTGTCCCGGACGGAGCGGACGACGATCCGGGACCGGTCCGGGACGGCGTACATCCTGAGTCCCCGGACGTCGCCTCGGCTCGCCTCAGGGGCAACTGCGACACCGGTAGTCCCGCCCCTGGGAAGGCTGTGGTCCCCCGGCCTGAGCAAGGTTTGACGGCCCCGGACGGAGGGCGAGACCTGACTCCTTCCCCGGACCAAGCCCCAACTTGGCAGCCGAACGGCTGGTGGTGGCGCCTGCTCTCAGCGCTTCGGTGGGGCCGTCGGCGTCCGATGGTGACCGTCCCCGATCCGTCCGCAGCGGACGAGCACGCACAGGACTCTGCGGACCGACCGCAGAACAGGCTGGACAACACGGCACCAGCCGAAACGCACCCTGGCGACGCGGAGAGCGCGCCGTCCGCGGGGCGGGACCACGGGGAAGACGTCCCTGGCGAATGGCCCGGACCGACCGGTCCGGAGAGCGAACCTTCGCAGGACGACGAGGCGACGACCCCCACATCAACAGGCGGCGATCTCCCCACCCAAGACGTCCCGGTCCGCGCCCCAGAGCAGAAGGAGGGCCCTGTCCGGGACGGGGACGAATTGCCCGAGGACCGGGAAGTCGTCGACGTGTGGATGAAGGATCTGGTGCCCCTCGCGCGGGAGGCTTGCCGTCAGGCCGGACGGATCAGTCGTGACGTGATCAAGGACGCCGTCCGAGCACAGCAGCCGATCAGCAACGACCGGCTTGGCGAGCTGCTCGCGGTGCTACGCGCGGAAGAGCAACAAGACCGAACGCCAGCTCCCGCCGGTAAATCCAGCGCTCTGTGGTGACCTCATCCCGTAAGTGACGTCTTCACGGCTCGCCGTGGCAGGCCCTTCTGCTGCGGCGAGCCGTGAAGCCCCGTGATCAGGAGAAGACGACGGTGAGACGACGCCCGCTGAACACAGCACATACAGCCGCTCAGCACGATGCAGAGCATGCAGCGGTCCAGCTCGAACTGCACCTTCGGGCGGGCGGCGCGCTGGTGGCGGTACCCGCCCCGGGCCTGGCACTCGACGCTGGCGAAACGGCATACGCGGACGTGGTGTGCACGTCGGCCCGGTACTACCCAGTCGAGGTGGTCTATCCACAGGCTCCCGCAGGGTACTTCGAGGATCACCCCACCTTCGGACGCCGCTGGGTTTCCAATGATCGTCTCGCCGACCGTCGGCGTCATGAGGCGGAGAGAGAGGCTCAGGCCCGCTGGCGCGATCAGGCACAGTCACGTGTGGTGCTCACCTCGAACGGTCTTCGCATCAGCCCCGCTGGGGCGCCCACTTGGCAGCCGTTCGATCACGCTCTCTTGACCAGCGTCAGGCTCACCGGTCACGGCTTGGTGCTGTCGTACAGCGTCTGTGCCCCGCTCCTGCTGTCCGGCCCGGCTGCCCCCTGGCTGTCAGCAGCGATCCGGTACCTCGCACCCGCGATTCCTGCCTTCTGGGACACCGGAATATAGGAAGTCAATTCCGGAAGAAACTTCCCTCTTTGCTTCCTATGTGATTTCTTCCCGGGCCCCTGTCACGATTTCTGCACGGCCAACGCCCTAGGCACTGTTGGCCGTGCAGTTCCGTATACCCATGAATTGTTGTTCCCTGAGAGGGGGTTGTGCCTTGGCGGCTGGGACAGAGGCTGGAAGCACACGCCTCGATCGTTCGGGCTTACCCGGGGCGTCGAGGCGGAGGCTTGACCCTCACGTGAAGCCCCTGCTCTTCGCCGCTGAAGGCACGCCGCGAACCCGCAGCCGCACAACGCCCCCGGCCGACACCGGTGACAACCCGCAGGAGTAGCCCTCCCGCTCCCCGCGAAGGGGTGATTCGGCCTTCCCTCCTGGAGCCGTCACCCAACCACTCACTTGTCCCCGCACCAAGGTTCTGCCTCTTCATGCCCCACAACACCCGCTTTGTTCAACTATCCACCGCAATAGGCTCTGTAGCCTCTCTGGCGGTCCTGGCGTCCGGATGCTCCAGCTCGCCGCCGTCGGGCGAACCCGCTTCAACGGACGTGCGCCCCGGTCCTGTCTCCGCAGGCATCACCGCCTCGGAGGAGCCTTCCATGGGTCCGTCCAGCGACTCCCCAAGCCGTGCCGTCCCTGCTGACGTGGAATCGACAGCTCGGGCCTTTGCCACTGCTTACGCCCAGCACGACGCCACCGACGGCGGTGACCAGTCGTACACCGACGCGGGCGCTCGCGCCGCGAAGCTCGCCAGCGGTGAGCTGGTGGAGGTCCTGGCGCAGAAGCGGCCTGGCCAGGACGCGCCGTGGGCAAGCCTCCGGTCCGAGCAAGCCAAGCAGACCGTGAAGGTCGCCTCCGTCGCGGTTCCGGACGGCGCCCCCGCCGTGACGGCGTCCTCCGCGCTCGTGCGTGTCAGCTACGCCCTCACCACGACTCCGAGGTCCGGGGCTGAGCGGCAGAGCCGCGAGCAGATCGCCCTCCACTTGGAGCGCACCGCGGACGACTGGCGAGTGGTCGCGCTGCCGTGGGCTTGAGGGAGCCGTCATGAAGAAAGCCGTACAGATTGCCGTCGGCCTGATCGCGGGCCTGGCCGTCGGAGGCACCATGCTGCTGACAACCTTTGGCGCCGCGAACAGCGCCAATGCCAAGGACACAGGGTTCGGGGGTGGCATCGCTACCGATGCCCCGGTTCCTGACTGGCTCCGCACGCTCATCAACAAGCATGCCGGTAAATGCCCCCAGGTCACTGCCTCGATTCTCGCCGCGCAGCTATATACCGAAAGTAATTTCAACGCGCACGCGAGGTCACCGGTCGGCGCTCTAGGTATCGCTCAGTTCATGCCCGACACATGGGCCGCATACGGGATGGACGGCGACGGCGACGGGGTTAAGGATGTTTTCAACCCTGCTGACGCCGTCGCAGCTCAGGCGAATTATGACTGCATAGTCGCCAAGGAAGTCAAAGATGTGCCCGGGGATTCCACCGACAATATGCTTGCCGCCTATAACGCAGGTGGAGGCGCCGTGATCAAGTACGGAGGAATCCCGCCGTACGCTGAAACACGTGATTACGTGAAAAGTATTCGCGAACTAGCAAGGAAATGGACCGATGCACTGACCCCGCTGCCTGCTGGCAAGGGGGCTGCTCGGGCCATCGCCGCAGCGAAGACCGCTCTGGGGACTTGGTACCAGTGGGGCGGCGACTGCGTAGCGCCCTACACCGGCCAAAACGGGTGCGACTGCTCCTCGCTTACCAAGATGGCCTGGGCGTCAAGCGGGGTCAACTTGCCGAGGACAACCTACGAGCAGGTGCATTCCGGCACCGCCGTTCAGAGCGTTTCCCAACTCCAGCCTGGGGACCTGCTCTTCAGCGTCCCTGGTGGCGCTGGCCCTGAACACGTGGGCATGTACATCGGCAACGGGCAGGTCATCGACGCCCCGCGCACCGGGTCTCAGGTACGAATTAAGCCGCTCAGCTATTGGACCCCACAAATAATCGCGATGCGCCACGTCGGATAAGCGCTTGCGCCGAACTGGTTACGCCTCACTGCACGAAGGAACCGCTATGCACAACTTGCTTTCTGCTGCCGCGTCCGCGAGCACACCGCTGGCGGCAGGCGCCGATGTGATCTCCGGCGTGACGCCCGACTGGGGCCCTTTTGGAAAGATGGGTGGAACAGCGGTCACATTGCTGGGGGTTCTTGCTGCTTTCGCATTGGTAGCTGGAGCAGCCTGCTTCTTTATGGGCCTGACGAAGAGCCGCGGCTGGTTTGGTGATACCCAATCCAGCTTGGAAAGCTCACGCGGCAAGGGAATGATGATCGGCGGCCTCGCGATCGTTTTCCTTGTCGCGAGTTTCGGAACGATCTTCGTGACTGTTTATGGCATGGGGGTCTAGCCCATGGGGCTTCGCAACCGTCAGCAGCGGAACCTCCGCCCACCCCGCTACGGCTCACCATCCAACGAGAGTAAGTCGAAGCGAGGCACCGCGCCGAAGCTCTGGGGCATCGCAGCCGGGACAGTCGCGGCAGTCACCGTTGCCGGTCTGTCCCTGAGCGTCATCAACAACAGCAACTCGGGGGCCTCCGGCGCCTCTAAGCCGACTGCGCGGCCTTCGGCATCGACCGACAGCCGCGGGAGCGTCGACGGCGGTGTGCCCGTGGGCTTTCCGCATACCGAGTCCGGCGCCAGGGCGGCAGCTGCGTCGTTCGCGACAGTCACAGGAAGCTCGGCGGTCCTGACTGACAAGATGGCCCGGCACCGGGCCATCTCGATCATGTCGACTGAGGTCACAGCGTCCGCCCTTGCAGAAGAAGCCGACCGCGCGGCTGGTCAGGCACTGATCGAACTGCGCGGTGACACCAAGCGGTTGATCCGCAAGCAGGCAATCGCCCGTACCGGCGTGCTGTCTGCTCAGACCGTGGGCTTCGATTTCCACAAGGCCACTGTCCGTCTGTGGACAACCGCAGTGCGCGGAAACACCGCTGGGCATATGCCACCGAAGGCATCATTTCAGACAATGACCGTGAACCTCGTCTGGGAGCACAACGACTGGAAAGTGGCGGGGAACTCGTCCGCGAAGGGACCGATAGCGCCGATCGACGTTCGGCAGGCGACCAACGCGGTCGCCGACTTCTCGCCCTACGTACCGACCGGCGCCGACGACCCGGTCTACACCGGCGCCCTGGGCGCAAACGGCTTCCCTGCTCCCTACGCGCACAACGAGCAGGGGGCGCGTGGCGCAGCAACGAGCTCCGTCATGCTCTTCGGCGATCCGCGTTTCTTCGTCGACGCGAGATGGCGGCACGCGATGCTGGGCGCGACGGTCGCGCCGAGCGCCCTGGGCTCGATCACGTCGGACAGCGATTCGACTGCACGCCTAGTCACAGAGAATCGCGGCTTGGGCGACGACGGTAAGACGCCTGACGGCGATCCGGTCGTCACGAGGACGGCCGTGCTCGGCTCCCGTTTCCTGTCCTACTCGGACCAGGCTGCCAGCGTCGAGGTGTGGACCGCATCGGTCGGCGGCATCGCTGGATCGGACGAGACCCAGCGCCCTCAGGTCGCTTATCTGCGGATGGTGGTCGATCTGACTTGGGTGGAGGGGACTTGGCGGGCGACGTCCGTAAGGCCGTCGGAGCCCCTGGTGCCTGCCCCACCCACGGGTGAGCAGGCGGCGCCGGCCAGCGGCTTCGCGGACGCGGGAGGAGTGGACAATGCGCCTGCGCTTGCGTGAGGACGCCCCTGGCCTCCTGACCGTCGAATACGCCGGGCTCGGCACCTGGGGCCGACGCCTCCTTGTTCTGGGCTGGGTCAACGCGGTGATCGGCTTCCTCCTGGTCCCGTCCGCGGCGGCGAAGTCGTGGTTCTGCTACATCCCGTTGGTTTGCGAGGCCAAGGCCGCAGTCGACTTCGCCACGGACCCACTGGGCTTCCTGCTGCAGAAGCTGACAGAGGCAAACATCTGGTTCCTGCAACGCATGCTGGAGCTGATCCAGAACACAACCAAAGTCGACCTGGGGAGCGAGGGTTTCCTTAAGCAGTACGCCCTCGTCTTCGCCGCGAGCAGCTTCATCACGGCCGGGCTCTGGTTCATCGCCTGCATCAAGCGGGCCGTGCGCGGTGTGCCGATAACCGAGGCGGTCGGGGAGGCGATCGGCTTCCTGTTGCTTCAGTTCTTCGTGACGGCACTGACGCCGGGCGCCATCGCCCTCCTTATGACGGCGATCGACGAGGTGACGGCCGTCTTCGAGCCGTACGCGACCAACAACTTCAAGCCCTACCTGGAGAACACCCTCAAAACCCTGGCCGCCAAGCCAGAAGACGGAGTGGGCCAGCTGCTCGTCGTCAACCTGATCATGCTGTGCGGGGCCTTGCTGATGTGGGTGGAACTGCTCATCCGCAGCGCGGCGATCTACGTCGCCGTCGCGCTCGGTCCGGTCGTCACAGCGGGCCTCGTCGACCGCGACCTTTGGGGCAAGAGCAAGAAGTGGATCGGCGCGGTCTTCGCCATCGGACTGACCAAACCCGTCCTGTTCGCTCTGCTCGGACTGGGCGGCGCGATCCTGAGCGACTCGACTGGTTCCATGTCGGATGCAGTCTCCAAGACCCTGGTCGGAGCTCTGATCTTGCTTCTGGCGGTCTTCGCCAGCGCCACCCTCTACCGATGGGTTCCGGCATTCGGCGACGAGATGGCACAGCTGCACCACGACCGTAAGACGGCGCAGTCCTCCGGTCCGGCTGCCGCGGTGGACGGCCCGGCTCAGCACGCCAACCGCGCGCTCGGCCAGCACATACAGGACTCGCTAGTCGGAGGTGGCAAGCAGGCCGCCCCTGCGCCCGGTCGTAAGGCAGCCACCAGCTCCACAGTTGGCCAACCCGGGACAGCGAGCGCCAAGGATGTCCCCACGGGAGTTGGCACTGGCGAGACCGCTGCAACGCCAGATCCGATTGGCATCGGTGTCGGGGTGGCGAAGGCCGGACTTGATGCCGTTGAGAACCGTGCGGCGCAGACCCCGGCCACGCAGAGCAATGGCTCTGCCCACGGCGGACCTGATCAGGAAAGCGCCGTGGACGATGTCCCAGCCTCGGCGCGAGCCCACGGCGGAGCAACCAATCCGATCATCAGCGCTGACACGGCGGCTGCCGCCCGATCCGGTAGCGGAGCGAGCGCACCGCATCAGTCCGGCGGGGGCGCGGCATCATCCGATGCCCCGGCCTCGTCGCGCAGCCAGGGCGGGTCAGCACCGGTCATCGCCCAGCCCACAGCGTCCGAGACCCCGGCGCCCTCTCCACCCACGGCTCCAACGCCGCCTGCCCTCTCACGCCCTGCCCCCCCGGCCCCGGCCGCATCCCCAAGTCCT
>NZ_JAINFC010000650.1 GCF_020740835.1 Streptomyces sp. UNOC14_S4
TGCGGGTGCTTCGTATGGGGTGCCGTGTTTCATGCACCGTCGTTTCAGAACCCCGCCCTCCGGCCCCGCCCCCTCCACCGGACGTCGGCTGCCGGTAGGGGGCGCCTGCGTCCGCTGTCGGCTCTCCGCCCGGCCCCATCAGGGGCGCGGGGAACTGCGCGAGCAACCACGACGCGCCTGCAGACGCCGGACGAGCATGGCTGACCGAGCTCGCAGGCGGCTTTTCAGGGGCGCGAGGAACGGCGCGAGCAACTAGCGACGGCCCGGCAGCCGCCGGACGGGCATGGATGATCGAGCTCGTGGGCGGCTTTTAGGGGCGCGGGGAACTGCGCGACCAGCCCCCACCGGGGCCGCAGACGCGCGCGCAGCGCAAGACGCACCCCGGTAGGCGCGGGGGGCCCGGGGGCGGAGCCCCCAGGGGGTCAGCCCGAGGCGGCTCGGAGGGCCGCTCGGCACAAGGCATCCGCAGCCCGCGTCGTCTCCGGCAAACGAAAACCCCGCGTCAGACGCAACGCGAAGCCGCACGCGTGGTCGAGGCCGACGCGGTGGCCGACGGAGACGAAGACCGGTTTGACGCCGTCGCGGGTGCGGACCGCGCGGCCGACTTCCTCCTCGCCGTCGAGGAGCGGGGTCATGTCCCCGCGGAGCGGCCCCGGTTCACGGTGGTGGAAGGTGAAGGGGTTCTTGGCGACACCGATCGTCGGCAGGCCCGTGAGTACGCCGAGGTGGCTGGCCAGGCCGAAGCGGCGGGGGTGGGCGAGCCCGTAGCCGTCGCACACCACCAGGCCGGGGGTGGCCGTCAGGCCGTCCAGCGCGGCGAGCACGGTTGGGATCTCCCGGAACGCGAGCAGCCCGGGGACGTAGGGGAAGGCGACCCTGCCGACGGCCGTGGCCTGGTCGACGACCTCCAGGGTGAGCGAGTCGAGGGCCACGGCCGCCGCGGCGACCACGTCCCGTTCGTCGTCGTACGCGACGTCCACCCCGACGACGACCAGGGGCGCGTCGGGCGACGGACCCGGCTCGTCCAGTACCACGCGGCCCCGCAACTCGTCCTGGACGGCGGTGGCTTCCGCCTCGGTCGCGGGCCAGCCGGCGGGCAGGGTGCCGGACGTGTCGTCAGATGTGTGGCTCATGGTGGCCTCACCGTACCGGGCGGGCGCGCCGGGGCGGTCCGCGGGCCCCGGCCGCCCCGCGCGTAGCCTGTGGATCATGTTCGTACTTGAGCTGACCTACATCGCCCCGATGGAGCGCATCGACGCCGCCCTCGCCGAGCACGTCGCGTGGCTCGACGCCCACTACGCCTCGGGTGTCTTCATCGCCTCCGGCCGCAAGGACCCGCGTGACGGCGGGATCATCATCGCCGTCGGCGACGACCGCGCGAAGATGGAGGAGATCACCAAGAGCGACCCGTTCACCGTGGCGGGCGTGTGCGAGTACACGATCACGAAGTTCATCGCGACGAAGACGGCGGAGCCGCTGGCGGTGTACCGGGAGGAGCTGCCGTCCTGATCTGCAACAGTCAAAGATTCATCCTTTTGGCCCATGGCCGGTGGCTGGAAGGGCGATCCCCCGGGCGTGGGCGCGTCCATAACGTGAATGCATGACCCCCATAACCCTGCCTTCGCCCCCCGCGCAGCTCCCTCCCTCACGGTCCAGGCGCCGTCACGGCTGGCTGGTGGCGGGGCTGTGCGGGCTGTGGGCGATGGAGGGGCGGCTGCTGAGCCGAGGGGCCGTGTATCCGGGGCAGGCCGGCGGCCATCACGCGCACCTGGTGGTGTGGGTCGCCGGACTGCTGGTCGCCGCGTGCGTGCTGCCCTGGGCGCAGCTCGTGCCCCGCGCCGTGGCCGCCGTGCTCGTCTCCTGGTCGGCGACCGGCTATCTGCTCAGCGCGGGGGAGCACCTGCCGGTCTGGGGGCTGACCGAGAGCGCGGCCCTGCTCGTGCTGCTGGCCTTCGTCGCGTGGCGGACGCCCGTACGGGCCGCCGTGCCGCTCGGCGTCGCACTGGCCGCGGGGGTGCTCGCCGCGCCGGTACGGGACAGCGACGCGATCGGCGCCACCGTCGTCGCCTACTCCCTGGTCGTGGCCGGGGTCGTCGCGCTGGGGCTGTGCCTGCGCTACCGGGACGTGGAGCGGGCCCGGGCGGTGGCCGCCGCGCGGGAGGCCGAACGCCTGGAGCTGGCGGGCGAGCTCCACGACTTCGTCGCCCACCAGGTCGCGGCGATGACCCTGATGGCCAAGGCCACCGGTTCCCTGGCCAAGGACGCGCGCGTCGCCGCCTCGCTGAAGGACATCCAGGACGCCGGTGACGAGGCCATGACCTCCGCCCGGCGCCTGCTGCGCGTGCTCCAGCAGGACCAGGCCACCAGGGAGCCGCTGCCCGGCCTGGACCGGATCGCGGAGCTCGTCGACGACTTCTCCCGCCGGGGGCCGGACGGCAGGCGGGTCACGCTGTACGTCGACCCGTGCTTCGACGCCGGGCTGGCGCCCGAGCTGGCCGCCTCCGTCCGCCGTATCGTCGCCGAGGCCCTGTCCAACGTGACCAGGCACAGCCCCGGCGCGTCGGTCGTCGAGGTGTCGCTGCGCGGGGCGGGGGCGCGGCTCTTCGTCTCCGTGCGCGACGACGGACGCACCTCCCCGCAGGCCGTTCCCCGTTCGCCCGAGGACAGCGGCGGGCTGGGGCTGGTCGGCCTCACCGAGCGCGCCGACGCGATCGGCGGCTCCCTGACCGCCGGGCCGGTGCCGGGGGGTGGTTGGGAGGTGCTGGCGGTGCTGCCCGTCCAGCACGCCACGCGGGCGACAGTGACGTAGGTCACGCCGGATTGCTGTGGCTGCCGGATCGGTTCCGCCGTCTCTCCAGGTGAGGCAGAGAGGCAAGGACCCGCACCACCCCACACCGACCGCAAGGGAGCACGCGTTGTCCACCGTCATCGACCAGGCTGTCCAGGTACGGCTGATCGCATCGGCCCCCCAGGACCGCGCCGTTCCCGCGCAACTGCGTTACGCCCCTTCCGACCCCTTCGCCGTGCACATCGCCTTTCCCCCGGTCGCTTCCCTGGACGGGGCCGATGTCGCCTGGGCCTTCGCCCGCGAACTGCTGGCCGACGGGCTGACCTCCCCGGCGGGCGCGGGCGATGTCCACGTCTGGCCCTGCGGACCAGACCGTACTGTCCTGGAGTTCCACGCGCCCGAGGGCATCGCGATGGTGCAGATCGCCACGGCGGAGGTACGGCGGTTTCTGGCGCGGTCCTATGCGGTGGTCCCTGCGGGGCATGAGGGGGGACGGCTGGACGTGGACTCGGATGTGGCGGCGCTGCTGCGCGAGGCGTAGCCGTTGCCCAGGGCTCTGCCCTGGGCCCACCGGGGTGACTCTTGCGCTCGGCGCGCGGCTGCGGGTCCGGTGGGGGCTTGTCGCGCAGTTCCCCGCGCCCCTGAAAAGCCGCCCACGAGCTCGGTCCGCTACGCCCGTCCGGCGGCTGCGGGTTGTCGCTGGTTGCTCGCGCAGTTCCCCGCGCCCCTGAAGGGGCGCCCCCAGTCCTGCGGAGAGCCGACAGCGGACGTAGGTGCCCCCTACGGATAGCCAACCGACGGTGGAGGGGG
>NZ_JAINFC010000651.1 GCF_020740835.1 Streptomyces sp. UNOC14_S4
GCCGTCACGGCCGTCAGGGCCGTCGGGCGGGGTGGTGGCGGTCCGTCGGCGTGACGCCGGTGGTCCGTCGGATGATCGGATTCCGGTCGTGGGGAGCGACAACATCGAGTCGTTCCATGTCGTTCGCTGCCCCAATACCGAACATAAAGCTCACCATAAACACGCGGGTCAAGCAGTTTTGCCAATCGGCTTCCGTCGTCGGACCCCCGCCGTACGCTGATGCACAGCGCCGGTGGGGGCCGGTGCTGATCAGGGGGCGAGACAGTCAGGTACGACGCCCGGGGGCGGGGTAGTTGTCATGGCACGGCGGCGGCCGTGCGCGCGTGGCGATCCCGTCACCGGGCGCCGTACCCGCACTGACCGCCGCCCGGAACAAGGGGGTGGCTATGGCACGTATTCGGGTCCTGGTGGTCGACGACCACCGCATTTTCGCCGAGTCGCTCGCCGCTGCCCTCGCAGCCGAGCAGGATGTGGACGTCTCGGCGGCCGGCAGCGGGCCGGCGGCGCTGCGCGCGCTGGAGCGCGCGGCGGGTGAGGGGCGGCGGTTCGACGTGCTCCTGGTCGACGCAGACCTGGGCGCGGCGGGCACGGAGGGCGTACCGGGGCAGTTGCGCGGCCCCGGCATCGGCCCCGGCATCGGCATGGGCATGGGTGTCGGCCAGGACGGTGGGTCCGGACCGTCCGGGTCGGCCGCACCGGGCGGGCACGCGGGGCACGTCGGGCATGGTGCCCACGGCACTCACGGTGCCCACGTGGCTCACGGTGAGGGCGCCGGGGACGGGATCTCGCTGGTGGCCGGGGTCCGTACCGGACATCCGTCCGTACGGACGGTGGTGCTCGCCGAGCGCGACGACCCCCGGCGGGCCGCCGCCGCGCTCCAGGCGGGCGCGGGTGGCTGGGTGGCGAAGGACTGCTCGCTGTCCCGGCTGCTGGCCGTCATCCGGGGCGTGCTGCGGGACGAGACGCATCTGCCGCCCGCGCTGCTCACGGGTGTGCTGCGGGAGCTGACGGCGGCGCGCAAGCACCGTACGGAGAGCGAGCGGCTCGTGGAGTCCCTGACGCCGCGGGAGCGCGAGGTCCTGCGCTGCATGGTGGCCGGGCTGGGGCGCAAGGCCGTCGCGGAGCGGCTCTATCTCTCCCCGCACACGGTGCGCACGCACATGCAGAACGTGCTGGGCAAGCTGGGTGTGCACTCCACGCTCGCCGCGGTGGCGCTGGCCCGGCGGGCAGGGGTGGGGCCGGTCGACCTAGCCGGGAACGTTGTCGAACGGGGCGGTCAACTGGCGTAGCAATCCGGCCAGTTCATGGCGCTGGGCGGCGGACAGCTCGGCGAGGATGGCGTGTTCCTGTGCGAGCAGCCCGGCGAGCGCCTCGTCCGCGCGGTCGCGCCCCTCGGCGGTGAGGCGTACGAGCACGCCGCGCCGGTCGTTGGGGTCGGGCAGCCGCTCGACGAGGTTGCGCTTGGCGAGCCGGTCGATGCGGTTGGTCATGGTGCCGGACGTGACCAGCGTCTGGGTGAGCAGCTGGCCGGGGGAGAGCTGGTAGGGGTCGCCCGCCCGGCGCAGGGAGGTCAGGACGTCGAACTCCCACGGCTCCAGCTGATGCTCCGCGAAGGCCAGCCGCCGGGCCCGGTCCAGGTGGCGGGCGAGCCTGCTGACACGGCTGAGCACCTCGAGCGGTTCCACGTCGAGGTCCGGGCGCTCGCGGCGCCATGCTGCGACCAGTCGATCGACCTCGTCCTCCATGGGGTCAGTGTAGTAGGTCTGTCGACATGAAGTCTCTTGACGTCAAGAGATCTCGGAGGGATCGTGGAATCCAAGGAAAGCGAAGGAAAGCGCACCCACGGCCTTGGAGGGCGCACTCATGGACACCACCACGCCCACCTGGGACCCGGAGCAGTACCTCCGCCATGCGGAGCACCGCACCCGCCCGGTCCAGGATCTGCTCGCCCGCGTACCGGAGCTGCCGGGCGACCCCGGCCGTCCCCTCCGCATCGTGGACCTCGGCTGCGGGGCGGGCAACCTCACGCCCCTGCTCACCGCCCGCTGGCCGGAAGCCAGGATCACCGGCCTCGACAGCTCCGCCGAGATGCTCGCCAAGGCGGCGGCGTACGCCGGTGACCGCGTCTCCTTCGCCCGGGCCGACCTCGCCGACTGGGCCCCGGCCGGCCCGTACGACCTGATCTTCTCCAGCGCCACCCTCCAGTGGATTCCGGGCCACGCGGAGCTCTTCCCGGCCTGGCTCGCCGCGCTGGCCCCCGGCGGCGTCCTCGCCTTCACGATCCCCGGCAACTTCGACGCGCCCAGCCACGCGCTGCTGCGCGACCTCTGCGAGAGCCCCCGCTGGCGCCCCCGCCTGGGCCCCGTCCGCCACGGCCACGCCCTGGAACCGGGGGAGTATCTGGAACGCCTCTCGGGGCTCGGCCTGGAGGTCGACGCCTGGGAGACCACCTACGTCCAGCTCCTGCACGGCCCCGACCCCGTCCTCTCCTGGACGAAGGGCACGGCGCTTCGGCCGGTGCTGTCGGCACTTCCGTCGACCGAGGCCGATGTCTTTCTGACGGAGTACGGCGCGCTGCTCCGCGAGGCGTACCCGGAGGGGCCGCACGGGACGGTGTTCCCGTTCCGGCGGATCTTCGTGGTCGCACGCAAGGGCGATTGATCGCTTGTGTGAATGACTTATGAGCGTCTCGCCGTCCGGTCGTGCCCGGGGTTCGTAGCGTCGCGGTGTCGCTTGTGCCGCTGTGGCGCCGGCGCCCAGACTGAGAGAGGAGGTGCTCCACGATGACCGCACTCGCGTATGAGGTGATCCCGGTGGCCGACGAAGAACCGGTATCCGACCTGGACGGGTTCCTGTGGCAGACGTGGAAGGCCATGGAGTCGCCGGAGGGCTACCGGGCCGAGATCATCGAGGGGTCCATCGAGGTGTCACCTACCGGACGTCGTCGGCACGGCATCCTCATCAACCGGCTACGGCACGATCTCCAGATCTATCTGGAACACTCCGATTACGCCCCCCACCATGACCTGAACCTGATCCACCGCCGCAGGGTCCTGATCCCGGATCTCTTCGTCGCCCTGAACGATCTGGACGAGATTCCCGACGAGGAAGACCTGGGCGTCGCCGCAGCCGAGGTCGAGGCGGTCATCGAAGTGGTCTCGCCCGGCTGGCGGAACACGCAGCGCGACCGAATCCGCAAGCGCCGCGAGTACGCGCGTGCGGGCATTCCCCTCTACGTCCTCATCGACGACTTCGACGGAGACGGCGCGGTCGTCCTGCTGACCGAGCCCGACCCCGACAGGGCCGCCTACGCAGGCGAGCAGCGTGTCCCCTACGGCACCGACGCCGTGGTCCCCGTCGGTCCGGCGAAGGGTTTCGTCATCGGCGAATCGGTGACGAGGGCCTGACCATCGCTGTTGGCCCGGTGCGCCTACCGGGTTGCCACCCGGGCCCGGTGGGCGGCCACTGGTTGCCTTCGGCTGGTCGCGCAGTTCCCCGCGCCCCTGAAGGGGCGCGCCCTGCGTCCTGCCTTCCCGGTTGTGGGCAGGCGTTCCGCAGGGCTGGGGGTCCCCCTGGACGGAGTCTGGGGG
>NZ_JAINFC010000652.1 GCF_020740835.1 Streptomyces sp. UNOC14_S4
GCCGGTGCTCCGCTCCCCACTCCCCCACACGCCCCACGCGGCCCACACGATCTCCCTCCGTCGCACGACGGCTCCGCGCTCCCGGCGACGCTCCCGGAGGCGTTCGCCCGGCAGGCGGCTCTCACCCCCGACGCGACGGCGCTGGTGGACGCCGCGGGCGCGACGGACACCGCGCTGACCTACCGCGAACTCGACGACCTCACCGACCGGCTGGCCCGTCTCCTGGTGGCGGAGGGGCTGGAGCCGGGCGGCACCGTGGGCGTGCTGATGGACCGTTCGGCGGAGCTGGTCGTCTCCCTGCTCGCCGTCGTCAAGGCGGGCGGCTGCTACGTCCCGCTGGACCCGCGCCAGCCCGTCACCCGCCTGCGGTGGATCCTCGACCAGACCGGCGCCGGACCGCTGTTGACGGCGGGTCAGGAGACGGACACCCGGATCACCGCGGACCACCGCGTCCTGCCCGTGGACCTGTCCGGCCTCGCCGCGCGGGACACCGGCACCCAGGCGCCCGCCGCGTCGCCGTACCCCTGCGAGCCGCGCCAGCTGGCGTACGTGATGTTCACCTCCGGCTCCACCGGCACCCCCAAGGGCGTCGCCGTCACCCACGAGAACGTGGTGGGCCTCGCCCGCGACCAGGCGTGGCGCGGCGACGCGCACGGCCGGGTCCTGCTGCACTCGCCGCACGCCTTCGACGCCTCGACGTACGAGCTGTGGGTGCCGCTGCTGCGCGGCGGCGCGGTCGTGGTCGCGCCGCCCGGCGAGCTGGACGCGCGGGCCGTCGCCGCGGCGGTGACGGAGGCGGGCATCACCGGCCTGTGGGTGACCGCGGGGCTGTTCTCGGTGCTGGCCGAGGAGGCGCCGGAGTGCTTCCGCGGGGTGCGCGAGGTGTGGACGGGCGGCGACGCGGTCTCCCCCGCGGCCGTCCGCCGGGTCCTGCGCGCGTGCCCCGAGACCGCGGTCGTCAACGGCTACGGGCCGACGGAGACGACCACGTTCGCCACCTGCCACCGGGTGGCGGACGCGGGGGTGCTGGGCACGGTCGTGCCGATCGGCGCCGCGATGGCAGGGATGCGCACCGAGGTGCTCGACCCCCGGCTCGCGCCGGTGCCGCCCGGCGAGGTCGGCGAGCTCTACCTGGGCGGCTCCGGGCTGGCGCGCGGCTACTGGAACCGCCCCGGGCTCACCGCCGAGCGCTTCGTCGCCGACCCGCTCGGCGAGCCCGGCGCCCGGCTGTTCCGCACCGGCGACCTGGTGCGGCGCGGCGCCGACGACGTCCTGGAGTTCGTGGGCCGCAGCGACGACCAGGTGAAGATCCGCGGCTTCCGGGTCGAGCCCGGCGAGGTCGAGGCCGTGCTCGCGGGCCACCCCGGGGTCGCCCAGGCGGCGGTCGTCGTCCGGGAGGACAGGCCCGGCCAGAAGCGGCTCGTCGGCTACGTCGTACCGGCCGAGGAGAGCGGCGCGGAGACGGCCGCGGACGGCGCCGACCGCGTCGGCGAGTGGCAGGAGATCTACGACTCGCTGTACAGCGGCGCCGCCGGTGCGCGCTTCGGCGAGGACTTCTCCGGCTGGAACAGCAGCTACGACGGCGAGCCGATCCCCCTGGAGCAGATGCTCCAGTGGCGGGACACCACGGTGGCCCGCATCCGGGAGCTGCGCCCCCGCCGGGTGCTGGAGATCGGCGTCGGCACCGGTCTGCTGATGTCCCGGCTGGCGCCGCACTGCGAGGCGTACTGGGGCACGGACCTCTCCGGGCAGGTCATCGAGGCGTTGCGGCAACTGGTGCGCGAGGACCCGGCGCTCGCGGGCCGGGTGGAGCTGCGGGCCGGTTCCGCCGACGCTCTCCCGGAGCTGCCGGCCGGGTTCTTCGACACGGTCGTGATCAACTCCGTGACGCAGTACTTCCCCGACGCCCGCTACCTCGCGGACGTCCTGGGCGAGGCCGTCGGGCTGCTCGTGCCCGGCGGGGCGGTGTTCGTCGGCGACGTCCGCAACCTGCGCCTGCTGCGCGCCTTCCACACCGACGTCCGGCTGCGCGACGACGCCCTGCCGGGCGACCCCGCCGCCGTGCGCGCGGCGGTCGAGCACGCCATGGTGCGCGAGAAGGAGCTGCTGGTCGACCCCGCGTTCTTCACCGAGCTGGCGGCCTCGCTGCCGGGCCGGGTCGGCAGCGAAGTGCGCGTCAAGCGCGGCCGGTACGTCAACGAGCTGACGCGCTACCGCTACGACGCCGTGCTCCGCAAGCTGCCCGCCGACGCGGGCACTCCCCCGCCGGTGCGGGAGCTGCCGTGGCGTCAGGACGTCTGCGCGACCGGCACGCTGGCGGCCCTGCTGCGCGCCGAGCCACCGGCGGGCGACATACGGCTGACCGGGGTGCCGGACGCCCGGCTCGCGCCCGTGGCCCGGGCCGCCCGGGCCCTGGACGGTGCGGACGGCCCGGCCCGGATACGGGCCCTGAGCGGCAAGGACGACGCCGACACCGACGCGCTGGAGCGGCTGCACGAGCTGGCGGAGGACCTGGGCCTGCGGGCCTCGGCCTCCTGGTCGGCCACCGAGGAGGGCGCCCTGGACGTCGTCCTGACCGCCCGGGAGCCCGGCACCCCGGGCGGCGGCGGTCCCGCGCCCGCGGGCGTGCCGCTCGCGTCGCTCGTCAACGCGCCCGCCGCCGCGCGGGACACCGGCGCGCTGGTCTCCTCCGTCCGCTCCTACCTGCGCGAGCGGCTGCCCGAGTACCTGGTGCCCGGGGCGACCGTGGTCCTCGACACCCTGCCGCTGACGGCGAACGGCAAGGTGGACCGGCGCAGGCTGCCGGAGCCCGGCACCGGCTCCACCGAGGGCGGCCGGGCCCCGCGCACCCCGCTCGAAGAGCTGCTGTGCGGGCTGTTCGCCGACATCCTGGGCGTCTCCGGCGTCACCGTCGACGACAGCTTCTTCACCCTCGGCGGGCACTCGCTCTCCGCCACCCGGCTCAGCACCCGTCTGCGGTCCGTCCTCGGCCTGGAGCTGCCGGTGCGCAGCGTCTTCGAGACGCCGACCGTCGCCGGGCTCGCCGAGGCCGTGCGCCGGGCGTCGGCCGGGGACCGGCCGCCCCTGGAGCGGACGGCGCGCCCCGGCGAGGTGCCGCTGTCGTTCGCCCAGCGGCGGCTGTGGTTCCTCGACCGGCTGCAGGGTCCGGGCGCCGCGTACAACGTGCCCCTCGTGCTGGAGCTGGACGGCGAGCTGGACCGGGCGGCCCTGGAGGCGGCGCTGGCCGACGTGGTGGAGCGGCACGAGAGCCTGCGGACGGTGTTCCCGGAGACGGCCGGAGTGCCGCGGCAGCTCGTCCTGGACGGCGCGGCCGCCCGGCTCCGGCTGGACGTGACGGAGGTGGCGGCGGACGCGCTGGACGCCGCGGTGGCCGCCGCGGTCCGCGCGCCCTTCGACCTCGCGGCCGAGATCCCCGTACGGGCCCGCCTGTTCACCCCCGGCCCCGGCCGGCACGTCCTGGCACTGACGGTGCATCACATAGCCTGCGACGGCTGGTCGCTGGCGCCGCTGTGGCGGGACCTCGCGACCGCCTACGCGGCCCGCCGCGCGGGCACGGCGCCCCGGGC
>NZ_JAINFC010000653.1 GCF_020740835.1 Streptomyces sp. UNOC14_S4
AGTGGTGGGGTAGGGGCTGGGGAGCACGGCATACCGGTGGTCTCCGAGGCCGCGCACATCGTCCCCGTCCTCGTCGGTGACTCCGCGCGGTGTCGCGACGTGGCGGACGAGCTGCTGAACTCCTACGGCTACTACGTGCAGCCCATCAACGCCCCGAGCGTTCCGGTCAGCTCAGAACGCCTCCGGGTGACGCCGACCCCGTTGCACAGCGACGAGGAGGTCGTGGCATTCGCCCATGCGCTGGACGCCACATGGACCCGCTTCGACCTCCCCAGGCTGCGCTTGGACGAGGTCGAGTCCGGCGTCGTCGCCGAAGCAGGGGCAAGCTGAGGCAGACGCTCAGCAGTTTGGGCGGGGCAGGCCGGAGGTAGGCAGGACGCCCCCGCGCCTACTCCCCCAGCCCCGCGTCGCGGGCCAGCAGGGCCGCCTGGACGCGGTTGTCGCAGTCCAGCTTGGCCAGGATGCGGCTGACATACGTCTTCACCGTCGCCTCGCTCATGTGGAGGCGGCGGCCCGTGTCCGCGTTGGAGAGGCCCTCGCCGAGGAGGGCGAGGACCTCGCGTTCGCGTTCGCTCAGCGACGCCACGCGTTCGCGGGCCGCCCTGCCGCGGGCCTCGGCCTCGGCGGGGGCGGCGGCGAGGGAGTCGGCCACGTGACGGGTCGCGGCGGGTGACAGATAGGCGTTGCCCGCCGCGGCGGCGCGGACCGCGCCGATCAGCTCGCCCGGTGCCGAGTCCTTGAGCAGGAAGCCCGCGCCGCCCTCGCGCAGGGCGCGCAGGACGTTCTCCCGCTCGCCGAAGGTGGTGAGGATCAGCACGCGCACATCCGGCACCACCCGGCCCAGCTCGGCCAGGGCCGCGAGGCCGTCCATGACGGGCATCTGGATGTCGAGCAGCGCGACGTCCACCCGGTGCCGCCGCGCCAGCTCGACCGCTTCCCGGCCGTCGGTCGCCTCCGCCACGACGTCGATGTCGTCGGCCGACGTCAGAATCATCCTGATGCCCGCCCGGATGAGCGGCTCGTCATCGGCCACCAGGACACGGATCACCGGGCCTCCTGCTCGGTCACTGCGCTCGAAGCTCGGCGCTAAAAGCTCGGGACATTGAAATCGCGCTTCTCGATCAGTTTCCCGTCCTTGAAACAGAAGCGGAACACGTGGTCCGTCCGCGCATCGCCCGAGCCGTCCTTGGACAGCAGCGACAGGCACTGGGAGCCGGCGGGCTCGGCCGGGCCCTTGCCCTTGACGTCGTCGGTGAGGAAGGACTTGCCCGACGGCAGCTCCTCGCGGACGGTGTCCTCCGCCGTGCCGACCCGGATCGCGTCGTAGGTCTTCCGGTCGATCGCCGCCTTGTCGGCCTCGTCCACGACCTTGCCTATCGCCAGCACCACGAGCACCACCCCGATCGCGAGCAGCACCAGAACGGCGAAGCAGCCGATCAGACAGCCGTTGTTCTTCCGCAGACTCATGACGCTCTTGAGCTCCTCGCGTGGGTCCAGCCATTCGTAGACCGGTCCACCGTCGCCCGGGGGCGCCGCCGCGAGCTGCCACCGGAAGTCGTCCTCCGTCCCGACGAACGTCGCCGCGCGCGCCGCCTCGCGGGCCGCCCCGCCCTCGGCGCCGTCCCCCGCGTCGTACGGGAACACCCCCGCGAGCCGGAAGCCACCGCCCTCCACGGGCCCGGCGTGCACGATGCCACCCGCGAGCCGGGCCCGCTCGCGCAGCCCCGTCAGTCCCTGGCCACCGCTGACGGCGGGCGGCCGGACCTCGCCGCTCAGCGGCACGGGACCGTTCGCGACCTCCACGACCAGGGAATCCGGCTCGTAGCGCAGACTGACGGCGATCTCCGCGCCGGGCGCGTGCTTGTACGCGTTCGTCAGCCCCTCCTGCACCACGCGGTACGCGGCGTGATCGGCCGCGGGGGCCGGTGGGCGCGGCTCCCCGGAGCAGTCGAAGCGGGCCCGCACTCCCGCGGCGGCCGCGGACTCGACCAGCCGGCCGATCCCGGCGACGACGCGCGAGGCGGGGCCTTCCTCCGCGGCGGTGCCGTCCTCGACCGTCCCGTCCCTGAGCACACCGACGACGGCGCGCAGCTCGCGCATGGCCGTGACCGACGCCTCGCGCAGCACCCCGACCGCCTCGCGCTGCTGGTCGGACAGGCCCCGGGACACCTCCAGCGCCCCCGTCTGCACCGCGATGAGCGCGAGCTGGTGCCCGAGGCTGTCGTGCATGTCCCGGGCGATGCGCTGGCGCTCGCGCATCCGGGCCTGCCCGGCGACCATCTCCCGCTCGCGCAGCAGTTGCAGATGGCGCTCCTCCAGGGTGCGCACGAGGGTGCGGCGCTGCTCCCAGTAGCGCCCGGTGAGGCCGGGGACGATGGTGAAGACCAGGAAGAGCAGGGTGACGAGCACACTCTCGACCGAGAGCGGCCGCACCTCCCGAAGGGTGCTCAGCTCGTAGATCGCGAAGGCTGCCGCATAGGCGCCCAGCGCGCGCAGGACCGCGTCGATCCTGCGCCCCGCGGACCAGCTCGCCACCATCAGCAGGAGCAGCGAGCCGCCGGCGCTCATCCCGGACAGGGCAGCCGACGCCACCAGGACGGTGGCGGGCAGCACCCGCCGCACCAGGGACAGCACGGCGACGGCGAACGAGGCGAGCACGGCGGCGACCCAGCCGCGCTCGTCCAGGTACTCGGCGAACCCCGTGACCGCCGCGAGCACACAGGCCAGCACGGCCTCCACGACCACCCGCCGCCAGGACCACGCCGCCGGGTCCACAAGCCGCGCCCACACTCCAAGAGCCCGCTTCCGCGCGTCCAGGGCCCTCTGCCTCACTGCCATACCGCGCAGCCTAAGCAGACGAACCGCCCCAAGACGTGCAACGAAAGTCGCGCAACCAATCCACGAAAGTCGTACGGCTCATGGTGCCCGCATGCGGACGGCCCCGGACGCGCGGTCCGGGGCCGCGTGAGCTAGCGCCTCTTACGTAACCCGCGCTTCTTCTCCTTCGCCTCCTTCTCCTTGCGCTGAGCCACGCCGTACGCCGACCAGGGCCCCTGGTGAACGGGGCACCGGGACGTCCCCGTCACCACCTTTCTCCGGCACCGACCGCCTGTCTTCGTCGGCGCGCCACACTTCGCCATGCCGCCTCCCCTCCGGATCGACGGCGAGCTCGCCGCCCTCAGCACGGTGGTGCGGGTTCCGTCCTCCCGGAAGGCGCACACGGACTCGACCGGAAGCGCAACGGGCGCACGGCCCGAAGTCTTGATCATTTGGGAGATGTCCGGGAGACGGCGCAGTGGGTCCAGACCGTTTCGAGGGCAGGGGTGACCACGCGTGGAACGGCACCGAACGACGAAGGCCCAGGGCGGAGACTGCTCCGGCCTGGGCCTTTGCGCCATCGGCGCTGGTGTTGCCTGTGCCCCCGGGCAGATTCGAACTGCCGACACCCGCTTTAGGAGAGCGGTGCTCTATCCCCTGAGCTACGGAGGCGGGGCTCGCCTTGCGTGGTGCGTGCAGGGCGGTCGAGGACAGGTTAGCGGATGGTGGGTGGGCGGCGCTGGCCCGGTGGTGGGGAG
>NZ_JAINFC010000654.1 GCF_020740835.1 Streptomyces sp. UNOC14_S4
GACCCGCACGCACCGCGTTTCAGGTTCCCGCCCGGAGGCCCCACCCCCGGCCCACACACAACCCAGGGGCGCGGGGAACGGCGCGAGAAGCGACCACCGGCCCGCAGACGAAGACGCAGACGAAGACGCAGACGAAGAAGCCCGCCCCGGCGCGCCTCCGCGCAAAAGGGCGGTCGGGTGGGTGGAATCCCGCCACCCGACCACCACCACGGTCAAGACCAACGCGCAACACCAACGCGAGGGAGAACCCACGTGACCGGCACCCCCACAGGGGACCCGTTCCGGACGGAAGCACTGCGCCGCGCGGTACTGGACGCCTGGAGCGCCAGCCCCGCCCGGTTCCGGGAGGACGCCAACGCCGAGGAGGACCTCGCCCTCGGCGGCTACCGCGACCGCCTCGTCGTCGAGCTCGCCCAGAACGCCGCCGACGCCGCCGTCCGCGCCGGCGTGCCCGGACGCCTCCGGCTCACCCTGCGCCCCGCCACGGCCGACGGCCCCGCCGTCCTCGCCGCCGCCAACACCGGCGCCCCGCTCGACGCCGCGGGCGTCGAGTCCCTCTCCACCCTGCGCGCCTCCGCCAAACGCGACGCCACCACGGACGCCACACCGGAATCCGTAGGCCGCTTCGGCGTCGGCTTCTCCGCCGTCCTGGCCGTCAGCGACGAACCCGCCGTCGTCGGCCGCTCCGGCGGCGTCCGCTGGTCGCTCGCCGAGGCACGGGCCCTCGCCACGGAGGCCGCGGAAGCCGCAGCGGGCGGCTCCGACTCCGGCTCCGGCCTCGCCGAGGAGATCCGGCGCCGTGACGGCCACGTCCCGCTGCTTCGGCTCCCGCTGCCCGCCGAGGGCACCGCGCCCGACGGCTACGACACCGTGGTCGTCCTCCCGCTGCGCGACGTCGCGGCCGAGGACCTGACGGCCCGCCTGCTCGCGGGTGTCGACGACGCGTTGCTGCTCGCCCTGCCCGGCCTCGCCGAGGTCGTCGTCGAGACGCCCGACGGGACCGTACGCACCCTCACGCGGCACGACGACGGCCCGTACACGGTCATCGGCGACACCGCGCGCGACGCCGTCGTCGGCACCGGCACCCGCTGGCGCGTCGCGCACGCGGGCGGCGCGCTGGACGCGGCCCTGCTGGCCGACCGTCCGGTCGAGGAGCGGCTGCGCCCGCGGTGGTCGCTGACCTGGGCCGTTCCCGTGGGCCCGGACGGGGCGCCCGTACGCCCGGGGACCGCGCCCGTCCTGCACGCGCCCACGCCCACCGACGAGCCGCTGGGGCTGCCCGCGCTGCTCATCGCGACGTTCCCGCTCGAACCGACCCGCCGTCACACCGCCCCCGGCCCGCTCACGGACTTCCTCGTCGAGCGCGCCGCCGAGGCGTACGCGGGGCTGCTGCGCGACTGGGAGCCGGTCTCCACCGGCACCCTGGACCTCGTCCCGGCCCCACTCGCCCGCAGTGCCGTGGACGCCGAGCTGCGGCGGCGGGTCCTGGAGCTGCTGCCTCGCGTCCCGTTCCTGCCGCGCGCCGTCGTCCCCGCCAAGGCCGCGGAGAACGACGCCGACACCTGGGACACGTACGCGCACGCGCTGCGCCCCGTCGAGGCCGAACTCGTGGAGGGCGCGGGCGCGCAGACCGTGGCCGTGCTCGGCGAGCTCTTCCCGAGCCTGCTCCCCGCGGGCCTGGAGCGCCGCGCCGAGCTGCGTTCCCTCGGTGTCGCGCGCGTGCCGCTCGGCGAGGTGATCGACCGGCTCGCGGGCGTCGAGCGCGAGCCGTCCTGGTGGTGGCGGCTCTACGACAGCTTCGCCGGGGTCGACCCGGACCGGCTCAGCGGCCTGCCCGTCCCCCTGGCCGGGGGCGCGGGCGGCGTGCGTACGGCCGTCGGCCCCCGGCAGGTGCTCCTGCCGCCGCCGGACGGCACCGTCTCCGAGCGGCTCTCCCGGCTCGGGCTCAAGGTCGTCCACCCCGACGCCGCCCACCCGCTGCTGGAGAAGCTCGGCGCCACGCCCGCCTCGCCCCGCGCGATCCTGACGACTCCTCAGGTGCGGGCGGCGGTCGCCGCGTCCCTCGACGCGGACGAGATCTGGGACGAGGACGCACTGGACGCGGACGCGCTCGCCGAGACCGTCCTCGGCCTCGTCCGCGACGCGAACCTCGCGCCCGGCGACGAGCCCTGGCTCGCGGCGCTGGCCCTGCCCGACGAGGACGGCGAGCTCGCGCCCGCCGGTGAACTCGTGCTGCCCGGCAGCCCCTTCGAGCGCGTCATCCGCCCCGGCGAGCTCGCCGCCTGCGACGCCGACCTCGCCGAGCGGTGGGGCGAGCAGCCGCTGACCGCCGTCGGCGTCCTCGCCACCTTCGCGCTCGTACGCGCCGCGGACGTCGTTCTCGACCCGGACGAACTGGAGCCGCGCGACGGCGACTTCGCCGAGCCGGACGACGTCGGTCTGCTCGACGCCGTGGACGTCTGGTGCGAGGACCTCCTCGACCGGCTCCCCGACACGCCCGTGCCGTCCGTCGCCACCGAGATCGTCGCCGTCCGCGACCTCGACCTCGTCGACGACGACGCCTGGCCCGAGGCCCTCGCCCTGCTCGCGCAGCCGCCCCTGCGCGACGCGCTGACCGCACCCGTGCGCGTCCTGCTGCCCGACGGCACCACCGAGTCCGTACGGCCGTACACCGCGTGGTGGCTGCGCGGCCATCCCATCCTGGACGGCCGCCGGCCGGCCGGGCTGCGCGTCGCGGGCGGCGACCCGTTGCTGCGCGGGCTGTACGAGGCGGCCGACGCGGGCGGTCTCGCCGACGACCAGGTGCTCCGGGCGCTGGGTGTCCGCACCTCCGCTGCGGCTCTCCTCGACGAACCGGGCGGCGCGGCCGAGCTCTTGGCCCGTCTCGCCGACGAGGACCTGGTGGTGGGGGCGGCGCAACTGCATGCTCTTTACGGGCTGCTGGCCGTGCTCGACCCGGAGCAGGTGACGCTGCCGGACGAGTTGCGTGCCGTTGTCGATGGTGCGGTGCGGGTCGTTGATGCGGCGGACGCGCTGGTCGCCGACGCGCCTGATGTGCTGGCGCTCGCGGACGGGCATCCGCTGCTGCCCGTCCGCCCTGATCTGGCCGCGGATCTTGCCGAGCTGCTTCAGGTGCGGCGTGCGCGCGAGGTCTTCGCGGTTCGTGTGCCGGTGGGGGACGGGGTGGCCCGGGAGGTTCCGGAGGGGGTGCGCACGCTGCTTCCGGGGGCGCCCTCGACGTATGTCGAGCACGACGAGCTCGTCGTCGGTGGCGTTGAGCTCGACTGGTGTCTGTGTCAGGACGGCGTTCTCCATGCGGCCACGCTGGAGGGTGTGGCGGCTGGGCTTGCGTGGGCGGCGGGGGCTTGGGCGCGGCGCTTCGAGGCGGCGGCGCTGCTGGAGGATCCGTCGCGGACGGAGGAGCTGGAGCGGGCGCGCTGGTTCGACTAGCGCGTTCGTCTGCGTTTTCGTCTGCGGGCCGGTGGGGCTTCTCGCGCAGTTCCTCGCGCCCCTGGATTGGTTGGTGGGCCGGGGGCT